>QEXY01000189.1 GCA_003130875.1 Ardenticatenia bacterium
CCCTGATGGTCGCGGCGCGGGATGGTTTTTTTACCGCCGAGATCGCCGAGAGCGCAGAGAATTGACAGGAGAAAAAAAAACCTCTGCGTCCTCTGCGCGCGCTGCGGTGAAAAAGTTTTCCGCTCCCTGATGGTCGCGGCGCGGGATGGTTTTTTTACCGCCGAGATCGCCGAGAGCGCAGAGAATTGACAGGAGAAAAAAACCTCTGCGTCCTCTGCGCGCGCTGCGGTGAAAAAGTTTTCCGCGTGAGGAGGCAACCACCAGGGTCGCCCCAGCCCTGGCACGGCGACGGAGAGGCATCCGCCCCGCCGGCCGACTTTTGACACGCCCGCCATCTTGTTGTAGACTGGCCCAATCATGAGTCCGGACGGTCACAACAACACACTCTCCCGGAGGTAGCGTCTTGAGCGTCGATCTGCGCACCTACGTCTTCCTCGACAGCTTACAGCCCCAACACGCCGCTTTCCTGGGCACGGTGGCACGCGGTTTCCTGCCCTTGCCCGGCGATGCCTCGCTGTGGGTCGAAATCTCGCCCGGCATCGAGATCAACCGCATCACCGACATCGCCCTCAAAGCCACCAAAGTGCGCCCCGGCTTGCAAATCGTCGAACGCCTCTACGGCCTTCTGGAGGTGCATTCCGAAAGCCAGGCCGAGGTGCGCGCCGCCGGCGCCGCCATCCTCGCGGCGCTCGGTGTGCGCGAGGAAGACCGCCAGAAGCCCCAGATCGTCTCCAGCCAGATCATCCGCCACGTCGATGCCCACCAGGTGCAGCTCATCAACCGCATGCGCCACGGCCACATGCTGCTCGCCGGGCAGACGCTCTACGTGCTGGAGGTCACCCCGGCCGGCTACGCTGCCCTGGCAGCCAACGAGGCGGAGAAAGCCGCCGAGATCAACATCCTGGAGGTCATCGCCTTCGGTTCCTTCGGGCGTGTCTACCTGGGCGGCGAGGAACGCGACATCATGGCCGGCTACGGCGCCGCCCTGGCCGCCATCGAAAGCGTCTCCGGGCGCGTGGTCGAGGGAGGACGCAAAGAATGAGCCCGTCCGGCACGGGCCATCCCGACATCATCCGACCGATATGATCGTACATACAACGCGATAGGGAGTTAGGAGGAAGTTGCATGGCTGAAGCACTTGGCATGATCGAGACCAAAGGGTTTGCGGCAATGGTGGAAGCTTCCGATGCCATGGTGAAGGCGGCCAAGGTCGAGCTGGTCGGCTACGAGAAGATCGGCGGCGGCTATGTGACCGCCATCGTGCGCGGCGACGTGGCGGCGGTCAAGGCAGCGGTCGAAGCCGGCGTGCGCGGCGCGGAAAAGGTGGGCGAGGTGGTCTCGGTCCACGTCATCCCACGCCCGCACACGAACATCGACCTGGTGCTTCCGCTGGGCCGCACCGAACAGGTGCGCAAAGAGCTAGGCCTGGGCGGTGTCCAAGAGTGACCCTCAGCCGCTCCGCCAATCCGCGGAGCGGTCCACAGGAGGAAGGTGATGCTGCTCGGCAAAGTAGTGGGCACGCTCGTCTCCACGCGTAAAGACCCCAAGCTGGAAGGGCTGAAGTTCCTGGTGTTGCAGCGCCTCAACATCGAGGGCCAGCCGATCGAGGGCTATGTCGTGGCGGTCGACGCGGTGGGCGCGGGCGTCGAAGAGGTGGTCATGTACGCCACGGGCAGCTCGGCACGCCAGACCATCCTGACCGATCAGCGCCCCTGTGATGCCGTCATCATGGGCATCGTCGACACATGGGAGGTCAACGGGCGGGTCGTGTATCAGAAGGGATGAGCGGCGGATGACCCTCGAGCCCGAGCAGATTCAGAAGATCGTCGCCCAGGTCGTGGCGCAGGTGCGCGAACGGCACGGCCTGGCGCCCCCGCCGTCACCGCCGGAGATGCAGCCGGGCCTGGGCCTTTACGCCACCGTGGACGAGGCAGTGCGCGCGGCGCGGGCGGCCTTCCGCCGGCTGGACGCCCTGCCCCTGGCACGCCGCGAGGTGATCATCCGCCAGATGCGCCAGGCGGCACGCGAATCCGCCCAGGTGCTGGCCTATGAGGCCTGGTCGGAGACGGGCATGGGCCGCTACGAGGACAAGATCCAGAAAAACTTGCTCGTCGCCGATAAGACCCCCGGCACCGAGATCATCCGTCCGCAGGTCTTCACCGGCGACCACGGCCTGACGCTGATCGAATACGCACCCTATGGCGTGATCGGCTCCATCACCCCCAGCACCAACCCCACCAGCACCATCCTCAACAACGCCATCGGCATGGTGGCGGCGGGCAACGCGGTGGTCTTCAACGTGCATCCCATGGCCAAGCGGGTGAGCGCCCACACCGTCGCCATCCTCAACGAGGCAATTATGCGCGCCGGCGGTCCGGGCGACCTGCTCACCTGCGTGGTCGAGCCGACCATCGAGAGCGCCAAGGAGCTGATGCGCCATCCCGGCGTCGACCTGCTGGTGGTCACCGGCGGCGAGGCGGTGGTGCACGAGGCGATGCACAGCGGCAAGAAGGCCATCTGCGCCGGGCCGGGCAATCCGCCCGTCGTCGTCGACGAGACGGCGGACATCGCCCAGGCGGCGCGCGACATCATCCGCGGCGCCTCGTTCGACAACAACATCATCTGCGTGGACGAGAAGGAGGTCTTCGTCGTCGCCAGCGTGGCCGACCAGCTCAAGGCGGCGATGAAAGCGCTCGGCGCCGTGGAGCTCAACTCGTGGCAGCTCAACCGCCTGCTCAAGGCGATCTTCACCGAAAACCGCGGCTCCGGCCAGCAGAGTGTGTTCAACAAGCGCTTTGTCGGCCAAAATGCCAGCGTGTTGCTCAAGGAGATCGGCATCCACGCCGGCGACGAGGTGCGCCTGATCATCGCCGAGGTGGAAGATCCGCGCCACCCGCTGGTGTGGACCGAGCAGCTGATGCCGGTGCTGCCCATCGTGCGCGTGCGCAATGCTCAACAGGCCATCGACCTGGCGGTCGAGGCGGAGCACGGCTTCCGCCACACGGCCAGCATGTTCAGCCGCAACATTGACCACTTGAGCATGATGGCGCGCGCCTTCCAGGGGAGCATCTTCGTCAAGAACGGCCCCAACATCGCCGGCCTGGGAGCGGATGGCGAGGGCTTCACCAGCTTCACCATCGCCAGCCCGACGGGCGAGGGGCTGACCACGGCGCTCACCTTCACGCGCGTGCGGCGGTGTGTCCTGAAGGATAGTTTCCGCATCATTTAGCCATGTCTGAGCTCGAACCTGCCCTGGCGCTCATCGAATTCAGCAGCATCGCGGTCGGGATGCTGGCGGCGGACGCCATGGTGAAGAAGGCACCCATCGCGCGCATCGTCGCCGGCACGACACAGCCGGGCAAGTACCTGGTGCTGATCAGCGGCGAGGTCGCCGACGTGCAAGAGAGCCTCGCCGAAGGGCGCGAGGTGGGCAAGGGCTGGATCCTGGACACGGTCTTCCTGCCGCACGTGCATCCCGCCGTGGTGGCGGCCATCGCCGGCGCACGTGAAGTGGGCGAGGGCGAGGCGTTGGGCATCATCGAGACGCACCAGGTGGCTTCGACCATCCAGGCGGCGGACGCCGGGGTCAAGGGCGCCCAGGTCACACTGCGCGAAATCCGCCTGGCCGACGGGCTGTGTGGCAAGGCGTTTTGCCTCTTCCAGGGCGCGGTCTCGGATGTCGAAGCAGCGGTGGAGATCGGGGTGAATGCCCTGGCCGACCCATCTCAACTGGTGCGCCAAGTGGTCATCCCGCAGCTGCACGAGGAGATGTTGCGCAACCTGCAGCAGACCACCTACTTTGGCCGTCTGGCCGGCCGGGGAGGAGGCGAGGCATGAAGTTCGGACGCGTGATCGGCACCCTGGTGGCGACGCAGAAGTACCAGGGATTGGAGGGGGTCAAGTTCCTGGTGGTGCAGCTGCTGGACCGCCACCTGCGCCCGCAGGGCGACCCGGTGATCGCCGCCGATGCCACGGCCCAGGCCGGTCCGGGCGAGCTGGTGTGTGTGTTGGGCGGGCGCGAGGCAGCGCTGGCACTGCCCAAGAAGTTCGTGCCGGTCGACCACACGGTGGCTGCCATCATCGACATCGTCGATCTGCAGGATGAAAAGGCGCTCCCGCCGGCAAATGTGCGTTGGCGGCGCAACCCTTCAGCGGCAGGGGAGGCGGGTTGACGCGCATCTTCTTCGCCACCGATATCCACGGTTCGGAAGTCTGCTGGAAGAAGTTTATCAATGCCGGCGCGTTCTACGGGGTGGACGTGCTGGTGTTGGGCGGCGACATGACCGGCAAGGCGATCGTGCCCATCGTGCATCAGGGGGGCGAGCGCTATCGGGTCGTCTTGCTCGAACAGGAACAGGAGTTGCAGGGCGCGGACGCGCTGGCGGAGATGATGCGGCGCATCCGCAGCCGGGGGTACTATCCCTATGTCACCACGCCGGAGGAGCTCGCCGAGCTCCAGGCGAACCCGCAGCGGGTGGAGCAATTGTTTGTGACTCAGGTGTTGCGCACGCTGGAAGAATGGCTGGCCTACGCCGACGCCAAGCTGGATGGCACCAGCTTGCGCTGCTATGTGGCGCCAGGCAACGACGACACGTTCCAGCTCGATGACCTGATCCGCACCGCGCGCCATGTGACGCTGGCGGAGGGGCAGGTGATCCCGCTCGACGAGCACCATGCGATGGTCAGCTCGGGCTGGACGAACATCACACCCTGGCACACCTTCCGCGAGGAGCCGGAGGAGGCGCTCTATGCCCGCCTGAGCACGATGGTCGCGCAGCTGCCCAATCCGCGCCATGCCATCTTCAACTTCCACGTGCCACCCTACGGCAGCACGCTGGACGATGCGCCCGAGCTGACTGCCGACCTGCGGCCCAAACGCGCCGGTAATGCGGTGGTGCCGGTCGGCAGCCATGCAGTGCGCCGGCTGATCGAGGAACACCAGCCGCTACTCGCGCTGTGCGGCCACATTCACGAGGCGCGCGGGAGCGTGCGCCTGGGGCGCACCCTGTGCATCAATCCGGGGAGCGCCTATGAACAAGGCCGATTGTTGGGCGCCGTGATCCAGCTGGAACGCGGCCGGGTGAAGCATTATGTCTTGACCACAGGTTAGGAGCCGAAAGGAGGATGCCAATATGGCACGGATAAAGGCGGAGGCGGAAACGACGTTGTTCCTGCGCAAGGCGACCGGCCTGGTGCGCGCGTGGTCGGTCTTCGATGCTTTCATCTATGCCACTTTTTCGATCAATCTGATCACGCTGGGGCTGTATAGCTTCAGCCAGATGTATTACTTCGAGGGCGGATTGCTGCCTGTGCTCTTGGTGAGCAGCTTCTTCATCATCTTTGAAATCATCGTCTATGCTGGCCTGATCGCGGTGATGCCGCGCGCGGGGGGCGATTATGTGTGGCAGAGCCGCATCCTGGGGAGCGGGCTGGGCTTCGTCCTGGCGGTGACGGGCTGGTGGTTCATCCTGTGGCTCTGGGTGCCGCTCTACGGCGACATGCTGCGCCAGGTGGTCTTCACGCCGCTGTTGGGCATCCTGGGGGCGACCGACGCGGCGCTGTGGTTCAGCCAGACGGCGGAGGGGTTGTTCCTCGCCTCGGTGGCCACATGTCTCTTCGTCAGCTTCTACATCGCCCTGGGCATGAAGGTGTATTCGCAGATCCAGAAGATCTGTTTCTTCATCGCCATCGCCGGCCTGGTGGTGGTCTTCGCTTTCATGCTGCTGGGCAGTCCAGAGGCGTTTCTGGCCGGCCTAGAACGGCATGCGGCGTTGTTCGGCGCTGAGCCGGCCGACCTGGATGCGCGGGTGATGGCCGCCGGCGAGGAGGCGGGTGCGGTGGTGCCGCTCTTCGGCGGCAGCTTCACCGCCATCTTCCTGGCGATCCCGTACATCGTCTTCTTCAACCTGTGGCCCAACTGGGGCGCCACGCTGTATGGCGAGGTGCGCGGCGCGACCGATTTCAAGCGCAACTTCTGGGGCATGGCCTGGGCGCTCATCATCACCACCTTGCTGGGCGTCGTCTTCTTCCTGCTGATCTCCAAGACCTTCACCTGGGATTTCTACACCAAGGCGAACGCGGCGTGGTGGAACTATCGCTGGGGCTATACCGACCAGCCGCCGCCGTTGCCCATCTGGCCCTATCCGGCGCTGCTGGCGGTCTTCATGACGGACAGCCGCGTCGTCCAGTTCCTCGTCCTGCTGGCGATGAGCATGTGGTGGTTTGGCTGGTCGGGGACGGTGTTCCTCAGCTCGACGCGCGTCATCTTCGCCGCCGCGTTCGACCGTCTGTTGCCGGAGAAGGTGGCCGAGGTCGACCCGCACACGCGCACACCCTTCTACGCGCTGCTGCTGATGGTCATCCCGTCGCTGATCATCTCGGCGCTCTTCGCCTGGAACGTGTTCAACTTCCAGTCGCTGACGCTGTGCTCGACGCTGGTCATCGCGGTGACCTATCTGGGCTCGACGGTGGCGGCCATCCTGCTCCCGTACACCAAGCCGGATTTGTACCGTGCCTCGCCGATCGCGCGCTACCAAGTGGCTGGCATCCCGCTCATAACCATCGCCGGGGTCATCTTCGGCGGCTTCCTGGTCTTCCTGCTGTATGAGTGGCTGGTCGATCCGAACAACCTGTATGGCATCGGCTGGAAGAACACCAGTTCGCTGATCTTTATGGGTGCGCTCTATTTGTTGGCGCTGGGCATCTATGTCGGGTTCCGCGTCTATCGCACGCGCCAGGGCATCGACATATCGAAGATCTACGCGGAGATCCCGGTGGAATAGGTGTGGGTTGCGGCGCTGCGGGCCGGCAGGGACAGGCCTGGTGGCGGCCGACGCGCGGGCAACCACCCGGGTTGCCGCTAGGGGCGACCGGCCGGTCGCCCCTACCCCGCGGCGTGGGGGTAGGGGGAACATCCGCCGTGTACGTCCGGAATCCGGTGCGGTGAGAGGAACCTGAGGCAGGCGGCCGTTTCCATCCGCCCTTTAATCCAC
>QEXY01000190.1 GCA_003130875.1 Ardenticatenia bacterium
ATGAGACCGGGTGAGGCGGATCATCCGGGCTGAATGAAGCCTATGAACGCGCTGCCAAGGCAGCATAACACTTTTCAGCGGACTTTTTCAACACCCTCATTAAGCGAGGGTGTTGAAAAACTCTTTAGTTACCCACTTTATTGGCCCATTTTCCTATGAAAATCTGAGCGGTCAAGAGACTTTTTCAACACCCTCGCTTTCACCGCTTGACATAGCTCCACATGTGCGCTATTATATAATGGGTAGAAAGGGGGATGAAAGGTTTCGACAGGGAAGTGTCGGGCATAGGCTGCAAGTCGAGACGCCTGACCTCGTTAAATCGGGCAAAACTAATAAGTGCCGAGAAAGTACCTGCTTTCAACGCACCTGCCTACAACGCGCTTCCGCTCGCTGCGTAAGCCGGCGTAGGCCGATGCAAAATGATCACTCAGAGTGAGTGATCACGTCCAGCATCTCTCCATCCGGGCGGGGATGCATGGACGTCGCGGAGCCCGGATTGCGACGCACAGACGCCGATAAGTGCGTCAAAGGAGACGAGAGTCTCATCCTCGGCTGGCCTGTCGTCGACTCGGTCGGCGGACGAGGCGGCAGGCGAGAAGTATGGCGCCGACTAAGCTTGTAGACGCCTATGTCGAGCTTCTCTGGACCCGGGTTCGATTCCCGGCATCTCCACCTGGATAGGACGGCAGAGGAAAACCTTCCTCTGCCGTTCTGTTTCCCGCTCCGTTTTTATGCACTCGAGGCACATGGATGGTACAATCACAAGGTGAGTGCTGGCAATCTCGTATGGGGGCTACACTGACATTGAAGTGGTCTATCCCATCCGATCTTCGTTCTCTGATCCGTGCTGTCCGACGCAACCACGCGCTGGAACATGCCACTATCCACATCCTCACCGAGCGCTGTCCAGGCATCTCGCTCATTGGGCGCAGTGACTGGAAAGGCTACCTTCTCTACGGAAACGTGGATACGGGCCTGGTGGAACGGGCAGCGCATGAAGCGCTCGCCCGCCTGCGTTCGGGGGAACGCTGGCTCGCGGTGCATCCGCGTTGCGGCACCATCCTGGCCACTACAGGTGTGTTGAGCGGACTGGCGGTGTTTGTCACGTTGGGATTCAGCAATCCGCGCGGACGTTGGCGCTGGTCTCATCTGCCGGAAGCCATCCTCGCAGCCACGGTGACCGCTGTGCTGGCGCAGCCCATCGGCCTGTTGATCGAGCGCTATCTGACCACCTCCGCCGATTTGGGCGATCTGTCTATCCGTCGGGTGTACTACCAGCCAGGCAGCCGGGTGCCGGTGCATCGCATCGAGACCGGGTGAGCAAAATGTTCTACATCTTCCATGGGCCAGACGAGCTCACACGCTCGGAAGTCCTGGCCGAGATGAAAGCGCAGCTGGGTGACGCCTCCCTGACCGATCTGAACGTCACCTACCTGGACGGGGCGAGCACTAATGTGGCACAGATCCAACAAGCGTGTGACGCGCTGCCGTTCCTCGCCAGCAGTCGGTTGGTGGTGGTGAAAAACTATCTCTTCCGCATCGGCCCGAAGCAAGACGAAGGGCCTGGCGACCCGGTCGCATTACAGGCATTATCCGACTATCTGCCCCACCTGCCCCCCACCACTCAGCTGGTCTTCGTCGAGGATGAGATACTGCCTGGAAAGCACCCGATTCTAGTGCTGGCGGGGAAACATCCCCAGGGTCAGGCACGCTCGTTCGGGGTGCCTGTGGGAGAGCGCGAGCTGGCAGAGTGGGTTGAACAGCGCGTGCGTCACAAAGGCGCCACCATTGAACCTTCGGCTGCTATGGCTCTGGCTACAGCAGTGGGCCACGATATGCGCCTGCTCGACACGGAGATCGAGAAGCTCATCACCTATGTAGCAGGTGCTCAACCGCACATCACGCGCGAGCATGTTGAGCTGCTCGTGCCGTATACTGGTGAGGCAAAGATCTGGACGATGGTGGACGCCATCGGACAACGGAATGCCCGGCTGGCACTTCAGCATCTGCATCGCCTCATCGAGGAAGATCCCATTGAGAACCATCCGCTCAAATTGTTCGCCATGATTGTCCGTCAGTTCCGCATCCTCATCCATGCAAAGGAGATGACCGCCCAGGGCCTGGCCGTTTCAACGATCGCCAAGCAGGCGGGCATCAGAGAATTCGCCGCGGAGAGGGCGCGGCAGCAGGCGATGAACTTCTCACTGGCACAGTTGGAGGCGATTTATGCACGGTTGCTTCACACAGATCTGGCCATTAAAACTGGCAAGATGGAAGACGTGTTAGCTCTGGATACGCTGGTGGCAGCGCTATGTGGCTCGCCGGATGGCTAGCGAGACCTCGGACGACCACATACCGCATCGGCTGCATCAATGTAGCGCAGAACCTATGTAATCCTTGAGGCAGAGGGTCAGAGATGAACGAAGCACCAGTTGACTGGCCCAGTGACATCGGCCCCATTTTTCTGACCCAGGAGCAGATTCAAAGCCGGGTTGCGGAGTTGGGTGCGCAGATCACGCGCGATTATGCCGGCAAGGACCTGGTCGCGGTGGGCGTGTTGAAAGGGGTGATCTTCTTCATGACGGACCTGGTGCGCGCTATCCGTATGCCGGTCACGATCGATTTCCTCGACATCACGCGTTACGGACGCACAGAACAGATGCGCGGGGTGGTGCGCCTGACCAAAGACCTCACCGAGCCACTCAGCGGCCGACACGTCCTCTTCGTGGAGGATGTCATCGACACCGGTCTGACCTGTCGATACATATCGGGTATTTTGCGCCATCAGGACCCAGCGAGCTTGCGGGTATGCGTGTTACTGAACCGCCCTATACGGCGTATCGTGGATATTGAGCTGGCGTATGTGGGCTTCGAGGTGCCGGACATTTACCTGGTGGGTTATGGGCTGGATTACCGAGAACGCTACCGCAACCTGCCCTACCTGGTGCAGTTCGAACGCCCGAGATAAATGTGGGATAAAAAAGTGGAGAGAGCCCCAATTAACCTTCCAGACCCACCGCACTCTCCTGGATTATGCGACCCCTCAATCTACTCCTGAAGTCGTATCGCTACGCTTCAAGAGGCGGCTTTCCACGGTATCCCCGTGTTTCTGCCGACTTACGGCCGGCATCTGTTGCCAGACACCACCGTAATAAGATTGATTCTTTGGGCTCGCTCCGGAATTAGTGCTTCCGTGATCTGTCCGATTCCTTGGAACCCTCTCCAATTTTACTATAGCATAATCCGGGCAATCTGTCAATAGAGAAAACCTTAAAATTCAGGACTTTTCACTTCAAACGCTGTCCCTTCTTAGATCGGCCTCATAATCTGATGGTCCAACAGGCGTTTGACCATCAGCACGCTGTCATCGCCGGCGTATTGCTCCGCTGCTTCGCGCCACATCTTGATCGAGAGATCTTCGACTTGCTGCCGCACGAAGCCATGTCTCTCGAACAAAATGGTGGCCATCGGTCCCGCTTCGGGTCGCAAGAAAGCCAACATCACTTCACATGAGAGCTGCCGCGCATCTTCCTCTACCGCCTCCAACAGTGCCTTGCCCACAGTGGGCCACAGTGTGGCAGAGCGTACCATACAATCGTCCAGGGTGGCGATCAGGTTCTCGGTGTGCAATCCCATAATGCCCAGCAGCTGCCCGCCGGCATCGGCCAGAAAATATCCCTTGGAAAAGAAGTGTTCCATCATCTGCGCTTCGTCCATCCGGCGTTCCCCGTGCGTAGCATGGGCGATCAAAGCCGCGATCTCCGTCAAGTCGCTGCGTCGGGCGCGGCGCACGCGTAGCTCCCGCAATAGCTCAGCGGGTGACAGTTCAGGCGCGATGCTCACTTCTGCGGCGCGTGCCGTCTCAGGCGCCGGCACCACAGCGCGCGGAATGGCAGCAAAGTGACGCTGGACCGCTTTCCAGGTCTCCAGGATGTCCCCGCTGTTGTCGATGACGACGTCCGCACGGGCAATCCAAACCTCCGGGGCCGGTTGGGCCTCAAGGCGCAGAAGCGCCTGCGAACTGCTCAGCCGTCTTTTGGTCATCAAGCGATGCAGTTGGACGTCCGGCCGAGCAGTCACCACCCACACTGCATCGCATTCCTGGGCCAGACCCGACTCGACCAGCTTGATCGCTTCAATGGCCACCACATCAGCCTTGGCCTGGTCAATCAGCCGGCGTGTCACCGCAATGATGACCGGATGGGTGATCGCCTCCAGGTGCGCCAGGGCGCGCGGCGAGGCAAACACAATCTCGCCCAGCTTGCCACGGTCGATCTCGCCGTTCTCATCCAAAACATAGCGACCGAACTCGGTGATGATCGGCTGATACAGCGGACCATTGCGCCGCATTAAGATGTGTGCCAGGTCGTCGGCGTCTATCGTGTAGGCGCCCAACTCCTTCAACATGCGCAGCACCAGGGTTTTACCCGTGGCGATTCCTCCGGTCAGTCCAATGACATACTTGCGTGCTTCCTTGTTTGTCACAGTGCCTCCAGTTCTGCCCAACGATCGAACAACCGTGTCAGTTCTTCCTCAGCCGCCTGGTACTCACGTCCCAGTGTTGCGATGCGTTCGACAGCTCGAGTGCGACTTGCCTCCTCCAACGCATGGGCCAGATGGGCCAAGCGTTCCTCAGTCTGGCGAATCGCTTCTTGCACTTCCTCCAGAGCGCGCTGTCGTCGATAGGGGCTCAATCGCGGTATCTCCTGTGCAGACTCGGCGCGCCGTTTATCCTGCATCGATTCCTGTGGTGTGCGCCTGCGGTCTGTGATCTCCTCCGCTGCTTGAGAGGCTTGATCCTGCTGTCGCACGGCAAGATAGGCGGCATAATTGCCGGGCACCACTTTCAGCTGCCCATCTTCCAATGCCCAGATGCACGTCGCCAGCGCATCGACGAAGAAGCGGTCGTGGGAGACCAGCAGGATCGTGCCCTCGAAATCGGCCAAGACACATTGAAGCAGCTCCCGCGAAGGAATATCAAGGTGTCCGGTCGGCTCGTCCAGCACCAAGAAGTTGGCACCCTGAAGCACCAGCCGGGCAAGTGCCACACGGGCGCGCTCACCACCGCTGAGCACGCTGATGGACTTATGGACATCATCCCCGCTGAAGAGGAAACGCCCCAGGAACGTGCGCGCTTCCTGTAGTGTCATCTCCTTGGTCGCCAGCACCTCGTCCAGGACGCTGCGATACATAGTCAGTCCGGCATGGGCCTGTGCCAGGTAGCCGATCTTCACGGAAGCGCCGATGCGCACCTGGCCGCGCAAAGGTTGGATCTCTTGCAGGATCGTCCGCAAAAAAGTGGTCTTGCCAGCGCCGTTAGGACCTATCAAGGCAATGCGATCGCCTCGATAGATGGCCAAGTCCGGGCACGCAAACAGAGGTTCACCGGCACGGTAGCCCACCACCAGATCGTGCGTGGCCAATACGAGGTCGCCGGAACGCACGTCGGTGGTGAGGCGTAGTCGGATGTGCCGCTCCGCACGCACTGGTTCCACACGCTCCAGGCGTTCCAGACGCTTGCGGCGGTCTTGCGCGGAACGTGCGCGCTGATTGGCAAACGTGCGCCGGATGAAGTCTTCCTGACGTGTAATATATTCTTGCTGCTGCTCGAAGAGGCGTTGTTGTCTGAGACGGCGTTCGGCCCGTTGGGTCACATAGGCGCTATAGTTGCCGCGATAGCTGTGCACCCGGCCTTCTTCCAGTTCCCAGATGCGCGTTGTGATGTGGTCCAGGAGATACCGATCGTGGGCCACGATCACCAGCGCGCCGCGCCAGCTCAAGAGACGTTCTTCCAGCCACTCGATGGCGCTCAGATCGAGGTGATTGGTGGGCTCGTCCAGCAGCAACAGTTCAGGCTCTTCCAACAGCAGGCGCGCGAGATAGGCACGGGTCTGCTCACCGCCACTCAACTGCGCAAGGGGGCGGGTGTAATCTTGTTCATCAAAGCCCAAACCCTTTAGCACGCGACACATGCGCTGTTCCCACTTATAGCCGCCGGCTGCTTCGAAAGCGGCTTGCGCGTCGCCATATCGGACCAACAGCTGCGCCCGCGTGGCCTCATCGGGCGCGGCAGCAAGTGCTTCCTCCAGGCGGCCCAATGCCTCCGCCTGGCGATGCAACGCAGCGAAGGCCACTGCCACGTGCTCCCACAGAGATGCGTCGCCCGACTGCAACGTCACCTCTTGGGGGAGGTAGCCGATGCGCAATCCACGGGCGCGCTGCACATGCCCGCCAGATGGCTCTTCTATGCCGGCCAAGATGCGCAACAAAGTGCTCTTGCCGCTGCCATTGACGCCCACCAGCCCGATGCGCTCGCCATGGGCGATCTGCACGTTGATGTCTGTGAGCACATCCTGGGCGCCAAAATGCTTGCTGACCGCGAACGTCTGCAGGAGCGACATATACCCTTCTGCCGCTTAGACTCCGGCGGGATTATACCATGTTCTACCGTGAAGCGGCTAAAGCGACCAGGTGATGCTTTGTTCTCACCTTTCGGGATGCATTGTCCGCCACACAGAAGAGAGGGAGAAATCGCTTTGACAGCGCTGTGCTCTTCGGGTACAATCGGCAGCAACGAGCAGGATGGGGAGCGACGCATGGCGAAACCTTTCAACTACGGCGGACAGGCCATCCTGGAAGGCGTGATGATGCGCGGCAGCCGCAAGATGTGCCTGGCCGTGCGCAACCCCAAAGGCGAGATCATCACCCATTGCGAAGATCTCAACCCCCACATCTACAGTGGGAGGATCGCGCGCATCCCGTTTCTGCGCGGCCTGGTGATGCTGTGGGACGCGTTGGGATTGGGTATGCGCGCGCTGATGTTCTCAGCCGATGTGGCACTGGGCGAGGAAGAGGTGCAGTTTTCAGGCCCGCTTGCCTGGGGGACGCTCGCCATCTCGCTGACGGCGGCGGTTGCGATTTTCTTCGTCGGCCCCCTGTTGCTCATCGGCCTGCTGGAACGTTGGATCACTTCCGACGTCTTGAGCAACCTGCTCGAGGGGGTTGTCCGTCTGGGGTTCTTCCTCCTCTACGTGTGGGGTGTCGGTTTTGTGCCCGACATCCGGCGCGTGTTCGCGTATCATGGCGCCGAGCACAAGACGATCAACGCCTATGAGGCTGGCGATGCACTGACCGTCGAGGCTGTAGCGCGTCGTTCCACCGCCCACACGCGGTGTGGCACTGCCTTCCTGTTGCAGGTCGTGATCATCTCGATCCTCTTGTTCACCTTGTTAGGACGGCCGCCGATGGTGCCGCGCATCGCCTCCCGCATCCTCTTGGTGCCGGTCATCGCCGGCGTTGCCTACGAGCTGCTGCGCTTCACCGCCGCCCATCGAGGTCATCCATTGGTGCGCGCCATCAACGCTCCCGGCCTCTGGCTGCAAGGGCTGACCACCCGCCAGCCCGATGAAGGGATGCTGGAGGTAGCCATCACCGCGTTGCGAAAGCTGCTGGCGGAGGAACAGCTGGTCAGTGTTCCAGAGGCATCCCCATCCGCCCAGTCGGCTCCTCCGCTTCCTGTTGTTACTCCAACTCCAATGGAACGGTGACACACTCAACGAGCGAGGTCGCAGGCATGGCATCCGACGCGGACAAACGCAAGGCTGCCCAATTCAACGAAGAAGGCTTGTTGCATTATCGTCACTGGGAACTGGACGAAGCGATCGCTGCTTTTCGCAAAGCGATTGAAATGAACCCGGAACAGCCGGACTATCACCTCAACCTGGCACGCGCCTTGGTGCGCTACGGTGACTACGAGGGCACCCTTAAGGCACTGGGCAGCTTCCTGCGTCTGGAATCGGACCCCGACCTCGTCGAACGCTTTGAGCGCCTGTTCGGGACGGCGCTGGATGCTGTGGAATCACTCTTGATCACCACGATGTTGGAGCACAACATGCCGCTGGAGATGATCGGCTCCTCCATCCAGATGTGGATGGAATACCGCATTGCGGTGGGACGGCACCCGCTCGACGTCCGCAATCCGGCGCCATGGGCGGCAGCAGTCGACCTGACGGTGCGCAAGGTGAACTTCCGCGAGGTGCCCCTCAAGCAGATCGCGGAATGGTACGGCACGTCGCCGGCGGCGGTGCGCAAGCGCCACCTCGAGCTGATCAGCACGCTTGACATTATGCCGTGTGACTACCGTTATTTCCGCCAGGAGCAAAATCCCCTCGACAAGCTGGTGGAAGCGGCTTCCATGTTCGAGGAGCTGGAAGAGCGCTTCCGCAAACTATGACGCTATGGGTTTAGCTCAGTGCAGCTGGTAGTGATACACCTCTACGCGGGCGAAGCTGCCCTTGCCAAGCAGCTCGGCATGCTCGCGCAACCAGGCGCGCGTCAGATCGCGTTCATCCCACAGCCAGCTCTCCGAAACCACCAGCCAGAGGGTGGCATATCCCTGCGTGGTCTCACGCAACAGCTGCACCACGCTCTCCGCGCTCTTGCCATCGTTCGTCCATGGGCCCTCCAGCGTTGGGTGCGCCTGCGGAAAGTAGTAATCGAAAGTGTACCGTGCATAAGGCACCTGGAACATGATCGGCTCGCCCGCCTGATAGCGCTGCGCCACAAAAGCAGCGGCGGCGCGGAAATCGGATTTGAGCGGCTGCGTGCCCTGCACCCACAGGCCGAGCGCGCTGAAGGCGAGCACCACGGCCAACAGAGCCAGCGCCACCGGCCGTGTCAGGCATGCCAGTGCCATAATGCCACGTGCCGTGAGCATCAGGAAGGGCGGCAGGGTGAAGATCAGGTAGCGCGGCTGGAAGAGGGGCAGGCGCAACGTCACTCCGAACAGGAGCACCACTGGCAGGAAGGCCCATAACGCCAGAAACAGGCGTGCCCGCCAGGGCGAAGTGCCTTCCGGAGAGATGGCAGATCCTCTCACACGCGCGTCCATCCGCATGGCAGGTGCGAAGATGCCCACCAAAACGGCGAAGAGGAAGGCGGTCGAGACGGGCCAGTCGCCGACCAGCGCCACGCCACGGGTGTGCAGGGCAAAGAGCAGGGCAAACATATCGGACAGCGGCACAAAAGCGTGGCCGGTGGGATGCGGCTGGAGAAGCAGGGGCAGCTGCCACAACGCCAGCGGCAGATACGGCAATGTCAAAAATCCCAATGCGACCAGCCCATGCCGCCTTCCACGCGGGGCGGACGGCCAGACGAGCAGCATCAGTGCGTACAGCGGGATCATCAACA
Source organism: Ardenticatenia bacterium (assembly GCA_003130875.1). Lineage (GTDB taxonomy): Bacteria > Chloroflexota > Anaerolineae > 4572-78 > NAK82 > NAK82. The sequence goes on from QEXY01000190.1 coordinate 9,190, forward strand.
CGGCCATCAGATGGATGTACAGCGACAGGCTGGCGGCGAACACAAAACCACCCCACCAGACCACCTGCCCGTTCTGCAGAGCTCGTCCTGCGCACCACAGCGCCAGCAGGATCAGCATCGTAAAGGTGGCATACATCTTGGCATCTTGAGCGTACCAGGCCAGATACGGGGATATGGCCGCCAACAGGGTTGCCAGCAAAGCGGCACGCTGCCCGACCAGGGGACGTGCGACGCACCAGAGGAGCGGGATGCTCAACACGCCGCAGACCAGCGCGATGAAGCGCAACGCCAACTCGCTCGTGCCGGCCAGGTGGAGCCAACCGCACATCAGGATGTAATAGAGCGGCCCATTGTGCTCGGCGAGGGTGAAGTTGCGCAGCAGCTCGGGGAGCGGCTGGGCCGCAAAGCGGATGACATCCACTTCGTCGCGCCACAAGCTCTGGAAGTCAAGCGATCCAGCACGCACCAGGAAGCTCAGCAGGACGCCGCCACAGAGGGCAAGACGTGTGGTGAAGAGATCTAGAGGGCTGTGGAGCTTCAGGAGGGCATTATGACCTGGGCGCGGCATCGGGAGGCTGCGACTTGCGCGTCGGTGGCTCGGGGAGCACGCGCGGACGGCGCCGCCCGCGGATCTCCAGCATGAGGAAGGCAAGCGGCACGCCCAGCAGGAGCAGAATGCCACAACACAGCCAGGGATAGGAGACATAGAGCACCACCGTGTCCCAGAACTTGGTCCAATTGACCACGACCTGGTCGATGCGCGGTGCGGACGCTTTCTCTTCTTCCTGCGGTGGCTGCGCCACCGGTTCGTCGATCAACAGGCCGGGTGACGCCGGACGTGTGCGTGCCGGAGCGGCTGGGGTGGCCGGCACGGGCTGCTGCGGGGATGGCGCCGGAATCTCGACCGGTGGAGGGGCAACCGGCTCCGGCGGCGCCACCTCCTCTTGGGAGAATACCTCCGGTTGTGGAACCTCCTGCGGCGCCGGCGGCACCTCTTCGGGCGGCATATCGGCGGGCATGGGTAGCTCCACCGGCGGGGGCGGCTCCAGAGGGGACTCCTCCACGGGGAACACCTCCGGCAGGGGGGACTGCTCGTAAGGGAGGGCCGACTGGAAGGCCGGGTGCGACGCGGTTATGGTGCTGGGCCAAAACAGTGCGCTCAGCGCCAGCGCGGCAATCAGCCAGGGCAGCCAGTGCCCGATGTGGCGGATGCCCCTGCGCGGCGCAAGCGCCCGCTTGCGTATGTGATCCATCAAGGAGGCATTATAGACCGCTGCCGGGCGAACGCCAAATTATGGTGGTGTCGCGGTATCACTCCTGCCCGCCACATACTCGGCCATGTACTGGAGGATGAGATAAGTGGACAGGGCGCCGGGGTCGGGGTGGCCCAAGGCGCGCTCGCCCAGGGTTTTGGCTTTGCCCACCGTGGCCACCATGTCCTTGGTGCGCTCCACCCCCTGTCGGGCAGCTTCGGCCACCTGGGGCAGCGCCTCCTCCAGGGGCAGGGAGACGAGCTCCTGGGCACGCGCGGCAGCCGGCTGCAATGCGTCCACCATCGTCTTGTCGCCCACCTGTGCCTTGCCGCGCTCCTGCACCGCCTTCAGGCCGTCGTTCAGCCAGCTGGCCAGCGCAGCGGCGTCGAAGTGCTCCCGGCCGGCGAGGCCACGGGCGCCGCCGCGGAAGAGGGTGCCGAACACGGCTCCCGCCGCGCCGCCCACCGAGGTCAACAGCGCCATCCCGACCGTCTTGAACAGCTCCTCCAGCGTCGTCGCCGGCTGGCTCTCCAGCCTCTGTTGTGCCACCTCGAACCCCCGCGCCATGCCGACGCCGTGGTCGCCATCCCCGATGGCGCGGTCCGCCTCGCTCAGCAGGTCCTTGCTGGCCTGCATCCCGTGGCACACGTGGAGCAGCATCTGAACCGTCTCTACGATGGTTAAGTGCGTCTTCGCCATAGGGTGTCCTATGCCTCCTGCGGTGCTCACGCGCGCGTGTAGCCGAACGAGCGCGCCGGCATGTCGTAATAGCGTTTCAGCTCCTCATCCAGCTGCATCAGGCTGATGGAGAAGCCAGCCATCTCTTGGGAGGTGCAGAAGCTGCCGATGATAGTGTCGTGCACGGCGATGCCCTCCCGCTCCAGGATCTGACGCACCCTGCGGTTGACGATCAAAAGTTCCATCATCGTCGTGGCACCCAGGTCGTTGATGAGCAGGCAGACCTCGTCGCCGCGGCGGAAGGGCAAGTCGGCCAGAATGCGCTGCATCATTTTGTCCACCAGGGCGTCGGCGGGCAACAACTTCTCGCGCGACACGCCGGCCTCGCCATGCAACCCCATGCCAATTTCGATCTCGTCGGGTCCCAGCGTGAAGGTGGGCTCACCGGTCTCCGGCAGCGAGCCGGCACTGACTGCCACGCCCATCGAGCGCACGCGGTCGCGTGCCTTGGCGGTGACGCGATACACCTCATCCAGGCTGTCCAGCGTGGCCGCTGCTGCGCCGGCCACTTTGATGACGAACAGGTCGCCGGCGATGCCACGCCGTTCGTCCACCCGTTCGGGCGGGGCCGAGGCGACGTCGTCCCAGATGCGCACCGTGCGCGTGGCAATGCCCTCCTCGGCGGCCATCTCGGCGGCGATGTCGAAGTTCATGTTGTCGCCCGCGTAGTTGCCGTAGAGATAGAGCACCCCCTTGCCCTGGTCGAGCGCGCGGGTCGCCGCCAGGATGACATCGGGCGTGGGCGCGGCGAAGATGTTGCCACAGGCAGCACCATCGGCCATGTTCTCGCCGATGAAGCCGTGGAAGAGAGGCTCATGGCCGCTGCCGCCGCCGATCAACAGGCCAACCTTGCCCGGCGGCAGCTCCGTTTTCACCAGGGCATTGACCCCTTCCAGCTTGCGGACGCGGCCGTGATAGGCCCATACCAGACCTTCTAGCAGTTCCGTGACCACATTTCGGGGATCGTTGATGATCTTCTTCGCTTTCATTGTCTTTTCCTCCTGGGTTTATCCGCTGTGTCGATTATGGCGTTCCGTTTTCACCTTCCCTGTTCCCTGATCGGAGTTTCCAGCGTGGGCGTGTACGTCGGTGTCGGCGTGCGGGTCAGCGTGGGTGTTTGCGTCAATGTCGGTGTGCGGGTAGGCGATGGCGTGAAGGTGGCTGTCGGTGTACGCGTCAACGTGGGTCTCAACGTCGGCGTGGGGGTGCGCGTG
>QEXY01000191.1 GCA_003130875.1 Ardenticatenia bacterium
AGCTGGCGGATGCCTATGCCACCGGCTCCAGCTTGATGCCACAGAAGAAGAACCCCGACTCGCTCGAGCTGCTGCGCGGCAAGAGCGGCCGGGTGATCGGTGACTTGGTAGGGCTGCTGGTCACGCTGAAAGGGCTGCCGAGCACCTATAACAAGGATTTGCAGGAGGACAAGGAGGCCATCTTCGACGCGCTGGACACCCTGGGGCTGGCGTTGCCCGTGATGGCCGGCGTGATCCGCACGCTCATTGTGCATCCCGAGCGGATGCGCGCCGCGTTGACCGACGAAATGCTCGCCACCGAGCTGGCCGACTACCTGGTGCAGAAAGGTGTCCCGTTTCGCGAAGCCCATACACGCGTCGGACAGGTGGTGCGACGTGCGCTGGCCAGGGGATGCCCTTTGCGAGAATTGCCATTGCAGGAGTACCAGGCAGTGTGCGCGCATTTTGAGGCGGATGTGATAGGGTGGCTGGATTGCGAACGGGCAGTGGAACGGCGCAACTCGGTGGGCGGCACGGCACACGCCGCTGTGTTGCAACAGCTCGCCGCAGCCCGACAGCTGCTCGATAATCATGTAACGGGGTCGTGATCAGCACAATGCGCACCAAGATCATCGTCAACCCCATCGCCGGACGCGGGCGGGCAGAGAAGCTGCTGGCCGACCTCTATGCATACCTCGACCGCTATGGGGTATCCGCCGATATGGTGCATACGCGCGCCAAGGGAGATGCCATCCAACTGGCACGTCAGGCCGCCCAAGAGGGTTACGAGCGCGTTGTCGCGATGGGGGGCGACGGCACGGTGGGCGAGGTGACCGCTGGCCTGCTGCGCGCCAGAGAGGAGGGCTATGAAGCGGTGTTGGGCATCCTCCCCGCCGGCTCGGGCAACGATTACGCCTATGCGGTGGGCATTCCCACTCGCCTGGAGGCAGCGTGCCGGCGGCTGGCGGATGGCCAGGTGCGCTGCATAGACGTGGTGCGCGTCACCGCCGACGGGAAGACGTATTACTTCAACAACACGGTGGGCATCGGCCTGGACGCCGATGTGCTGCTTGAGACGCACAAGCTGAAGCGCATCCGCGGTTTTCTGCTCTACTTCACCGCGCTGATGCGCGTGCTGGCTTCGAACGGGCGCTGGCCGTATCCGGTGCGGGTCACCGTGGACGGAGAGACCCTGCCGCAGCAGGCCGTGACGCTGGTGACGGCGTGCAATGGGCCGCGCGTCGCCGGGGGCTTCTACCTGACGCCGGACGCGCGACCGGATGACGGCCAGCTGGACGTGATCGTGGCCGACCAGCTGAGCCGCTTGCGCGTCGCTTCGTTCATCACGCGGGTGATGCGTGGCACACACGTGGGCGCTAAGCCGGTGCACATCCGCCGCGCACGCCATGTGGTGATCGAAGGGCTGCGTGGCCTGCCGGGCCATATGGACGGCGAGGTGCTGTGCACCGCCGGACGGCGCATCGAGATCGAAATTCTCCCCGGACGCCTCAAGGTATGGTGTTGACGCGATGACCGGCACGTTGATCAACATTGTGGCCGTGTTGCTCGGCGGCAGCCTGGGCACCATCCTGGGCGCCCGTCTGCCCGAGCGGATGCGCGAAACGGTTATGAACGGGCTGGGGCTGGTGACGCTGGTGTTGGGCTTCAGCCTGGCGTTGCAGAGCAAGAACCTGCTGATCGTGATGGGCAGCGTGCTGCTGGGCGGCGTGCTGGGCGAATGGTGGCGCATCGAGGATGGGCTGGAGGCGCTGGGGCGCTGGCTGGAGGCGCGCTTCGGCCGCCCCGACGACGCGGCACGCGGGCATTCCATCACGCGCGCCTTTGTGACCGCCAGCTTGGTCTTCTGCGTCGGCCCGATGACGGTGATGGGCTCGCTGTTGGACGGGCTCACCGGCAATTATCAGCTGCTGGCGATCAAGAGCTTGCTGGATGGATTCGCCTCACTCGCCTTCGCCGCTTCGTTAGGCCCGGGGGTGCTCTTCTCTGCGCTGACGATCCTGGTCTATCAGGGCGGGCTGAGCCTGGCGGCGCACCTCTTCGCCACCAGCCTGGCGGGCGTGCGCGCCGACACGCCGGCCGTGATCGAGATGGGCGCCACGGGAGGTGTGCTCATCATGGGCATCGGGCTGTTGCTGCTCAACCTGAAGCGCATCCGGGTGAGCAACTATCTGCCCGCCATTGTCATCGCACCGCTCATCGTCCTGCTGCTGGATGCGCTGGGGGTGCGCTGGTAGCGCACACCTCCCCCGTGAACGGTTGGGTTTGCGGAGCAGCGATGATTCATTTCGGCTGCGCCTTTTTCCACCTCTCCGCCGCCCAGCCTCCCAGACCGATCAGTGCCGCCAGAGCAAACATCAGCGACACGCGAACGGGCAGCGGTTGACCTGCCAGCCACCCGCCCCATATGTCCTTGGAGGTGTCCTTAAACACTTCTTGCACGACCACCAGAAACGCACCGACTAGGCCGGCCACCACCACCCAGAACACCCAGCCCCCAACCCGCCGGAGGCCGCTGGGCTGCTCGGGCGCGAGGGGATCGAAGGCGACGGCGGCCGCTTCGATCTCCGCCAGGCGCTCCAGGACGACCTCTAGTTCACCGAAATGGCCACCCTTCTGCAAGGCATGGGCAAGCTGCTGCAAGGTGCGATGTTGCTGCCTGCGTGCCTTTCCAGGCTCCGCCAGCGGCCAAGCCTGAACGATCTTCCCCAACGCCTGCGCCGCTGCCTCGCACACATCCGCATTTTTATCCCGCAGCGCCGCGCTCAGGGCGGGCACGGCCTGCGCGCCTATTTGCACCAACGCCTGCGCCGCCACCCGGCGCACATCCGCATTTTCATCCCGCAGCGCCGCGCTCAGGGTGGGCACGGCCTGCGCGTCGCCCAGCTTCCCCAACGCCTGCGCCGCAGCCTCGCGCACATCCGCATCTTCATCCCGCAGCGCCGCGCTCAGGG
>QEXY01000192.1 GCA_003130875.1 Ardenticatenia bacterium
AGCCCTTAACTGCCCCCATCGTCAACCCGCGCACCAGGAAGCGCTGGAACAACACCGACAGAACGATGCCAGGTATAATGGCGATCGTGCCGATCGCGGTCGACCCGGAGGGGCACAATGCCATCATCATTGTCACCGGCGCCAATGACCTGCTCACCCCGGAGGAGATCGAAGCCGCCCGACCCGTGATCACCGGTGCTCACGTGGTGGTATGTCAGCTGGAGATACCGGTTGAGATCACGTTGACCGCGTTGCGCATCGCCCGCCAGGCCGGGGTGACTACGATCTTCAACCCGGCGCCAGCGCGACCTGAGCTTCCTGAGGAACTCTATCAACTCAGCGACGTCTTCTGTCCGAACGAAAGCGAAACGGAGCTGTTGACGGGCCTTCCAGTGACCACCCTCGAAGAGGCGGAACGTGCGGCTCGCGTGTTGCTGGAACGCGGCGCCGGTGCGGTCATCCTCACGTTGGGTGAGCGTGGCAGCTTGCTGGTCAACGCGCAAGGAACGACCTACGTGTCGGCGACCGCGGTGCGTGCGGTCGATACCACCGGTGCGGGTGATGCCTTCATAGGCAGCCTGGCGTACTTCATGGCAGCTGGCAAGGCGCTGTCTGAAGCGATGCGCCGTGCTAATTACATCGCAGCGATCAGCGTACAGGCTTCAGGCACGCAGACGAGCTTCCCCACCGCCGATCAATTGCCACCGGAGCTGCTGGCCTGACACCCTCTCCTGTCATATAGCCCAGATCGCGGTTGAGCAAGCGCTTTCGACGCGGGTCCCCCGCTGTCTCTAAAACCAGCCCTTTATCTCGGACGTAGTTGCGTCCCATAATAGGTGGACTACAATGAGCTGCGGTCTGATCCTTCCCATAAAGTGGAGATCGGTTGTCCGATTATCTGAGGTGAAGCATAACCGTGCGCACCGGGATCGCTTACTTACCCCTTCATACCGGGAAAGCACCGCGCTATTTATTTGAGCGCATGGTGCGGCTGGCGCGCGAGCTGTCGCTCATCATCGTGGATGAATATGGCAGCCTGGAATTGATGCGCCGGCTGGCAGACCCGTGCTGGTTCCAGGCGCTGGGTTGCGTTCTAGGATACGACTGGCATTCCAGCGGTGTGACCACCGTGGTGTGTGGTGCCCTGAAAGAGGCATGGAAACCCATTGCGTCCGACATCGGGCTATTCATCGCAGGTGGTAAGGGTGGAACGTCGCGCAAGACACCGTCTGAAATTATGGCGCGTACCGCGCAGTTACGCGTAGCGCCCGAAAGGCTGGTCTACGCCAGTCGTATGGCTGCCAAAGTGGATAACAACGCCTTACAGGATGGCTATCAGATCTATCACCACAGCTTCATTTTCGACCGCGAAGGTCGTTGGGTGGTGATTCAACAGGGAATGAACGAAACCAACCGCTGGGCGCGCCGCTATCACTGGCTGAGTGAGCGGGTCACCGAGTTCGTCAACGAGCCGCACTCCGGCATCATCACCAGTACATTCGGGCAGCCGCTCAATATGGTCGCCCAGGAGTCAGAAGCAGCGCGACAGGCCAGCGTCGCTCTGGCACTCGAGAAACCTTGGAAGAACCTGGCGGAGCTGAAGCGCCTGCAACACCTGGAGCTTCCAGAACGTCACCGCGTTCTGCTGGAAGACATCAACCCAGAGCGCATCGCCAGCACATTGCTATCCGCCTACGAGATGCAACCGCAAAATTTTGAGCAGCTGCTCGGCGCCCGAAATGTCGGCCCAAAGACCATCCGTGCCCTGGCACTGCTGGCAGAAATCATCCACGGTGCTAAACCCTCGTTTCGTGATCCAGCGCGCTTCGCCTTCGCTCACGGCGGCAAAGATGGGCATCCCTACCCGGTGGATCGCAGAACTTATGATCGCTCGATCCAAATCCTGCACCAGGCCGTGGAGCGTGCCAAGCTGGGCGACCGTGAAAGGCTGGAGGCACTCCGACGGCTGAGTCAATATCATATGCGCCAGCCGTGATCTGAGTTGGCAATACGGATGATGGGGGAAGAGGAAACAAAGCGATGCGCTATGTATTAGGAGTGGATGGGGGTGGGTCGAAAGTGACCTGCCTGTTGGCCGACGAGACGGGCCAATTGCGCGGTTATGGCCGTGCCGAACCAGTCGATCTCAATTACATAGAACGTCCTCTGGCCGTAAAAGCGTTGCGTCAGGCGGTGCAAAAAGCGCTCGAGGCGGGTGGACTGCTGGGAACCCCCATTGAGGCGCTGTGTATCAGTGCGCCGATGGACGCCGCAGCGATCGATGAAGCGCTCGACACGCTGACCGTGCATCGCATTTTAGAAGCTGCCAAAGGGGAGACAGCCCGTTGGGCGGCTCATTACTGGGTCGAACAACCGGTGGGGGTCATCGTGGATGCCGGCGTCGGGTCGAGTGCCCGGGGCTGGACGCAAGAAGGGCAGTGTGCCGGAGCGGGCGGCTGGGGCGCTGTCCTGGGCGATGAGGGAAGTGGCTACTGGATTGGCATGCAAGCGATGCGCGCTGTGCTGCGCGCGCACGATGGCCGTGGGGAAGATACGCTGCTTACCCAGATGATCTTCGACCACTTTGGCTTTCGTGATGTGCTCGATATGGTCTTTCGCGCCTCATGTGGAATGATGGTGGTCCAGGATGTGGATCATCTGGTGGGCATTGGCGCCGATTCGGGCGCGGAAGCGGCGCGAGCCGGCACGCTGGTGCGCAAGATGAAGCTCGGAAATTCCCCATTGCCGCGCCATGAGATCGCCAGCTTATGCCCTCTGGTGGTGCGGGCCGCGCAGCAAGGTGATCATGCCGCGCAGCACATCCTTGCCTCTGCCGGGCGAGCACTGGGAGAGCTGGCAGTTGCTGTGATCCGACGCCTCTATATGGCGCTGGAAAGCTTTGCTGTAGTGCCCTTCGGCGGTGTCTTCAAAGCGGGTGATCTGATCCTATCCCCCTTTCGAGAGACGATCGCCGCCGCGGCGCCGCAAGCGCAAATCACACTGCCGCGTTTCGAGCCGGTCGTGGGAGCCGTCCTGCTGGCGCTGGACGGCATCGGAGTTACGATCGACTGGCCCGTGCTAGAATCGCTTGAACAAGGTACCGTGCGTTTCCCCGGCTGTCGGGTATGAGGGTTCCCCCTCCTGGGAGACCCCTTGCCGGTGATGATTGCTAGGGACAGAAGAAAATCTGCTCCAAAGGCAGAAATTGCACGCCGCTACCATCGAACGCTTCGGGCAAAACCCAGGTGGTTACCTCGGTGTCCCATTTCTTTTTCACCTCCGTCTGCGCCAGCTGGGCAAAGGCTTCCAAAATGTCATCGCCTTCATACTCCATGTAGGCGAACACGCGAGTGCGTCCCCCATTAGGTGCGTCGGGAAAGGCGAAAATGCTGTAGTTGTGGATACCCACAGCGCGAATTGCTTCCAACAGCTCTGGCCATGGATTTAGGTGAATATCCTTGTAGGCTTGCCAATGGGCAGGGTCGACCCGCCAAGTCATACCGATACGCTTCATAAGTTTGACCTCGTCGATAGGTGTGATGTCTTTACATCAGCCTTAAAGCGCGTGTTATAGTTCTGCTCCTCCGCGGCGTAGCCGGTCATACAACATCGCCAACAGAAGCACGCTCCCAGTGGCAATGTTCTGAGCAGTGATATCGATACCCAACAGTGCCATGCCATTGCGCAGCGTCCCGATAATTACCACACCGAGAAAGGTGCCCAAGATCGAACCCTGCCCGCCGGTCAAGCTTGTGCCACCTAGAAAGACAGCCGTGATGATATCCAGCTCCCACCCCATGGCGCCTCCCGGATAGCCTCCGGCAAGCCGCGATGCAAAGATCACCCCGCAAATTCCAGAGCATAAACCCGTCAGGGTGAACGCAAAAAATGTGTAGCGTCGCACGCTAATACCTGTAAGGAGCGCAGCCAGCGGATTGCCCCCTACAGCCAGAAACTCGCGACCGAAGCGAGTGTGTGCCAGGAAGAACCAGATGGCGGTGAGGATAACCACCATGATGAGGAAAGGGACTGGCACGCCGAACAGGTTCCCCTGCCCAATCGAATCAAAGAACGGTCTTTCCTCGGCATAGCCCAGCGGAATGGAACGGCCCTTGGTACCCAAAAGATAAGCCCCCCAACGCGCTATGCTATACGTGGCTAGTGTAGCGATGACGGAATTAATGCCTAACCGGGCCACTAATAGGCCGTTGAGTACTCCCACGATCAGACCGACGAGAATACCGGCGCCCACGCTGGCCAATTCACCCCATTGCAAACCAACCAGGAGGTTAGCGACCACCATACTGGTCAAAGCGATGGTTGCTGCTACAGAGAGATCCAAATTCCCACCTATGATCACCAAGGTCATAGCCGCGGCCACGATTCCGATCATAGAAATAGAACCGGCTAAGATGGCCATATTGCGGAACGTAAGAAAGGTGGGAGCCGTGAGTGAGAACACCAAGAACAATGCAATTAGAATAAGCAACAATCCTATAATAGGAGTCTCTGTCCAGGCGACCCACCCTCGTGGCCTGGGTTCCTCCATGGGGGGACAGCTTTCTTGCTGAGCTGCCACAGGCTCGAATGCAACTATTCCATCAGACATGGCTGCTTCTCTCTCTGGCCTCATTCTTCTGTTCTCAAGCGCATGTATCGATTGCGCAGCAGTTCGGCTGCCATCGCCAACAATAATAAGACACCTGATGCGACTCCCTGCCAATAGGGATGGACCTGCAACAGGTTCAATCCATTCGTCAGCGTTCCCAGCAGCAGGACAGCCAGCAGGGTTTGCCAGGCGCCACCTCTTCCACCTGCCAGTGAGGTACCGCCCAGTACAACAGCGGTGATGGCGCCAAACAGATAACCTTGACCTGCTCCAGCCCATCCGTTCAGCGCACGCGCACTGATGAGAACACTAGCAGTACCCGCCGCAGCTCCCATAATCACAAACGCTAAGAAGCGATACTTGGCCACACTCAGCCCCAGCAGATTGGCACTTTGAGGGTTACCACCCACCGCGTACACGTTCCGACCGAAACGAGTGTACTGGAGTACAAACCAAAGCAGGATGTACACAAATAGGACCACTAAAACCTGAACGGGGATGCCAAACAATGAGCCAAAACCAAATGTCCACAAGAGAGAACCTTTGGGAGCGTCGATCGGTATCTGTTTCATTCCACTCGCGAATTGAGCTACGCCGGTGAAAATTGCCAATGTGGCAAGGGTGGTTATGATCGGGTTGATTTTGAAGCGGACGCTGATCAATCCGTTAATTGCACCGATCCCACATCCTGTTGCGATCGCACCTATGATTGCCACGACGGCAGGTTGTCCCATGGTGGTCATCAGGAAAGCCAACACCACCGATGAGGTGGCCAGGATTGCTTCCGTAGATACATCGAGCATACCGACTAATAAGATCAGTGTGACGCCTGCTGCCGTCAGCCCCAAGGTGGATATTGAGATGGCCAGGTTCCACAGGTTTCTAGGAGTTAGGAAGCTGGGATGCAGGATAGAGAAAAGCACGAATAAGATAAGCAAAGCGGTAAACACCCCGAAGGCGGATGAATCACGAATGCTAACCCAAATTTGTCTTCTTGCCTTTGCGCCCACCATACGCGCTCAACCCTCCCCAGTGGCATGTGCCAGAAGTCGCTCATTCGTTGCCTCCTGGCGCGGTATTTCAGCAGCTATGGTGCCATTGCGCATGACCAATATGCGATCACTCATAGCCAGGATCTCCGGCAGCTCAGTGGATACCAGGATGATCCCCATATTCGCCTTGGCCAGCTCTTCAAGCAACGCATAAATCTCGCTCTTGGCGCCGACATCAACGCCCTGAGTCGGGTGGTCCAAAATGAGCACCTTACAGTTGTTCTGCAACCATTTTCCCAGCACAACTTTCTGTTGGTTTCCACCGCTAAAATATTTTACCAGACGGCTGCCATCTTTGGGCCGAATGTCCAGTGCGTTGATCCAGTGCCAGCTTTGCGTGCGCTCACGTCGAGGGCTTAAGAACAGGTTGGCGAACGAAATAAGTGCTGTGTTAGCAAGTGTGAGATTGGCGCTGGCACTCAACGTTTGAACAAGTCCTTCTCTTTTCCTGTCACCGGGTACTAACCCAAGACCAAGCCGTTTTGCCATTTCGGGCGATTCGATGCGAACCTTGCGACCGTTGACCCAGATCTCACCAGTATCTGCGGGGGTGATCCCGTATAACACATCGATGAGCTGTTTCTGCCCAGCACCCAGCAGACCGAAGATGCCCAATATCTCACCAGACCGGAGGGAAAAGCTGATGTCACGTAAGCTTCTGCCTCGGCCCACTTGGTGAAGGCGCAAAATCTCTGCACCTGGTGTAACCACGACTTGCTTCTGTGGGGCTTCTACTTCACGTCCTACCATCATCCGGATCAGATCCAATCGACTGACCCCATCAGCTCTGACAGTTCCCACTTTGCATCCGTCCCGCAAGACAGTCACTCGGTCGGCGATCTCTTGAACTTCCTCAAGCTTGTGCGAGATATACAAGATGGAAACACCTCCTGCCACCACGCAACGGATCATGGCGAAGAGACTTTCGATCTCATGAGGTCCCAGCGCAGCGGTGGGCTCGTCCAGGATCATAATAGCTGCATTCGCACATATGCAGCGGACGATCTCCACCATTTGCATCTGAGCCGGACGCAAGAGGCCAACACGCATGCGTGGATCGAGATCAAGACCCAAGCTACGCAGCTCCTTGGCAGCTTCTTCATAACAACGTTCCCAATCGATAATGCCGCTTTGAGTCTTGACAGGCATACGACCTGCGAAGATGTTCTCGGCGACGCTCAGCTCGGGAAACAGGTTCCAATCCTGATGTACTGTCATGATCCCTTGTTTTCGGGCGTCCGCCGGGCTGTGGAAATGCACCTCCTGGCCATTGATAAAGATCTGCCCTGCGTCAGCCGGATAGGCGCCGGAGATAATTTTGACCAAGGTGGTTTTGCCCGCCCCATTCTGTCCGATGATGGCGTGCACCTCGCCCGGTAAGAGATCAAAATCCACCGCGCTCAGTGCCTGGACGCCAGGAAACGATTTGCAGATGCCCCGCATCATCAATCGAGGAAGATTCCCTGATGGTGTAGCAATTGCTCCGCTCATTCCACCACTCCCGCTATCGCGCCTCGGTCAGGTGTGTTCCCAGCGCAGGGCTCAGACCCATAGCACGGGAACACACCTGCACCTGAGATGTTACCCGTTGGTCGGAACGGGACACACGCTCTTAGCGCTTGGAGCTCAATCCGGCATCGGCATACCGCGTATCATTTCTTCGGTACACTGTTCAACGCCACCGGGATAGTACTGGTCGACTGTATCCTTGGTGAGCAGCACCACATACTGCTGAATGTAACGTGGCACATTCTCCCCATTCAGGATACGGGTGAGGAAGTTAATCGCCAGCTTGCCCGCACAGCGTGGCATATAGCCGGTGTAGGAGACATACAGCGTTCCCGGCCGCTTGAGCTCCTCACGAGGACCAACACCACCACCCTGGCCTGAGACCATCGCCGTGTCAGGTGTATAACCGGCTGCTTCGAGAGCACGCGCTGCGCCAGCAGTCATCTCGTCGCTGCACGACACCATTACGAAATAATTGTCAGCCGGATGCGCCGTGATCTGATCGCTTACGCTCTTGATCACCTCATTCAGGGTGTAGGGCGCGTCATACCACACAATGTTCTCTTTTGGAAAGTCCGGGTAAGCTTCGTACAGAGCCTTGTAGTATCCCTCGAGGCGCATAGTACAAGCAGTGAAAGCGGAGAGATCCATGAAAATGGCGACTGTTTTCTTGTAGTCCCAATTCTTTGCCTTAGCCTGCTCCATCATATATTTGCCCGCGATGTAACCCGCATAGGTGCTGGGGACACCATAGTAGTAATCATCACGGGTCATCGGGGTGTCACCACCGACCGCGACAATGCCAGCTTCCTTCATCATCTTGGAGATTGTCGGGCCAAGCGCTGGATCTGTGGCGTAGATGAACATGCCGTCGTATTTGTTTGCCACGATGGTTTCCGCGATGCTCAGCGATTTGTTTGCGTCGAAGTTGGCATCGAACACGTCCAAGGTCATGCCCAGCTCTTTGGCGAACTCTTGCGCGCTCTCAGCCACCTCACGCGTGTAGTCCTGAGACATGATGATCATGTCCAACGCCAGGCGGTACGGTCTCTTAGGCTCAGGGATTCCAGGCGGCAGAATGTCGTACATCCGCGCATCGGTTAGCCAGCGGTAGATGGCTGGATAGTCATTGACCTCAGGGGTGGGAATTGGGGTCGGTGTCGCCACTGGTTCCGTCGTAGGGGTGACATCCTCTTGAGGAGGCATCGCTTGGGCAATGCCTGCTACCAACACCAGTGTCGCTACGGTTAACATCAGCAGAAAAGCAGCTTTACCCGCTCGGTGGATAAGGTGCTTCATTTTTTCCTCCTTTGGCTTCTTGTGCTCATCGCTGCGACATCTCTTGGTTGATCACGATCACCTTACATCCTATCTGAGTAAACTTGAGAATGACTGAACAAGATTAAGTCAAAATATGGCATCACCTCCTTTGCATCGAACGGTTTGCGAAAAGCTCTCTGTACAAACCTACCGGTGTCCCATCACGTGCAGCCGACCCTGCATAGGATAGGGATCAATACAATCCATAGCGATGGATCGCATTCAACATAGCAATGTAATTTTCGTGGGGTACGAAGTTGGTGATGCTGTGGCTGGAGCCCGCTATGTACCTTCCTCCAGGCTTGAGTACCTCCATATGTTCCTTGACGTCGCGCTCTACGTCCGCGGGGGTGCCATGTACCAAGGGCCATTCCACATCGATGTTGCCACTCAATGTGAGTCTGCTCCCGAAGCGCTTCTTATAATCGCGGTAGTCAATGCCGTACGGGTCCATAGGGTTGATGCCATCTACACCGATATCGATCAACCATTCCACCGCATCGTCGATTTTGCCATCGCTGTGGAACATCACGGGCACACCTCTATTTACTGCTGGTGCGATGATGCGTGCCATACGGTGCAACCATATTTCCTTAAACAGAGCGGGAGGGATCATCAAACCATTTTTCCAAGCAAAGTCATCGGCGACGTAAAGGATGTCAATACCTTCGTTTACCGCCGCTTCCGAGAGCTTCTCGAAATACACAGTGCTGACTTCGAGCATCTCTTCTACCAGCTCGCGTTGCTCATAGCACATCATCATAAAATCAGTCAGTCCGACCACCATCTCATATAGCGTCTGAAAGATACAACCGCCCAACAGCATCACGCCGATGCGAGTGCCATTGACCGCTTCCTTATATTCACGGATGTACTGCAACCGATCTTCGATGTCGCTTTCACCTGGGAACACCAGCGCTTCCCAGTCCTGGCGTGTTTTGACACTCCGATCTGCTACGGTCTTGAGCGTGCCATCCGGCGCGCGCTTCTTGAATGGCGTCCACAAAGCTTCAACAACCATCACATCCTGACCGGTAATTTGGCAGAATTCCAGAAAGTCACCAGCTCTCATCGGTCGGCCCACAGCTTCGCCAGCACCTTTGGCAGGATCACCGCCATAGGACAAAGTGTTGCCAGCCTCACGTCCCAACAATTTGGTCACGTGTTGATCATCGACCAGATTTTCGAAGTTGGGAACGCGGTCCACTGGTTTGCCCTTAAGCGCAGCTTTCAATCGCTCGACATCCGGTTCGCCTACATAAGCTTCCAACTGCATCAGAGTACCTCCTGATCTTTCTGCCAGGCCGCCAGCCTTTCTGTTATGACACGAGCTGCGGTGCCGGCGTCCGGTGCATAAATATCGGCTTGCCATTCATCTGCATTGCGTTGGGTTACCGGTGCTCCACCAACGGCAATTAACACTTCTTCCCTCAACCCGGCTTCGCGTAGAGCATCGATGGTGCGTGGAATGTTCACCATCGTGGTGCTCAAAAGCGCTGAGAAGCCAACCACCGCCGGTTTATGCATTCGCACGGCCTCAACAAAACGTTCCGGTGCGACATCCACGCCGAGGTCCACCACTCGGTAACCGGTGCCCTCCAATGTTGCGATGACCAGGTTCTTGCCAATGTCATGCAAGTCGCCCTGGACGGTGCCGATCACGACAGTCTCCTGCCGCGAGGTGACACCTTTCTCGCCCAACAAGGGTCTCAAATAGGCAACCGCGCGCTTGGTTGTCTCAGCGGCCAGAATCAAGTCTGGCAGGAAAAACTCCGCTCTCGAGAAACGCAAACCCACTTCATCCATTGCTGGTCTCAACGCCTTCTCGATGATATCGGTTGCGGAGACATTTTCTTCCAGAGCCTGTTTTACTAAGATTTCTACTTCATTGCGTCTGCCCTCGAGAACACAGCTGTAAATATCGTCCAGTATGTTCATGGTGACCGCTCCTCTTGTTGTTTATCTTCCCTCGGCTAACCGCGTCCCAGGCGGTATTTGAGGTACTCCACATACTCGCAGAAGTTAGGCCATGAGATATCGGGTGGCACACTGTGATCCAGCTCAGGGATATATCCTCCGTCTTCCACGAGCGGCATCACACGATCGACTTCGCGGCGCATTACTTCACCGCCCCGGATCAGGGCACGTTTATCGATGCCTCCCATAATGACCAAATCATGCCCATAAGTCTGGCGCACTTTCAGAACGTCCATACCGGATTGCACTTCGAAGGGCCAGAGCATATTGATACCTGATTCGAGCCAGAGGGGTATCAACTTGGTGATGTTCCCGTCGCTGTCGAGGCCGATATGCTTAATGCCCCGGCTGCGCAACCAGTCGTTCACACGACGATAATGCTTCAAGGCAAACTTGCGAAACAGCTTGGGATCGATCAGGGAGTCGTGGTTATAAGCCATATCCTCCCAGTACCAGAACACATCAAAGTCGGTATATTTCATCACCTCCGAGGTGATCTCGATGATACGATCGGCGCGCTCCTCCATCATGCGCTCTATCAATTTGGGATTGTCATAGAAAGCCAGACAGAGATTTTCCAATCCCATCATGTTGCGCAATGGCCCAAAGAATCCTCCCCAACGGTCTGCCCAACACAGGCGTGGGTGTTCCTCTGGGAAGCCCGATTTCCCTTGCCCGTTCGCTTGACCGCTCTCAACCCCGATTGCCGTGATATTTGCTGCTCCAGCAACCCCGCGCAGCTCGCCTTTCCGGACCTGCTCTTGCCACTCCTTGGGGAAACGTTCTTGGGGGTTCAAGGCCAGTCTTTCCGCAGCAAAACTCTCAAAGTCCTCCAAGGTCTCCACAGGAAATTTGACAAACTGGGGCATGCTGGTGTCCGCGTGCTCTTTGAACTCACGCATCAGGATGCCTTCATGATTGATGTAGAGCTTAGTCCGTTCATCCTCTTCGATCACCTGGTACTCAAACGGTGGCACCGGTCCGTACCAGGGATCGACTCGCAGCAACTCGTCTAGTCCGAAGCGCTGAGGCAACCCTTCACCATGCCATCCAAGGGTGGGGCCTTCATAGCCTTGAGTACGCCACACCAGCTCCGTCTCGGGCCAGACGAAGGCATATGCACGCACCCATGGCACATCGACCGGCTGAAACTCTAATGTACGCAGGAATCGCTCACGAGATGTCATCATAACGGCTTATTCTCCCGGTTTCTTGAGGGTAAATTGCATACACCGTCTGTTTCACGCTTTCTCTTCTGGGTAATAATGGTCCAGGTTCTCACGTGTGATGTAGACGTGGCGCGTATAAAGTGCCGGCGGCACCGGTTCACCACGCAAAATACGCAAGGCAGCATCTAATAACCTCTCACCA
This sequence comes from Ardenticatenia bacterium, assembly GCA_003130875.1. GTDB lineage: Bacteria > Chloroflexota > Anaerolineae > 4572-78 > NAK82 > NAK82. The sequence continues at coordinate 11,839 of QEXY01000192.1, forward strand.
TACTGTTCGGGGAAGTAAGCTGTGGTGCCAATGAAGGGAAAATCTGGACGGCGCAAAGCCGCGCGCCCGATGCGATCGGCATTTTGTCCCACTGCTACAACCTGACTGAGGCGGCCGTTACGTTCAAAAGCAGTCAGAGCTCCAACTGCTGCATCATCATTGATGGCAATAATCGCGACACGCGCGTTGTCCGGAATGCGGGTTAAATAGGCACTCATGGCGGGTATCACATCTTCAAAGATTACGGGGCTATCGATCATCCATGTCCTTTCAGCCTCAATTGGGCCGAGTACCGACATCAACCCATCGAGCTCACCTTGCAGACGTGCCCCTCCTAATGGGCCCACACGCACTGCGTCCAATCTGATTAAGAGATCAAGATGACCTGCCCAGTTCTGTTTGATCCAATGACCCAGACCTTCGCCAGCCATGTGACCCGCTCGATAATTGTCCGCACCAAAGAAGGTAGCACCAGGCATCGGCACATCCACAGCGATTGCCGGAATTCCCGCCCGGTTTAGCTTGTCCATAATAACATTGCCGATTGCAGCATCCAGCTGGAACTCAATCACCAGATCTACCCGGTTGGCCACAAACCATTCGGCATTCTCCAGAGCTTTCTGGCTATCCAAAGCATTGTCTTGGATAAGGAGCTCTACGTTTCCCAGGCGCGCTGCTGCTCTCTCCAGGCTCGTCCGGACATCATGGGTGAAGCTCATCCGCTCTGTGGCATTACCAAACCCGATCCGATAACGCCTGCTATTTGCGGAAGAAGAGATCGGCTGCAGAGTCTCAGCAGATGTGGAGCCCACCACAACAATGGGACACCCAACTATCCGTCGCAAGACAGCCAGTTTGTCACGCGACACTGCCTCGTCAACCACTATCCAGTTCAGCTGGTTCAGACTGGCAAAGCGGAAGGTACCTTTTTTATCAAACTTGGTGTGATCGACCAGCGCAATCACTTGCCGTGAGAGCTTGACCAGCTGCGCTTTAAGTGCCGCTTCATCCATGTCGTTCTCGGTCAGATCCTCGTCGACCGAGAAACCCGAGCATGAGACAAAGCATTTACTGGCACGAAATCCGCTCAACAGCTCTGGATTTAACTCACCCACAAGGGCATTGCCGTCTGAACGCACTGTGTTGGCAGCCAAAATCACTTTGTTGGTGGGCTCTCGCGCCAACAACAAAGCGGATTGCAAACCATTTGTCACGACTGTGAGATAGCGTCGCTCGCGCAGGAAGCCGGCCAGGTAATAAGCGCTGGTACTGGCATCCAAAATGATGGCATCTCCGTCTTGCACCAGAGTGGCTGCCCAACGGGCAATGTTTCGCTTCTCCAAGTGGTTGGAACGGGCCCGCCGGGAGAAAGACAGGTCTTGCACAGAGGGCCGGTTGACAGCAATCGCGCCCCCACGCACACGTCGTAATAGACCACGTTCGTCTAACACCGAGAGGTCAGTACGGATAGTGTTGGCAGAGACACCAAAACGCCGCGCAACATCCTCCACGCTTATCTCACCGGCTTCATTAAGCAGTGCGAGGATCGCTTGACGGCGACGATGTGTGTCCATCACCTTAGTGTGCCCCCTCATCTCTCATATCACGTGGCAGAGGGTAGCTATGACCACTCCAGACTACTTGGAGCCTCTTGTTGACAGTGGGCACGGGAATTCGTTTGACAAGCGGAGATGCGGTCAAAGAGGCACACGAGAGTCGTATGTTGATTTCTTCGACGGCAAGGAGTTCCTGAAAAATCATTCCATCCTTCTGGAAACGACATCTTGGTCGTTGCAACATCCAGAAACATTTTTATCCAATCTCTGTTTCTGGATCCTTCGTCTTTTTATTTGTGATAGCTTGTTATTTGGTTGTGATTTGCTTGGGAAACATTATACTATGCTTTGCTATCCTTGTCAATACGTTGTGAATGAGGGTGTTGAAAAACTCTTTAGTTACCCGCTTTATTGGCCCATTCTCCTATGAAAATCTGAGCGGTCAAGGGACTTTTTCAACACCCTCTGTGAATCGATCCATGGCTTTTTCTTTCTCTTATACACCATGCCAATAGGCGGCCAATGGTTGCAGGAAAGGGGGAACGCTATGCGATCCGGTGGTGGAAAGAGTTTGTTAGACTACCTGGGCATGACACCCGAGCCGCGAAGGCGCTATCCGTTGGAGGGTTTGTCAGCGGTGCTCATCCAGGCGGCATTGCACGGCGAGAGCAGCCTGCGCAGGATGTAGCCGTGATTGCGGGTCAACTGTATAGCTAGCAAGTGCTGGCCGTGCGCTCGGACTGAGAACTGAGCTCCCTCTTGCCTCCGGATAAAAATGAAAAGTTCTGCCCAAGAGGAATCCCAAATGTGAGATGCCCGAAAGATAGGGAAGCCACAATCTCTTACATCCCCCGTTTGTCTCTGGCCTACTTGTACGTCTATAATCCCTTGCCAGTATGGGCAGCAGCCTGGAACGCCTGACACAGCCGCTCACCGGACAACGGGTGCACATTCCCCACCTGCCGGATTACTCCGTGCTGCGCCATTGTGTGCGCTGCGCGCGTTGCCTGCCCGTCTGTCCTACCTACCAGGAGACACTGCGCGAGGTGCAGTCGCCTCGTGGGCGGCTGGCACTCCTCAAGGCGGTGGCAGAAGGGATGCTGCCCCCCACACCCGCGGTCGAGGAGCATCTCTACCACTGCCTGGACTGTCGCATGTGCAACACGGTATGCCCGGCGCATGTGCCCATCGGCGAGTGCATCCTGGCCGGCCGGGCTGCCCTCGCCCACCAGCATGGTCTGGCGTGGTGGCGGCGGCTGGTCTTCCGCCACGTGCTCATCTCGGCGGAGCGGCTGGGCCCGGCACTCTGGCCCTTGCGCCTGTATCAGCGCAGCGGCCTCGCTCGCCTGGTGCGCCCCATGTTGCGGGCGCTGCCAGGACCTTTGGCCCGCCTGCGCAGGATGGAAGCGCTGTTGCCTCCGCTGCCATCCCATCCGTTGCACGCGACATTGCCGACCGTCACCCCGGCGCAGGGCATCCGTCGCTATCGGGTGGGCTTCTTCCTGGGCTGTATGATGAGCCAGCTCTTCGCCGCCGAGAGCCGCGCGACGGTGGATGTGTTGAGCGCAGCAGGCTGTGAGGTGATCACGCCGCCCGGCCAGGTGTGTTGTGGCAGCCCACAGGACGACCAGGGCGACCGGGTCCAGCTGCGCCGTCTGGCGCGCGCCAACATCGCTCTTTTCGAGCACCTCGGCACGCTGGACGCCATCGTGACCGACTGTGCTGCCTGCAGTCATACCCTCAAGGAATATGCCACTCTGCTGGAGGATGAGCCCGCCTTCGCCACGCGTGCTGCTGCTTTCAGCGCCTTGGTGCGTGACGTCTACGAGTGGTATGATGCCATCCTGCCGCCAACGCTGGACTATGACTCGACACCCCCCTTGCGCGTCACCATCCACGATGCGTGTCACCTGGCCAATGCGCAGGGCATATGCGCGCCGCAACGGCGCCTGTTGGGGCGCATCCGTGGCATCGAGGTGGTGGAGATGGAAGCGCCGTCGGCGTGCTGTGGCAGCGCTGGCATCTACAACATCACCCATCCCGATATGGCAGACCGTCGATTGGCGCGCAAGCTGGACGACATCCTGTCCACCAGCGCTGCAGTGGTGGTCACCAATGGGCCGGGGTGCCTGTTGCAATTACGTGCCGCAGTGCGCGAGCGGCAGCTACCCTTTCAGGTGTGGCATATCTCGCAGCTGCTGGCACGCTGTCAGCATACCCATGCCGATGGCATCCCCGTTCCAGGCAGGTGTGGGCGGGCCGCAGCGGAGGAAGTGAGACTATGATCGACGCGCGGATCATCGCAGAACTCAAGGCGACGCTCGGCGCTGAGCGCGTGCTGGATACGTTGGTGGATCGGGTGGCGTATGCCTACGATGCCACCTGGGGTGAGGCGCTGCCGGATGTGGTGGTGTTGCCGTTGAGCACAGCGGAAGTGTCGGCCACGCTGCGCATCGCCCATCGCGAGCGCATTCCGGTGGTGCCCCGTGGCGCTGCCAGCGGCCTGTCCGGTGGTGCCATCCCGATCAACGGCGGCATCTGCCTGTGCCTGGCACGCATGAACCGCATCCTGGAGATCAACCCGGACGAACTGATCGCGGTGGTGCAGCCGGGCGTGGTCAATATGGACTTGCAGAAGGCGACGGCGCGCTACGGCCTCTTCTTCCCACCCGATCCGGCCTCGTGGGACATGTCCACCCTGGGCGGCAACGTGGCGGAGAACGCCGGCGGACCGCGTTGCCTCAAATATGGCGTCACCAAGGACTATGTGCTTGGTCTTGAGGTGGTGCTGGCGGATGGGAGTGTCATGCGCACCGGCGGGCGCACCATCAAGAACGTCACCGGCTATGACCTGACCGCTCTGTTCGTCGGCTCGGAGGGGACGTTGGGCGTGGTGACCGAGATCGTGCTCAAGCTCTTGCCCAAGCCGGCGGCGCGCCGCACTGTGTTGGCCATCTTCGACCGCATCGGCGATGCGTGTGCGGCGGTCAACCGCGTGATCACCTCGGGCGTGTTGCCGCTGACGACCGAGTTGATGGACGGCGACTGCATCCGTGCGGTGCAAAGCCAACGCGATCATGGTCTGCCCGCCGATGCGGACGCCGTGCTGTTGATCGATGTGGAGGGCTGGCCGGAAGCTTTGGAGCGCGAGGTTGCCCTTGTGCGTGCAGCGTGTGAGGCAGCTGGCGCGCGGGAGGTGCGCTGTGCGCGCGACGAGGCGGAGGCCGAGGAGCTGTGGGCGGCACGGCGCGCCATCTCGCCTGCCCTGGCAGCGCTGGGCGACAAGCTGGGCGAGGACATCGCCGTGCCGCGCAGCCGCATTCCGGAAATGGTGGAGCGCATTCGTGCCATCGGGCGCCGATATGACCTGCGCACGCCGGTCTTTGGCCACATCGGTGACGGTAACCTGCACCCCTACCTGATCTGTGACCGGAGGGATGCGGAGATGATGGCGCGCGTGCGCCAAGCGGCGGAGGAGATCTTCCTGGCGGCGATCGAACTGGGCGGCACGTTGAGCGGCGAGCACGGCATCGGCCTGGCCAAGCGCGACTACGTGGGCCGCGCACTCGACCCACTGGCACGCGCCCACATGCTGCGCCTCAAGCGCCTGTTCGACCCACACAATATCTTAAACCCGGGCAAAATCTTCGCGGAGATGGATGGGTGAAGCAGAAATCCTCGTCTTTGCCAGTGGTTGGGCAGCGACACTGCTTTGCACCATGATATGGATGGCACCGGTCCTGCTGACTGGCCGGCGCTGGGAGACAATCTGCGATGTGTGCAGCGAAACATGATGCCCGGTTGAGCTTGCAAGCGCTCGAAATCGAGGGTTTCAAATCTCTAAGACAGCAACACCGTCGATTGAGCTATGTTTCGACGCGCGCCGTAATCCCTCACCATACCAGTTTGGCCACAAACGCGTCCAGACAAGGTTCTCCTTTACACATAGCCTCACCAGGCACTCTGCCGAACGCGCCGAGGTTTTTGAAACCCGCTGCGCACGCAAAAACGCGCACAGCACGCAGCCGCACCTTTCGGGTTCCCAACATACCGGCCTAGGGCAGATGGAATGGGGGCAACGTCACACGGGCTACTTCGGCCGCTCCATGAGCCGGATCGTACCAGATTACCAGCGGCGTGTACGGTGCATCCGATAAAGGCTCAGACAACCGCAGATCATATACGTCCGCAATATACTCGCCGGCGCGCCACGCGGTGGTGGGATAGGCGAAATGCACCGGCACCGCGTCCGCCTGCGCCACCAGACGTCCATCTTGGGTCAACAAACGCGCCGACACCTTCAAATCGCGCGCGACCGGCGCCCGGACGTGCCAGACCAGGCGCAGCCGCACCGTCGGCGGTTTGGTATGACTCGGCGGATGCATCACCTCATAACCCCACAGGGCGATCTCCGGGATGAGCGTGACATCCACTTGATAGCGGGTTGCCGGCGCACGGCGCTGCGGCTGGGCATAGACCCGGATGAGCGGTCCCACGGCACCCAACGGCCAGCGCTCCGGAGCGCCCGCCAGCGAACGGGTGAGATAGACCGAGACACCTTGCGCGACCAGATCGCGCACGATGGCCAGGCGCGTACCCGGCTCATCCGCTGCCACGGTGCGCACATCCCGACGCAGCTGGTGCACACTCTGGAAATAACGCACCAGCGTGACCTCGCCCTGAATGCCCACGATCACCGCATCGGGTTCCAAAGGCTGGCTCAGCATGTCCACCCCATAGTCGTGGACCGCCCAATCGTCGGAGCGATCCATCGCGGCGAAGTTGCCGTGGAGCAGCAGGCCGCTTTGCGCCAGAGACCCGGCCACGATCAAGAGGCCCGCCAGCGAAGCGCCCCACCTCCGCATCGGGCGTGCAGACGTAGCACCCCATGACTGGAGCAGGGTCAGCAAACGGGTGATGCCATATCCCAACCAGAGCGCGCCGACCAGGAAATTGGGGATGAAGAACACCTCGATGTCGGCCACGCGATAGAACAGGTTGAAAACGGCGTAGCTGACAAACGCGAGCGCGGTGATACCGAAGGCCCAGCCGCGACGTGCCAGCAGGAGGATTCCCATCCCGATCAGCACCATGCCCACCCCGCCGAATTGTCGGAAGAACAGATCGAGATAAAAGTCGGCCCCTCGCTCCACAGAAAATGGATTCTGAAAGATGAAGCTGCCATATCCCCACGCCGTGACGTACCGCCAGAACCCCTCGAAGGTGTTGGTGTAGCTGCCGTCCAGGGAACCGACGTGCCCGCGCAGGGGCAGGTAGAGGTAGAGCCCCAAAGGCGCAGCGAACCACAGGAGATGCCACAGCCGAAACGGGCGCAGATGCCGCAACCGCCACAACACCAGCAAGGCGGCCGGGGACAACAACACAATGGTGCGGTGATGTGCCAATCCCAGTCCGAAGAGACAGGCGAGCGCAGCGACGGAACGCTCCAGCTGGACGCGCACACGCTGGGGGCTTGCGTCCGAGGAGGCGACCAGGGTGTCCATCCGCAACAAGACCCAGAGCACCGCGCTCATCAGACAGGCATGCAAAGTGTACACTTCGGCCACAGTCGCCTGCGACCAGAAGACGGGCGAAATCGCCAGCGCGAGCGCCCCCAACACCGCCCCTCCGTGCGTCGTCCAACCGCGCACGGGCGCACCCAGCTGCAGGCCGGTTAAGTACACCAGCACCACCGCAACTGCGCCGAAAAAGGCGCTCATCAGATTCACCCGGAAGGCGACCTCACCGATGGGCAGCCGGGTGAACAACCAGCCCAACAGCGTGAACAACGGATAGCCAGTCGGATGGGCGATGCCCAGTTGGTAGGTCACCAGCTGGAACTCGAGGCTGTCGTCGAACAAAGCCACGACCGAAGGCGCCAGGGTGACAATGTACAACGTCATCGCGGCAAGGAAGAGGCCCGTCGCCAGCACCATCGGGCGTTTGGGGAGAGGATGTGCGATCATGCCCGGGGTTCCTCGTGGCCTATCATATCACGCCGGGGCGGCGAGGGCAAGGATGTATTTCAATTTGGGAAGCGGACGGTTCTGCACCGGGTGACGCTCAACCCAGTTCGCTGCTACCACCTCGTTGCGTCCTGGTCGATGTCCACCTGCAGCATTCAGCTCTTCCCAGTCCTCCCGAGGCGATGTGCACCTGGTTGTAGGGTTGCCGCAGCCAATCAAACTGCCCGATGGCCGCTAAACAGCGCGAGCGCCCCCAACACCGTCCCTTCGTACGTCGTCCAACCGCGCACGGGCGCGCCCAGCTGCAGGCCGATTAAGTACACCAGCACCACCGCAACTGCGTCGAAGAAGGCGTTCATCAGGTTCACCCGGAAGGCGATCTCACCGATGGGCAGCCGGGTGAGCAACCAGCCCAACCGTGTGAACCACGCACACCTCGGTTTGAATCCCCCCCCTCTCCCCCAAAATGCAAGGCACCCTGTAGGGTATCGCCCCCTCTAACGCAACTCTAATGTGTATCTAGTGCAAATCTAATATGGCCGCTCTAAGCTGTGCAAGGTAGATGGGTCAGAGGGGTGGTCAGCCAACGCGGTGCTTTGCTTTGCCCTTCCCTGGCTGACATAGTGAGGGTGTAGGTCGTGGCAGGTCAACCGATCCGGTGTTCCAATTGTTTGATCATCATCCGGTGGCAACCGACCATTGTGAACGATCGGTTTTACTGTTGCACCGGATGTGCTCAGGGGGGACCGTGTACCTGTGACTATGAGCATCTGCCGGGTCAGACACACGACTACCCCATCGTCCCGCATAAGGAGGGAGAATTGACTCATCGCTATGAGCTAAGAGATCAGGAGGAACGGTAAAATGGGAAAGATAGTAGGGATCGATCTAGGAACGACCAACAGCGTGGTCGCGGTTATGGAGGGAGGACAGCCGACCGTAATCCCGACCGCTGAGGGTGGACGTCTGTGTCCCTCGGTGGTGGCCTTTACGAAGAGTGGCGAGCGCCTGGTGGGCCAGACCGCCAAGCGGCAGGCGATCGTCAATCCGGAGAACACGCTTTACTCGGTCAAGCGGCTCATCGGACGGCGCTATTCCGAGACCGAGGTCGAGCGCAAGATGCTGGCCTACAAGGTAGTCGAAGGACCAGTGGGCGACGCGCGCATCTTCGTTCCGGTGATGAACCGCACCTATACACCACAGGAGATCAGCGCGATGGTGCTGGCCAAGCTCAAGGCGGACGCCGAAGCCTATCTCGGCGAGCCGGTGACCCAGGCGGTCATCACTGTGCCCGCTTACTTCAACGACAGCCAGCGCCAGGCCACCAAGGATGCGGGCAAGATCGCCGGATTGGAAGTGTTGCGCATCATCAATGAGCCCACGGCTGCCGCGCTGGCCTATGGTCTGGACAAGAAGAAGAACGAGACCATCCTGGTGTGGGACCTGGGTGGCGGCACGTTCGACGTGAGCTTGCTCGAGGTGGGTGACGGAGTGGTCGAGGTGAAGGCGACCAACGGCGACACCCATCTGGGCGGTGATGACTGGGATCAGCGCATCGTGGACTGGGTGGCACAGGAGTTCCGCAAGGAACACGGCATTGACCTGCGCCAGGACCGGCAGGCGCTGCAGCGCCTGAAGGAAGCGGCGGAGAAAGCGAAGATCGAGCTCAGCACGATGCTGGAGACCGAGATCAACCTGCCCTTCATCACCGCCGACGCCAGCGGGCCTAAGCATCTGCAGATGAAGCTGACACGCGCCAAGTTTGAGCAGCTGACCGAAGACCTGGTGCAGCGCTGTCGCGGGCCGTTTGAGCGTGCCCTGGCCGATGCCAAGATCACCGCGTCGCAGATCGACGAGGTGGTGCTGGTCGGTGGCGCGACCCGCATGCCGATGATCCAGAACCTGGTGCGCGAACTGACGGGCAAAGAGCCGCACAAGGGCGTCAACCCGGATGAGGTGGTGGCCATCGGTGCTGCCATCCAGGCGGGTGTGCTGGCCGGCGAGGTCCGGGATGTGCTGTTGCTGGACGTCACACCGCTCTCGCTGGGTGTCGAGACACTGGGTGGGGTGATGACCGTGCTCATCCCGCGCAATACCACCATCCCGACGCGCAAGTCGGAGATCTTCAGCACTGCCGAGGACGGCCAGACCGCTGTGGACATCAAGGTCTATCAGGGCGAGCGCCCGATGGCAGCGGACAATATGCTGCTGGGACAGTTCCGCCTGGACGGCATCCCGCCCGCTCCGCGCGGCATCCCGCAGATCGAGGTCGTCTTTGACATCGACGCCAACGGCATCCTGAACGTCAGCGCGACGGACAAAGCAACCGGGCGCAACCAGAAGATCACCATCACAGCCAGCACCAACCTGGACCAGAAGGAGATCGAGCGGATGATCCGCGAAGCGGAGCTGCACCGCACCGAGGACGCCCGCCGCAAGGAGCTGGCCGACGCGCGTAACCAGGCCGATGCGCTGGCCTATCAGGTGGAGAAGAGCTTGAACGAGCTGGGCGACAAAGTTGATGGCGCGCTCCGTGCCGATCTTGAAGGCAAGATCAACGACGTGCGCGATGCCATCAAGACGGACGACATCAACCGCATCAAGCGCACGATGCAAGCCCTGCAGCAGGCCAGCCTGAAGCTCGGGCAGGCGATGTATGCTGGCCAACCCGGCACCGCACCCGGCGGTGATGGCTCCGGAGCGGGTCGCACGACCAAGGAGCCCGGCCAGGAAGACGTGGTCGAGGGTGAGTTCACCGAGGCATAAGCGGTCCACTGCCGCGGTGGGATTACAGGGCGGCAGACCATCGCGACGGACCGACACGCCAGAACAGCGTCAAGTCCGCTGTTCTGGCGTTTTGGTCCCTTTCGTTATATGATGCGACCGGATCTGGAGCGCAAGATAGTTCACTTTTGCGTTGTTGTGTGATAAGATGGGGTGTAAAGGAGAGTGTGAGAGCGGATCGGAGGTGACCGATGTACTATCCTATCTGGTATGACCCGACGTTTTTCATCTTCATCGTGCCGGCGCTCATCCTGGGCTTGATCGCCCAGGCAGTGGTGCAGGGGCGCTTCAACAAATATTCACAGGTACGCACTCTGCGCGGGCTCACGGGCGCCCAGGCCGCGCGCGCCATCCTGGACGCCAACGGCCTGGTGGATGTGACCATCGAGGAGACCACCGGCTTCTTGAGCGACCACTACGACCCGCGCACCCGGACGTTGCGCCTGTCGCCGCAGGTGGCGCGCAGCCCGTCCATCGCCGCCGTGGGCGTAGCAGCACACGAAGCGGGCCATGCTCTGCAGCACGCTTCGGGGTACTTCCCTTTGCAAATCCGCTCCGCGATGGTGCCGGCAGTCCAATTCGGCACCTGGTTGGGGCCGCTGATCATCATGGCCGGCATCCTGCTCGAAGCCACGATGGGCGCTTTCCGGTTGGGCAACACGATTGCATGGCTGGGCGTTGCCCTGTTTTCTCTGGTGGTGGTCTTTTCCTTCGTCACCCTGCCGGTTGAGCTCGACGCCAGTGCGCGCGCCCGGCAGCTGCTGAGACACTATGG
>QEXY01000193.1 GCA_003130875.1 Ardenticatenia bacterium
AGCCCTTAACTGCCCCCATCGTCAACCCGCGCACCAGGAAGCGCTGGAACAACACCGACAGAACGATGCCAGGTATAATGGCGATCGTGCCGATCGCGGCGATTTCACCCCATAGGATCTCATGGCCTCCCACCAAGCTCGGCACAATGACAGTGAGCGTACGCACCGAGCGCCGCGTCAACAACAGCGCAAACATGAACTCGTTCCAGGCAAAGATGAAGGAAAACAGCGACGTTGCCACCAATCCCGGCGTGATCAAGGGCAACGCCACCCGTACAAAAACGCCCCAATGGGTACAGCCATCGATCAAGGCCGCTTCCTCCATCTCGGGCGAGAGATCATCAAAGAAGCCCTTGAGCATCCAGATCACGAAGGGCAGGTTGAACACCGTGTTGGCGACGATGAGTGCCCAATGAGTGTCCAATAGTTTGAATTCTTTGAAGATCAAGAAGAGGGGCAATGCTGCAGCCACCGGTGGAAACATACGGGTGGATAGGATCCAGAACGACAGATTTTCGCCGCCCGTCTTAAAGCGTGAAAGGCTGTATGCCGCGAGCGAACCGGTCAACATCGAAACGACCGTTGTGGACAGCGCAACGATCAGGCTGTCGCGCAATCCTTGCAACCCACCGCGACCATCCGGTGGCAACAACATCGCATTGAGATAGTTGCGCGGGCTGAAGTCATGCGGAATAAAAACCGGAGGGTAGGAGAAATACTCCGCTTCCGTTTTGAAAGAGGTGAGAAACATCCACACGACCGGAAACATGAACAGGGCGAGGGCAACGATGAGCACCGTTGCCGTGACGATCTTCTGCAAAAGCGACATTCGACGCATTGCTTTATGTCTCTCCCCGCTGCCGCTTCTGGGAGCTCAGAAAGAATCGGGCGATCAGCGTGATAATAATGAGCTGAATGAAAGCCATTGCAGCCGTGTATCCAAGGCTGAAAAACTTGAATCCCTGAAGGTAGGTATAGAAGCTGATTGTTTCCGTCACATTGCCAGGCCCGCCACCGGTGACCAGATACACGATGTCGAAGAGCTTGAACGCGTCCATGGCCCGGATCAGAATGCCGATGATGATCACCGGCAGCAGCAAGGGCAATGTGATGCGCCAGAAAGATTGCCATGCGGAGGCACCGTCCACTTCGGCAGCTTCATACAGCTCCAGTGGGATGGATTGCAAACCGGCCAGCACGATCAGCATCAGGAAGGGCGTCCATTGCCAGACGTCTGTCATCAGAATGGCGAATAAAGCCACATTCGGATCGGCGATCCAGGCAAAACCGCGCCAGCGACCACCGGTGATGATCTCGATGATGTAATTGAGCGGCCCAAACTGATCGTGATAGATCATACGGAATTGAAACCCGGCCACCACCGGAGCGATCATAACAGGGATGAGAAACAGTGAGACCAAGGGAGTGCGCCAGCGTCCCATCCGATTCAGCAACAGTGCCAGACCGGTGCCGATGCCCAGCTGAATGCTGACGCCCAGCACGATGAGCACTGCGGTCACGCGCATAGAAGACCAGAAGCGGCTGTCTTGGAAAAGAACTTTGATCAAGTTTTGCAATCCCACAAACTCAGGTGTAGCGCTGGTGGTGAGCTCCCACGACATGAAAACCAGCCGTATCTCATAGAGCAGAGGGAAAATGGTGATCGCCAAAAGGGTGATGATTGCCGGTGCCGCGAACAAGTAGGCCGTGCGACGCTTGCGTATCGTGCGTGCTAGCGATTCAAGTCGCCTAGAAAAACGCTTCATGCTCGTCTCACACCCAGAAATCGTGATGAAGCCATTGGTTTTGTCAAAGGAAAGGTGAGAGGTGCCCTTATGGATAGGCACCCCTCACCCTATGATTGAACGGTAAGATTAGCGGATCAACCCCAGGGCTCTGTATGCTTCGAGCGCCTTGCCCCACAGCTCGATTTGTTTATCGCGCCCCAGCTTATCCGTGATCTCGTTCCACTCCCTGGCCACAGCGTCCAGCGCTTCTTGAGGAGTCTCCTGACCTGCCAGCGCCTTGTTCACATGCAGATCCAGGGAATCCTCATACTGAGCCGCGCCGGGGATGAAGATCTCCGGATAGCCATCGGCCATCGCTGCCTCGACACCGTTCAGATAGGCCTGAGCTTCCTCTACGCTGGCGAACATAGTATAGGCCTGCGGATTGGTGAAGTGGGTCTTGCGATAGGGATCCAGGCCGGTCAACGGCGTAGAGACATCTTCCAAGCTGCGGTCATAACTGATGTGCTTGGTGACCCAGTAGGCCGCTTCCTTGTTTTGCGAGTCGGCAGCGACTGCGACCACACGGCCCACTGGCATCATAGCGCGATGTACCACCTGATCGCCGATCTTCCAGCCGGGCACACGCCCCACACCGATTTTCCCCACAATTACGGACTGGTTGGGATCAGCGCCTTTCTTGGGCACATCCGTCCACTGGACCACCATCGCTACGGAGCCTTTGAGGAACGCATCGCGCAGCTCATCATAGCCATAACCCAGCACATCCGGCGGGGCGTTCTTCAGGCTGTCCACAAAGTTTTGCAGCGCTTTCACCGCGTTGGGCGAATTGACCAGCGGGTTCATCTGCTCATCAAAGTAGGGTTCGCCGAATGCCGCCCAGCGGTCCACGAACCATGCAAAGCTGAACCCGCGCTTGGCAAACTCGGCCGAGCCATAGAAGTCGCGGTCCAGCACTTCGCCAGCCAGTTTCTCGCCCTTCTTACGGGTGAAGAACTCGCCGATCTGCAGCCAATCCTCCCAGGTCTCCGGTGGTGCCAGCTCCTTGCCGTATTTCGCCTTGAAAGCCGCCTGCTCGTCTGGATGCTCGAACAGGTCTTTGCGATACATCAGCATGTGCACATCACCGTCGATGGGAAGCGCATAGACCTTGCCACCGAACTTGCAGTACAATTCCCAGAACGGCGCCAGCACATCAGCGGGGTTGGGATCCCAAACCGCTGCAGGTTCTTTTTTCATATACTCATCCAGCGGTTCCAGATAGCCGTTCCCGGCAAAGTCACCGATGTAGGCGGGATAGAACGTCACCACATCAAACGCGCCGGTGCCGGCGACGAACTCGGTCTTGAGCTTCTCGTAGACACCTTCGAACGGGACTTCGGTGACCAGAATGGAGATACCCGCCTTCTCAAAGTCGCTCTTCCAAAATTCGTACGGCTTCAGGTTGTGGCCGGCATCTCCGACGAGATTGATGGTCACGCCACCGAAGCTGGGCGGATACTCCCATTTGACGACATCGAGAGGCGCCGGCGCGACAGGAGTTTGTGCCGGGGGAGCGGAAAACGACGGAGCAGCGAAAACACTGAGTCCCAAAACCAATCCAAGAACGACCAACAGACGCACCAGCTTGAATCGGCTTTCCATTTTGTTTCCCTCCTTTGGGCAAATAATGCACTAAACATCAGGTAGCTGCTATGTCACTCTTGGAAAACTCGATGAACCTGGCTCATGAGAGTCGCTTTTTAAATGGGCTGCCGCTGGTTTGCGCTCACCTCCTTCCTGAAATTCCGACGAAATCTCAGTCCACGTTAGCGAAACAGGTTAAACAAAATGTGAGGTAGAGGGTGAATAACTACAATTTATTATAGCACAGAAGTTGGCCATTTACAAGTCCTTGTGTTTTTCAATAATCCTGGTCAGGGTGCCGTTGCCTGGCCGAAGGATAAAGTCCCAACGGTTTTGAGAACAGGATGTTCTTTGTGTGCGGTGTGACAGTGAATGAAGAGCGTGTTAGGGCATAAGATAGACGTGGGTGGCATTTGGAATTTGACCTGACGCTCAGGTCAGGAGCTGGACCGGTACAGCTGACGGTAACGGTTATAGGCGGCATAGATGAGGCGCACATACCGCGCCGGTTCCGAAATCGGGGCCATCTCAACCAGCATATCTAAATCGGAGAAGGTCGCCAGCCATTGGCGGACTCTGCCCGGGCCGGCATTATATGCCATCAGTGCCGGGACGACCTGCCCATCAAAGGCGTTGAGCTGCACACGTAAGTAGTAAGCTCCGAAAGTCACACTCACCACGGGGCGCCAGAGGTCGTCCGGCTGCCATTTCGTCCAGCCCAGCTGACCGGCAATCCATTCCCCCGTGGGTGGGATCACCTGAGCCAGGCCGCGCGCATCCGCGATGGAGGTGATGGAAGGTTCGAAGAGGCTCTCCTGTCGGATGAGTGCCGCCAGGAGCAAGGGATCTAGGTTGTGTGTCCGCGCTTGCGCGACGATCAACTCACGGAAATAAAACGGATAGGCCAGCTGGCGCAGGAAGAGGGGCACCTGTGCCCTTCGCTCTGCCGGTGCCAGGCGGATGAGACGTTCTGCACATACGAGAGCAAGGCGATATAGGTCACGGTCGTGAAATGCCAGTGCCAACCGATACATTGCCAAGGGATCATCCCACCATTGCTGCTTGATTTTCTCGAATTCCTCCAACGCCTGGACGCGCCGCCCCACTTCCAGCAAGGCTTCACCGCGCTGCCAGGTAGATGATCCGGTGATCGCAGGGGGCAACGCTGTCCATGAACCACCGCTTGGCAGGTCGAGCCAGCTGCGCAGCCACTCTTCTGCCTCCGTCCGGCTGGCGACTGGCTCGCTCAGGCGCTCGTCAAATCCTGTGGAACGCCACGCAGTCACGCCTGCCAGCAATTCGGCCGCGCGCAGCCCATAATACGATTCGGGGGTCCATCGCCTGGCTGCCTGCAATGCCTGTTTAGCTTGCTCTTCATCGCCCAGAGCGAACCAAGCTTTGCCGATCCAAAAACGCGCCGCTGCGGCAGCGTCTGTGTTGGGATATTTTTGCACCAAAGCGTGCCACGCGGTACGTGCCGCAGCATAGTCGCCACGCCGATAATCAAGCAAAGCGGCGTTGAAAAGTGCCTGCGACACGTTCTCCGCCTGGG
>QEXY01000194.1 GCA_003130875.1 Ardenticatenia bacterium
GCTGGAGCGCCTGATGCTCGACCTGAACGGCATCGAGGCCGTGCCGGCCTACTTCGTGCGCCCATCCGAGGGGCAAGGTCCATGGCCGGCGGTGCTTTATAACCACGCCCATGGGGGCGAGTACCACATCGGCAAGGAGGAGCTGCTGGTCGGGCGGACATTCCTGCACATGCCGCCCTATGCCGAAGAGCTGACCCGGCAAGGTTATGCCGCACTGTGTATAGACCACTGGGCCTTCGGCGAGCGACGCGGACGCAGCGAGTCGGAGATCTTCAAGCAGATGCTCTGGCACGGGCAGGTGATGTGGGGCATGATGGTCTACGACAGCCTGCGCGCGCTGGACTATCTCGTGGCGCGCCCCGACGTGGACGCCAATCGCATCGCCACTCTGGGCATCTCGATGGGAAGCACGATGGCCTGGTGGATGGCCGCCCTGGACACGCGCATCCGCGTCTGCGTGGACCTGTGTTGTCTGACGGACTACCAGGCGCTGATCGAGACGCGCGGGTTGGACGGCCACGGCATCTATTATTATGTGCCAGGGCTGCTCAAGCATTTCACCACGGCGCAGATCAACGCGCTGATCGCGCCGCGCCCCCACCTGAGCCTGGCGGGCATCTACGATCCACTCACCCCGCCCACAGGGCTGGAGCGCATCGATGCCGAATTGAGACAAGTGTACGCTGCACTGGAGGCACCGGAAGCATGGCAGCTGCGCCGCTATGCCATCGGCCATTTCGAGACGGCGGCGATGCGTGCCGAGGTGGTCGCGTTTCTCAAGCAATGGCTGTGAGCTCCATTTGATCCGCTGAACTAAGGTGGAAACATGAACTTTGCAAAGCGCTTGCGAAAATTGCGCCAGCGGATGCACGCGCACGAGCTGGCCGCGCTGCTCGTCTCCGAACCCTACAACCGGCGTTACCTGTCCGGTTTCACCGGCTCTGCGGGTGTATTGCTGATCACCCATGAGCGTCAGGGGATCGCCACCGATTTCCGCTATTACACGCAGGTGCGCCGGCAATGCCCCGACTGGGAGCTTTTCCAGGTGGGTCGTGACTTTGAAGGGCAGCTGGCAGGTTTGCTGCGGGAGCTGGGCGTGCAGGGCGGCACGGTGGGGTATGAGGCGGCGCACGTCTCGGTGGAGACATGGCGGCGCTGGAGCGCTGCGGTGGACGATACGGCCACGCTGGTAGAGACAGTCGGCCTGGTGGAGCAGCTGCGCCAGGTTAAGGATGAGGATGAGTTAGCGGCGATGCGCCGGGCCATCGCCATCGCCGAACAGGCCTGGTCGCAGCTGTTGGACGTGCTGCGTCCTGGCATATGCGAGCGCGAGGTCGCCTGGCAGCTGGAGAGCAGCATGCGCGCGCTGGGTGCCGAGGCGGTGGCGTTCCCGCTCATCGTCGCTTCGGGTCCCAACGGGGCATTGCCCCATGCCGCCCCCTCGGAGCGTCCCATCCAGGCCGGCGAGCCGGTCGTCATCGACTTCGGCTGTGTGGTGGACGGCTATTGCAGCGACCTCACGCGCACTGTCTGCCTGGGGCAACCGTCCGACGCGCGCTATGAGGCGCTCTGGCAGCTGGTGCAAGGAGCGCAGCAGGCAGCGTTGCGCGGCCTCCGCGCGGGTCTCAGCGGCGCGGAGGGGGACCGTCTGGCGCGCGAGGTGATCACCGCAGCGGGGTATGGGGAATATTTTGGTCACGGTCTGGGCCATGGGATCGGGCTGGCCGCCCACGAGGCGCCGCGCCTCAACCCCACCAGTTCGGACGAGTTGCCGGCCGGCGCCGTGGTGAGCGTCGAGCCGGGCATCTACCTGCCCGATTGGGGCGGGGTGCGCATCGAGGACCTGGTGCTCTTGCACCCGGATGGAGCGGAAGTGCTCACCCGCGTGCCCGCGGTGGCCATCCTTTAGCGGGCAACCGCGAACCGAGCCACGCGCGTGGTAGGGGCGATCGGCTGATCGCCCTTGCCGCGTCCTCTGCGTTCTCTGCGGTGCGTTTTGTGCCGCTCCCTGACGGTCGCGGCTCGGATAATGCGAACCGATCCGTGCGCTAGCAAGCAGCAGGGATTTTACCGCCGAGCGCGCAGAGGGCGCAGAGAATTAACAAGGGAAAAAACCTCTGCGTGCTCTGCGTTCTCTGCGGTGAATTTTGTGCCGCTCCCTGACGGTCGCGGCTCGGGCGTGAATCGCTCCGCGTTCAGCGGCGCTCCCAGTACACGCGCAGGCGCGCGTTGCCCCAGCGCTCGAAGTACTCGACGCGCATCTGGCGTTCGCCTTCATAGTCGAAGCGCTTCTCGGCGCGCAAGGTGCGGATGCCTTCCCGCCAGTTGTCGATCAGCAGCTCGCCGTCCACCCATAGGCGTGCCCCGTCGTCCACTTCCATGGTGAACACGTACAGGTCATCCTTGAAGTTGACGTTGCTGGTGTAGCGCGCCGAGAAATTATCTGCCGGCACGGCCGGGTGGGGCGACCCGTTGCCCCAATCGTGATCCAGCTCCTCCTCCCAGCGCTCCAAAACAGGATCGCCTTCCAGCCGGCGGTTGGTATAGTAACGCGCCTGCCAATCCTGTGGCCGATGCCAGGTGAGGCGCACCATCGCATTGGCCAAGTGCTCGTAATATTCGAGCCGCACCAGGTGCGGTCCGCCGCCCGGCTCGATCTCGGCGCGGTAGGTGGTGGGGCGCGTGTCGTGCCACTCGTCGATGATCACCCGGTCGTCCACCCACAGGCGCACGCCATCGTCC
>QEXY01000195.1 GCA_003130875.1 Ardenticatenia bacterium
AGCTTGCTCGACATCCCGTTTGCGTGGCGTAATGGCTTTCGCATCACGGGGCCCATTGATCCCAGCTTTATGTTCGGCCAATTTTATCAGACACACCATCAGCGGCGACTGCTTCAAGGTAACACTAGCCGCAATCCTGCTTTCAAGTTTCAGTACTTCACCGAAGCCCCTATCTTGAACTCGTTGCTGGCACTGGAAACAGGGCACACGTTGCCACCAGAGCGCTGGGAAACAGACCGTCTTCTGGCAGGCGATGTGCTGCGTTTTTTCGACATTCACCACATAGTGGTACGTCAAGCCCGCACCCCGGAAAGCAATCCTTCAATCACCCCTGAGGCCACCATACCTTACATCGAAGATGTTTTGCCTGTTGAGCGCATCAGCACAATGGAAGGAATGCGTCTATATCGTGTCCATTTGCCACCGCTGCCGCGTGTGGTCGAGGTGAACCCACTTGTTCCGCTGGTGCGCCTGTACCTGGGTGAAGGTTGGGGGCCCTTAGCCGATCAACAGATCGGTGGTGAGCCACTGCTATGGGCTCAACGCACTCGGTCACGCCTTTTGCTCCCACTTGAAGGAGGTTCTGTGCGGTTGGTAATACGCCTTTATGTGCCCGGTGAAGGACAGCGTATCGCCATCCAGTTGGGCAGTGACTGGCGTTCTGAGTGGTTGGCCCTTGCACCGGGATGGAATGAACGCATTGTGTCATTGCCCGAGGAATATGTGCGAATTGGGCTCAATGAGATATGGCTGCACTTCGAAAGGCGGTACTCTGTGGATCGCTTCGGAGCGTTAACGCAGCCGGCGACTTCGGCATTATATCGCCTATGGCAGGCCGAATATGGCGAGATCCCAATTGTAGTGCAAAGTGCCGGAGAGGAAGTGGGGGACTTTGCGCACATCTACATCGGCGGTCGAGATGTCGCCTTGAACGAACGCGGTTATAATGTGGCTGTGTTAGAACGGACGGGTGCCATACGCGTTGCCACCTTCGACACCCATTTGGATCCAACCGCTGCCCATCAGCTGGCGCATTTCCTGGCCCAGGTGCCACAGGGTACACTGGTAGCGGTGGCCGCAGCGGATGAGGCCTCAATGCGCCTGGACGAGGTGGGAGTGACCGCACTGCGCACGCTGGGCGCGACCGGGGATCTGCGGGGGCGCTTCCGCTGGAGCCACGCGGTCATCGGCCTGAAAGGCGGTGCACCCGGAAGCGCACTGGAAGCAATGGACGGGTTACGCCCGGTAACGTTGGCGCTGGGTGCAGCGGTCTCCTCCCCTTTGGTAGCAGCTGGCATCGCCTGGCTGCGCTGTGAGAGTGATTGAGGTGAATGGACTCTTTACGAGGAGGTGCTAAATAATTTCTTGATGAATGACGCGCAGCTGCAAAAACTGTCTCTCTTGCATTTTGCGCTGGGCGCGTTGATGTTCGCTGCCTTTCCGTTGATCTTTTTACTTGCCCTGTACGTTTCACCAGACGGAAATTGGGGAGGCACGCTTACGCTCCTGGGTTTTCTCCTGTTGCTCGTACTGGCCGTTGCCCTGATGGCTTCCAGTCGAGCCATTGATATGCGGAGATGGCGTGTTTTCTCGCTGATATGTGGCATATTGGCATTGCCACTATTGCCGGCAGGCACTGCCATTGGGATCTACACGCTCATCATCCTTATGCGTCACGAAGCGATCGCCTCCTACGCACAAAGACGCCATTACTGGCCATCATAGCGTGTTGGGAGCAGCTACAGGCAGGCAAAAAGGAGATCTCCGCCTGCCGTGCGATCACCACGTCGCCAGGCTGCGGCGGATGGCGTCGTAGAAATCGATCGCGCGGCCAGCGCCGAGCGCTACGCATGCAATGGGATTATCGGCCACATAGCACGGCACATTGGCGTGCTGTGACAGCAGACGATCGATATTGCGCAACAAAGCCCCCCCGCCTGTCAACATAATGCCGCGATCAATGATGTCAGAGGCCAGCTCGGGAGGGGTTTGCTCCAGCACGTTTTTGACCACACCGACGACAGCGCTCAGTGGTTCTGCCAAGGCCTCGGTGATCTCGTGTGAGGTAACGCGGATGGTACGCGGCAGGCCAGCCACTTGATCACGTCCGCGCACTTCCATCTCGAGATTCTCTTCTAATGGCAGCGCACTGCCGATGGCGATCTTGATCTCTTCCGCCGTCTGCTCTCCAATGAACAAGTTATATTTACGACGCAGGTAAGCGCTGATCGCCTCGTCAAACTTCAAGCCACCCACACGCACTGAGCTGGACACAACGATGCCGTACATCGAGACGACCGCTGCCTCACTGGTGCCGCCGCCGATGTCCACCACCATACTGCCGGTCGGTGTGTCGATGGGTAGACCGGCTCCGATGGCCGCTGCCAACGGCTCGGGGATCACAAAAGCTTCACGACCCGCAGCCTGACGTGCTGCATCGCGCACGGCTCGTTCCTCCACGCTGGTCACCCCAACCGGCACACTCACCATGACAATCGGACGGAACAATCGGAAACGGCCCGCGATACGCTCGATAAAATAACGCAACAATGCTTCGGTCACGACGTAGTCCGCGATAACGCCGTCGCGCAAGGGGTGCAACACCTCGATCGCCTCCGGCACACGGCCTAACATGGTGCGCGCTTCCTCGCCCACCGCCACGATCTTATTATCGCTGATGGAAACCGCCACAATCGACGGTTCCTGGACAACGATGCCACGTCCCTTAACGTACACAAGTATGTTGGAAGTGCCCAGATCAATACCGATCTTCTTCTCAAACATAGGCGATAGCATCACTGTTGGGCAGGTGGCCCAGGTTTTTGCCGTCTTGCCCGCTGTTGCGCGACTTTGATGCGCACCACCGAACGGCGTAAAGCGGCTTGCGCTCGAGCCAGCTCTTCGGCGCTTTTTGAGCGATCACGCAGGCGTTCCTCGGCGCGTCGTCGCGCTGCCTCAGCACGTTCCAAATCGATCTCCTCAGCGCGTTCCGCACTGTCGGCCATTACCGTCACCTGATAGGGCAACACTTCCATAAAACCGCCGCCGATGGCGAAGTACAACGTCTCGTCTCCCCGTCTGGCGTGCAATTCACCGTAGGACAGAGTCGTCATCAGCGGTGCGTGACGTGGCAAGATGCCCAGTTCACCGGCTTCACCAGGCGCTACTACCATGTCCACATCGCCGGAGAAAACCACCCCTTCCATTGTCACAATATCTAACCGCAGAGGCATTGTAATCAGCACACCTTTCGTTTGGATCCCGGGCGACCATTAGATGCGCTATAGGTTAATTTCGCGCCCCTCTTTAATCGCCTCATCGATACCGCCCTTCATATAGAAGGCTTGCTCGGGAATGTCATCCAGTTCACCATCCAGGATCATCTTAAAGCCGCGAACCGTCTCGCGCACTGGCACGTAACGTCCTTCACGGCCGGTAAATTGACTCGCGACGAACATCGGCTGCGAGAAGAAGCGTTGGATCTTGCGTGCCCGTGCGACGATGAGTTTGTCTTCCTCACTCAGCTCATCAATGCCCAGGATGGCAATGATATCTTGCAAGTCGCGATAACGCTGCAGGACTTGTTGGACGCCGCGCGCCACACGATAATGTTCTTCTCCCACAATGCGCGGGTCGAGAATGCGGCTGGTGGAAGCCAGTGGATCCACTGCTGGATAGAGACCTTGTTCGGCAATGGAGCGTTCCAGTGAGATGGTGGCGTCAAGATGGGCAAAAGTTGTCACCGGCGCAGGATCTGTGTAGTCATCCGCGGGGACGTAGATCGCCTGCATCGAAGTGATCGAGCCGCGTCGGGTCGAGGTGATGCGTTCCTGTAGGGCGCCCATCTCGGTGCTCAGCGTCGGCTGATATCCCACTGCGCTGGGCATACGGCCCAGCAGAGC
>QEXY01000032.1 GCA_003130875.1 Ardenticatenia bacterium
ACCGCCCAGATTTTCATAGGAAAATGGGCCAATAAAGCGGGTAACTAAAGAGTTTTTCAACACCCTCGTATAATTGACAGATGAAAAAAATTGTGCTATGATTTAACATAGACTATCGATCTGAGGCACCGTAGCAGCGCTGCTAATAGTCCAGGATGACAAAGGTTCGCATCGTTATGCTAAGGTCAGAACGATACTCAAAAGCCGCCATCGCGCGATACACCACCGAAGTGCCCCTTCCAATGCGCTTCTGCGCTTACAGTCAATGCAGTCCTCTCCCCTGCTCTAACGGGTTATTTTCACTACCAACTGAGGAGGTTCAACGATGAGCAAGAAATACGGTGTAGGTCTTATCGGCGCAGGATGGGTCGCGGGCGAATACGTGAAGGTCTTCCGCGATCATCCGCTCACCTGGGTCGTAGGGATTTACAACAAGACCCCCGGCAAGGCATCGCGTTTGATGCAGCAACACGGGGTGGACGGCAAGGAATATGCCAGCCTGGATGAGCTCCTGAAGGATGATCGCATTCAGATCGTCGTCCATTGTGCTCACGCCGACTCGCGTGCGGAATACTGTGCCAAAGCGGCGCTGACCGGACGCCACGTGGTTGTGGAGAAACCGCTGGGAACCTCGCGCAAGGAGGTAGACCATCTAGTCGAGGCGGTGACCAAGGCGGGTGTAAAGACCGTGACCAGCGTTGTCCTGCGCTGGAATCCCCAATTCCAGACCGTGCGCGCTCTTCTCGACGACGGCAAGCTAGGCAAGCTGCTCTATGCCGAAGCGGATTACTGGCATCCGATCATCAAGGCGTATCCCGGCTACCCGTACTACGTGAAGAAAATCTCAGGTGGCAGCAGCTTCACCGTGGCGGGCATCCACGCAGCTGACATCCTGCGCTGGCTGGCCGGCGAGGTAGAAGAAGTGGCCGCCTTCAGCGCCGGTCCCATTGCCAATCCCGATTTTGAGTATCCGCCGCTCACCGTGGCAGCGCTGCGCTTTGTCAACGGCGCCATCGGCAAGCTGTCCAGCATGATCGAGGGAGAAACCCCCTATATCTTCAACACCCAAATCTTTGGCACCGAGATGTCCATTCGCAATAACGCAGTGCACTCATCCAAGTGGTATCCCGGCGCGCTCGGCTATTGGAAGTTCCCCACTATTGAGCCGGACAGCGGAGAGGTCTCCCATCATCCCTTCAAGACCGAGATCGAGCACTTTATGGAGTGCATCGAAAACAATGTCGAATCGCATGCGTCGGTCCACGATACCTACAAGACCATGGCCTTGTGCTTCGCCATCGACGAATCGGCGGCGAAAGGCGGGCAGCCCGTCAAGGTGAAGTACTAAAACGGTTCGTCTTCGGGGTATGGTCGCAGGTCACCAACCCCGATGCGGATACCCAACACAAAAGGATGCGCACGAAGTTGGGGGCAGCAGTAAAGAAG
Organism: Ardenticatenia bacterium; assembly: GCA_003130875.1. Lineage (GTDB taxonomy): Bacteria > Chloroflexota > Anaerolineae > 4572-78 > NAK82 > NAK82. Next base: position 1,447 of record QEXY01000032.1, read on the forward strand.
GTACATCTCACACAATGCAATGCGAAAGGAGGACGGAAAAGTGTTTGACAAAAAGATGAAGCGTCGCGATTTCCTTCGATCGGCAGTGGCAGTTGGCGCCGGGAGCGTGTTGGGGGCGGGGCTGGTATCCCAGACCACGCCGGCGCAGGCTGCAGCGGTGACGGAGATGCCCAATACCGCGCCGTCTCACTTCCAGGAGAAGGAAGATATCCGCGCTGTGGGTATCTTCCCGCTGAGCGGTTTTATCGCCGCGGACGGCATCGAGATGCGCAACGGCACCGTAATGGCCATCGACGAGATCAACGAGTTGACAGGCAATAACTTGGCAGGTCACCGGATCAAGTACATTGAGATCGACAACATTGACTCGGTGGGCGATCAGGTGACCACCGCGTTCCAGCGCGCCATCGAGGTGGAGAAGGCGGATGTCATCTTCTCCGGCTATCATCTGACCTCAGCGCCGGAGTTTGACATCTGCGCCGATGCTGGGGTGCTCTACTATAATAACAACACCCAGAAAGCTTGGACGGACCGCTATCAGAGCAATCCGGAGCGCTACTGGTCCATCTTCCAGACTGACCCGAACGATGAGTGGTATGGTGGTGGCTTTGCGCGCTTCTTGAACGAGATCGTCGAGAAAGGGCTATATCAGCCGGAGAAGAAGACGGCGGCCATCCTGCGCGGCGACGACACCTACGATACCTTCATCGCGACCACCTTCGAAGCGCAAATCAAAGAGTTCGGCTGGGAGATCACGCTGAACCAGTCCTTCACGGTGGGCCAGGTCTCCGACTGGGGTCCTCTATTGGCCCAGGTGTATGACAATCCGCCCGGCATCCTCTTCACCACCACCTACAACCCGGCCGACAACGCGGCGATGATCAAGCAGTGGGTGAACAACCCGCTCAACTGCATCGTCTATCAGCAATATGGACCGTCGGTGCCGGAGTACTTTGAGCTGGCGGGTGAAGCGTCCAACGGTGTCCTCTGGGCTACGGTGTTGGGTTACCTGCCGGACGCCATTGGCAAGGATTGGTTCGCGCGCTACGAGGCCAAGTTCGGCACCAAGCCTGGCTTCGCCAACGCGCCCGGTAACTACGACTCGGTATGGGTGTGGGCCAAGGCAGTAGCGCTGGCTGGCGACCCACGCGACTACAAGAAGGTCGCCAAGATGACTGAGCTGGGCATCCACCGCGGTGTGACGGGCAGCATCTCCTTCGAGAACCATGCGGGACGCTGCTATCCGTGGCAGACACCCGACTCGTCGCTTGGCCAGGCGCACACCATCTACCAGTGCTGGGACCTGGAGCATCACCTGGTCTTCCCGCCACCCTACACGCAGGCAGAATTCCGGCTGCCGCCCTGGTTCTCGTGAGATCAAGGACGGCGACAGCTCGCGATCCGCAGGCCGGGCGCTCCTGGCAGGTCGGGCGCCCGGCCCGTTTGGTGGCATAAGCGGCATAGATATCTTCAATAAGGTTCACATAATTCTTCGTAGGAACACGTGATAGTGATCTTATCCATTTCTCATCATATTCTTGATCCCTTCGCTACAGAATTGTTCTCCTGCAAGCTGTTACGCAAGACAGGTGGGCTATGAGCGTCATATTCGAATGTGAGAAGGTAACCAAAGCATACGGTGGTTTGCTGGCGGTCAAAGATCTCTCCTTCCGTGTGGAGGAGGGCGAGATCTACGCGATCGCCGGACCCAACGGTGCCGGCAAGACCACTCTCTTCGACACCATCTCAGGTGTCTCACCGGTGACCAGCGGGATAATCCGTTTTTACGGTCAGGAGATTCAGCGGCGTCGTGCTGACGACATCTGTCGTCTGGGAATTGCCCGCACGTTCCAAACAACGGTGAGTTTCGACACCCAAACGGTGCTGACCAATGTCCTGGTCAGCGCTACAATGGGGCGACCAGGCACCGGCAAGATCACACTGGATTTCGACCACGATTCCATTCAGACAGCCCTGGATGTCCTGGAATTCTGTGGCCTGCTGGAGAAACAGGATTGGCGTGCTTCGCTCCTCTCAGTTTCAGAGCGCAAGAAACTTATGCTGGCCACGGCACTGGCCGCTAAGCCCAAGCTGCTCCTGCTGGACGAGCCGGTGGGCGGCCTGAACCGCCAAGAACGCAGCGAAATGATCGAATTTGTGCGCAGGGTCAACCAACTGGGCATCACGGTGCTGATGATCGAGCACATCATGAAAGCGGTGCAAGCATTGGCCAACCGGATGCTGGTGCTGCATCACGGCGAGAAAATCGCCGAGGGAATTCCCAGCGACGTTCTACGTGATGAGCGTGTCATCGAAGTCTATCTAGGCGGCAAGCACCGCGAGAAGATTTCTGGCAACGGTGGAGGTGGTCACTGATGTTGAAAGTCACCAACTTAGAGGCGGGTTACGGTGGCTCTATTGTGCTTCATGGCGTCTCGTTGGAGGTCAGAGACGGCGAAGCAGTAGTGCTCTTGGGCCCCAACGGACACGGCAAGACCACCTTGCTGCGCACTATTTCCGGCTTGATCCGCCCAAGCGCCGGGCGAATCGAATTCGACGGCAAGGTGCTTTCAGATATGTCACCTGCCGAGATCGTGGCCGCCGGTGTAGTGCACATTCCGCAAGGCGATCTGCCTTTCCCGGAGCTCACTGTGTTGGAGAACCTGCTGATGGGAGCATATCTCCCGGACGCTTGGAAACAACGCAAGCAAAAGCTGGAGCAAGTTTACGAGCTGTTTCCAGTACTGCGCGAACGCTCCAACCAGCTGGCACGCACTTTGTCGGGAGGTGAGCGCCGCATGCTGGCATTGGGGCGCGGACTGATGTCCAATGCCAAGCTACTTATGGTGGACGAACCCTCGCTGGGTCTGGCACCCTTCCTGATCGAGGAAGTCTATCGCAAAATCCGAGACATCAATAAAAGCGGTCTGTCGGTCCTGTTGGCGGACGAAAATGCCGATCACATCGCCGGATTTGCCGATCGGGTCTATCTGTTGGAGATGGGCAGCATTGTGAGCGAAGGCACCGCCGAAGAGATGCTCAAGAACGAAGCACTGTTAGCTGCCTATTTGGGCTAGCAATTACACCAGATTGTCACACTGTCGGCAAAGGGGAAAAGAACTCTATGGAGAAACTGATACAGGCCATCTATGGTGGAATTGTCTACGGCTCCATCTTCGGGATGATGGCGCTGGGCCTCACCCTGATCTGGGGCGCCTTACGCATGCTGAACCTGGCACATGGTTCCCTCTACCTGGTGGGAACCTATATTGCCTGGGCGCTAGTGACGCTGCTGAAGGTGCCTATGGTGCCGGCTTTGCTCATCGCGGCATTGGGGACAGCGGTGGTGGGCTTTGGGATGCAAACCCTGTTCCTGAATCGCATTCTGGGGAAGCCTGGCTGGGACGTGGGCTCGCTGATCGTGGGCGTGGGAGTCGGCATGGCGCTTGACCAGAGCATCTTGCTCATATTCGGCCCACGGGTTAAACAGATGCCACCGCTGATCCCAGGTGTTTACAAGATCGGCCGGGTGGTGATCAACTACAACTTTTTGGTGGTCGTGGCTGTGGCGGTGATCTCCCTGGTGCTTTTGAGCATATTCTTGAGCAAATCGCGCCATGGCCTGGCGATCCAGGCGGTCTCGCAGCAGCCCGATGCTGCGCAGCTGATGGGCATTCCGACGCGCACCGTGTTTCTCATTGTGATGTGTATCAGCGCTGCCCTGGCCGGTCTGGCTGGCGCGCTCCTGTCAACCGTCTATCAGGTGCAACGCGAATCGGGTGCGAATGCCATGTTAATGGCGCTGGTGGTGACCATCTTCGGTGGTCTAGGAAGCGTTAAGGGCACTATCTGGGCCGCTTACCTTATCGGACTTTTGCAATCCTTCCTCATGGTCTATCTGGGAGCCGGCACGGCTTTGCCGGGTGTCTTTCTGTTCATGATGATCATGCTGGTGATACGGCCCAGTGGTCTGTTCGGTCTAGGAGAGGCGCAACGGCTATGATTCAAGAGGAAAGTTTCTCGCGACAATCTATGGCAGCTCGAATCGAAGAACGACTCAAACCGTCGGCAGTGCCATGGTCGCGGCTGAGCGTCGTTCCCGTGGTAATTGCGTTGTTGGTTTCCCTGGTGTTGCCATGGGCTACGGATCTGCTGCCATTCGGCAAATTTGTCCTTCACCTGCTCATCCTCTTCTTCCTGTGGGGCATCGTGGTGCAGGGCTGGAACCTGATCATGGGCGTGTCGGGCATCTTCTCCTTCGCCCAGGTGGCCCTGTTTGCTGTAGGAGCCTGGACAAGTGGCGTGATCACCCAGCAACTGGGCTGGAGCCCCTTCGTGGCGATGTGGTTCGGGCCCATTGCCGCGACCTTCGTGGCAGTGATATTAGGATTACCGACGCTGCGACTGCGCGGTGCTTATGTGGTCTTGCTGACACTGGGCTTCCAAGAACTGTTCCGCAACTTTACCACCCAGGGCCCCAACTTCGTCGCCGGCGGTGGCTATGGGTTGCGCTATGTGCCCAAATTCCCCTTTGAAGAGTGGGTGGGCGGTGACAAGGCACAATTCCTGTATTACTACTTGGCGTTGGTGTTCTTCGCGATCGCCACTTTTGCCATCTGGCGCATCTTCTACTCACCCATTGGGATGGCCTTCCGCGCCCTGCGAGATTCGGAGGTATACGCCATCAGCCGGGGTGTCAGCCCCTTCCGCTACAAGTTGTTCCTCTTCGGTTTTGTCGCTTTCTTCACCGGCTGGGCTGGCGCCTTCTATGTGCATTGGTATGGAGCAATCTCGCCGGCCATTATGCTCTTCGGCACCACTATCAATCTGCTCGCGATGATCGTGATCGGAGGATGGGGAAGCTTCTGGGGGCCCATCGCGGGATGTGCAGTACTCACCGTCCTGCCCGAGATCATGCGCGCCGTGGAACAGTACCGCATCTTGCTGTTGGGCATTGTCCTTGCACTGGTTGCGATCTTCGCGCCCGAAGGTCTTTTCCCGCTCTTGCTGCGCTGGGTGAGAAAAATGTTGGGCAGGCAAACCTAAACCGAAATCACATCCGCTTTCTGCAGATCGGCGGCAATGTAGATCACGCGAAGGGGGTTTCGTCCGGATCAAAAAAGCTCCAACGGACGGAAACCCCCACTTTTTGTCGGCGCGCACCGCCTGTAGTAGTAGATGCACAAGAAGGGGGCTACATATGCAGGGTACAAACTCCGAGGCAACCCGCCAGACGCATTCTGCAGAACCATTGCGCATCGCCGTTCTCAACGACGAACATATCGAACGCATCCATGCGGAGTCGTTGCGTGTGCTGGAAGAGGTGGGCATTGTGGTACACTATCCGCCAGCCCGTCAGTTATTGCAAACTCACGGTGCTCGAGTGGACGAGACATATCAACAGGTCCACATTCCTCGCCAGTTGGTCGAGGTGGCATTGCAATCCGCTCCACGTCGAGTCACCGTTTATGGTGGGCACCCAGCTGAGCGAGACTGCCATCTATATCTGGACGGTTCGCAGTACGCACGCACCACCACAGGTCTGAACTGGATCATCGATTACCGCGCTGCCAGGCGTCGTCCGGTCACCGCAAGGGATACTGTCAACTGGACCCGGTTGATTCACAAACTGCCTAACATCCACATTGCCGGTTCGCTGATTGATCAGGAGGAGGCTTCTCGCTCGGCAGAGGTGCGTTGTCTTGCCAGAATGCTGCACCACACCGATAAACCGTTTATGTTCTCCGCCTTCAGCGGGGAAGGTATGCGCTGGTTGTGGCGGATGAGTCAGGTCGTCCAGGGAAGCGGACGCTTGCCTCGGCTGATGGTGCTTTCCTCGGTCAACAGCCCGCTGACCTATGGCTGGGGTCAGTGTGAAGCTGCGATGGTCTCCGCCGAACTGGGCATTCCGGTGCTCTTCAACTCCTCCGCGGTGGCGGGCGTAACGGCACCGGTGACGTTGGCGGGCGCAGTGGTGCAGATCAACGCGGAAATGCTGGCCGCGCTTACCATCATCCAGCTGCACCGGCCCGGTGCGCCAGCAGTTTATGCCGCCCACCCAATGGCATTTGATATGCGGGCAGGTATGGCGTCCATCAGCGTTGCCGAAGTCGGTCTCATGTCCGCTGCCTGCGTGCAGATGGGACGCCATTACGGTCTGCCAACCGCCTCGAATGGCATTTGTACCGACACCTGTACGCCGGATGCTATGGCCACCCTGGAGAAATGGGCCAGCGGATACTTGCCGGCGATGGCAGGCGCCAATCTTAACGGTGGAGCTGGCTCGCTGGCATGCGTCGGCACGGTGAGCTTGGAACAGTTGGTGATCGATAACGACTTATATGGCCATATCTTTCGTCAAGCGCGCGGTCTGATAGTCGACGAGGAGACCCTCGCTTTCGAAACGATCGCACGGATCGGACCGGGCAGAGACTATCTTATGGATGAGCACACCTTGAGACATTTCCGCGAGGAGTTTTACTTCTCCTCGCTCGCCAATCGCCTGAGCGCTCCGGCCTGGGAAGAGGCGGGCAGTCAGGATGTGCTCGTGCGAGCGCATCAAGCCGTAGAAGAGACTCTGGCGCAACCTGAAACCCACTTCCTGTCCGAGGAGCAATCGCGCGAGATTGATAACCTATTGAAAGCCGCCGAGGAAGCGTTGGCCACGCTCGAAATGCACATATAGATCTTCTGGCGACCCTGCTGAGCCGGATTTTTGAAGCCGGGCCGCGCGCGTGCCGCGTTGTGCTGCTCCATTACGGTCACGACTCGGATCTGGGGTGTCCCTCACAGTAATGCAAACCTCCCGCAGGTTTGGAACCTACGGGAGGTCACAATGCAGCGCACTCTACTTCAACCGGGCTTCGCTCCCCGACGGTCGCAGCCGGGCTATTTTGTCGAAGCCCCAGGCAAGGATCAGCCGAGCCAATCCGCGATGGTCAAGGCAAACACTTTGGCCAGCGTGATCAAGTCTTCAGTCTCGACCCATTCATCTGGTGCATGGGCATTGCCTCCACGCGGTCCCAGCAGGGCACACGGGGTGGGGCTGTGCAAGTTGAACATAAACACATCGCATGCAAAGGGCGCGTTGGCGAACACAGGCTGTTGATTGGCAGCCAGGGCAAAATTCCTGGCCAATGTGGCGAGGATGGGGCTGTCTGCCGGGATCGTGCTGCCTGGCAAGAAGCGCGTGCGCTCCTCCATACGCCAGGATACGCGACGTACCGTAGCAACATCGCGCGCAAGCGCTTCGATCATCTGTTTGATCTCGCCCTGCAGTTCCTCTTTGGTCACGCCGGCAGGAATCTCTATCCAGAATTCGACCCAGGCAGTTTCGGGGATGGCCTCACCGGTGCCCCATGGAAGCTGCTCGCCAGCCTTCAGCAACAGAGGCATGAGCGGGAAGGTATCACCCTCGAAGCCCTCCGGTTTTGGTCGGGCGTTGAACTTGGCGTTGAGCTGTTCCAGACCCACCATGATGTGGGCCAGTGCCGTCACGGGATCGGGCAGCTCCGACTCGCCAAAACCCATTCCGATGGATGGGGCTGAGGTATAGATGCGGAACTGCTGGCCACCCCGATGAGCGCGGCTGATTACCATGTTATTGGGCTCGGGCACCACCGCCGCGTCGGCATTGTAACCGCGGAGACGGCCTGCGAGTGTCCCATTTGCCCCACCAAATTCCTCATCCACCACCGACTCGAGGATCAGGTCACCGTGAAGCTCCAATCCCAATTGACGAATGCACTGGGCAGCCATGAGGAAGGCCGCGATGCCCCCCTTCATATCACATGCGCCGCGGCCATACAGCTTGCCCTCGTGCACAGTGGCATCCCACCAGCCGAAGCGCCCTTCACCCAGCGCCGGCACCACGTCGACATGGCCGGAAAAAAGGAGTGATCGACGATCCTTGGGTCGATCCGTTCCTGGCTCGAACTGTCCTAAAACGCCCACTACGTTCGGTCGATTGGTGTAGTCCCGTCCGGGCCAGTACTCACGGTGTTCGGTGAGACCCGGCACCTCGTCTGGCTGGAAGATATCGACACGACATCCCAGCTGGCGCATGAAATCGGCGATGAACATCTGGCATTCCCGTTCGCTGCCGTGGGGCGGCTTGTTCTCACTGGGTATGCGCACCAGTGCCTGCGCCAGCCCGATCACATCCGAACGATGCGCTTCTACCCACTCGATAATCTCACGTTGCGTATGCGTCATCATTTCAGCAGTAGGGTAGGACATATTGTTTCCTCCTGGGTTGTATGGATGAAAACAATCGGTGCAGCTTGGTTTCTCAAGGCACTGCGTCCAGCCGCATATGAGGAGTGATCTTGGCAAGGATTTCGTCTCTTGATGCATTGCCCGTCCAGCGTTCCACTTCCTGTCCGTTGACAAATAAGATGAAAGTGGGAACGCGACACACCCGATATTCATATGGGATGATGTTGTTCCGATCGATGTCCATCCGCACGACTCTTAGATGATAAGGATATTCCTGGGCGATCTGCTCCAGGAGCGGCATTGCTGCATTGCTCGCGGCACTCCAAGAGGCGTGGAAATGCACCAGTACCGGAATGTCGGGCTTACACACTTGAGGGTCGAAGGTGCTATCGGTGATTTCTCTCACGATTGTCATCGTTTATCTGAGCTCCCTGGGATTGGGGGTTATCCACTCAGCGATTGGACAGCAGTCCTTCCACTGTTGCAGCCGTGCATCGCTCGATCCATCGCTTCGTGCAAGTCAAGTAGGGCGCTGCTCCGCTTTTCACGGTGACTGGAGAAGCGCACGCAAGCGCGCCAGATTCTCCACATCCTCGTGCATATCCTCGGACTTGGGCGTCTCGAGCAACATCGGGATGTGCTCGAACCGAGGGTCGTTGAGAATGAGGCGGAATCCATCCAGGCCCACAAAACCTTCTCCGATATGCGCATGACGGTCACGGCGGCTGCCCGGCTCTTTAAGCGAATCGTTCAGGTGAATGACGGCCAGGCGGTGTAAGCCGATGATCTCATCAAACTGTCGGAATACATGCGCGTAGCCCTCCGGTGTTCGAAAATCATAACCGGCGGAAAGGGCATGGCATGTGTCGAAGCACACGGCCAGCCGCTCACCGGCCTCGACACCTTCGATCATCGTCGCAATCTGCTCGAACCGATAGCCCAGATGATCACCCTGCCCCGATGTGATCTCCAAAGTGATCTTCACACGGGTGTCGGGCAGACGCGCGTGGGCAATGTTCAGCGCCTGAATGATACGCTGGATCCCCGCCTCTTCTCCGGCACCCATATGGGAGCCCGGATGAATGACCAGGTGACGGATGTCCAGCACTTCGCACCGTTGCATTTCCAGCACCAGCGAGTCGATGGACTTATGCCACAGCTCATCTGACGGGCTGGCCAGGTTTAGCAAGTATGAGGAATGAGCCACGACCGGTGCGATCCCCGTCTCGCTCTGACGTTGATGGTAACGCCGGATGGTCTCCTCGGTCAGCGGGGCTGCGTACCACTGATTGCTGTTCTTGGTGAAGATCTGCATCGCATCGCAGCCGACTTGCTCACCACGATCAAACGCTTTGTCCACGCCGCCGGCGATGGACATATGGGCTCCCAGTCGTACCGACATTTTAGGCGATCACCTTTCTCTCCAAAGAGGGCCACCAAAAAGTCAACAAGAGCACGGATAACAGAGCCAAACAGGCGCCGAAAACGAAAGGCGCACGTGCTCCCCAACCTTGCCATGCGCCTAAGCCTTGCCAGAGCACCCCGGCAATCAAGCTGGCCGGCAGCGCTGTCAAACCGACCGCTGCACTGAAGAGACCATAGGCGGTGGCACGCTGTTCTGCCGGCACCAAGTCTGCCACAAGTGCCCGTGCAACACCTTCTGTAAGCCCATAATATAGGCCATAACTAATGAAAAGCGCCACTATGTGCCATGTGGTTTCTGCTAGCGCAAACCCCAGATAGATGGCGCTATAGGCAAGCCAGCCGCCCACGATCAGACGGCGACGGCCCCAACGATCGGACCATGCACCCGCCGGACCCGACACCAACGCGTATACGAGGTTAAACGCCACCAGGATGAGCAACACACCCAACACGCCCACCCCGCGCTCTCTGGCACGCAGGATCAGAAATGCGTCGGAAGAGTTCCCCAGCGTGAAAAGCACCACGATGAGCAGAAAACTTTTAAAGCGCATATCCAGGTCCGCCAGAGACAGCTGTCGCGTCGTCGGCTGCACCGTCCTGTCCGACTTGCCCACAGGCCGTGCTTCACGCGCTCCGACCGCCAAGAGGAGCACAGCGAGCATCGCGGGAAAAACGCTCACTAACACGACGGTTTGGAAGGTGGAACGGGCAAGTGTGAGTGTGCTACCCTGCATGGTCCACACGATAATCAGCGCGGCCATCAGTCCACACGCAGCACCTGCAGTATCGCCAGCACGGTGCAACCCGAAGGCGATGCCACGATGATGGGCTTGCACACTATCAGCGATCAGCGCATCGCGCGGAGCAGTGCGAATGCCCTTGCCCACCCGGTCGGCAAAACGTACACCCAATACCCAGAGCCAGGAGGTCGCGAAATACAGAAAGGGCTTTGCCAGTGTAGACAAGCTATAACCCGCCACAGTGAGCCATTTGCGTCGCCCCAGGCGATCGCTCAGCCATCCGGAGGGTATCTTGGTGAGCGTTGCCGTTGTCTCCGCCACTCCTTCGACAAGGCCGATGATGCCAGTGCGTACACCCAGCACCTCTGCCAGAAAGAGAGGGGTGAGGTTCATGATCATCTCAGTGGAGACATCGGTCAGAAAGCTTGTCGCGGTGACCACCCAGACATTGCGCGGGATGGCACGCAATTCTTGCTTCGCTGACTTCATGGCGGGCTCTAGAGTGTTCATAAGGATACTTCCGCCTGTGTGATCTTTTCAAGCTTCCTGGAGCAGATCGGCAGCGAGTTGGGCGTAGACGTGCGCCGCGGTGATACAATCCGCGAGACGGATGTGCTCATCCGCAGCATGGGCTTGACTCTCCTGCCCTGGTCCAAAGCCGACGGTAGGGATGCCGGCTATGCCCATCGTGTACGCACCATCTGTGGAGAAGTTATAACGACCGATGGCCGGACGTTCCCCAGTAACCCGTCTCACAGCCCAGGCAGCTGCCTGCACCAGCAGATGCTCTTCCGGCAATACCCAGGCAGGGTAACGCTGCGGCACTTTGCTCTCAAAACCCGTGTAGCTGGTAAAGTGATATTCTGTGACGCCCATTTCGGCACGAATACCTTCGCGGATGACAGCACCTTGGACCTCGGCAAGCACCTTGCTCTCCGTCTCGCCCAGGGTGAGGCGACGATCTATGATGAGAGTGCAGCTGTCCGGTATGGCGTTCCGGCTGCCACCGGTGTTATAAATTTGGGTGACCGCCAGCGTCCCCTTGCCCAAGAAGGGATCTTCCGGCAAGGAGGCGGCCAAAAGGTCCAAAGCAAAGACCAGCCGGGCTGCATTATACACGGCATTCTCTCCACGCTGCGGCATTGAGGCGTGGGCTGCACGTCCTTTCACGGTCACATAGAGCTCCATACGTCCGCGATGTCCACGGCTGATCTGCAAATTGCTCGGCTCCCCCAATACGACCCAGTCCGGCCGTATACCTTCCTCTTCGATCAGCAGGCGCACCGCATGCCCTTCGCATGGCTCCTCCTGCACCACGCCTACAACGTAGAGAGCACCGGCCAGGGGCAACTTGCTTCGCTTGAGCAAAGCGGCGCCATACACCATACTAGCCAGGGCGCCTTTCATGTCGCAAGCCCCTCGCCCATACAGCACCCCGTTCTTAATTTCAGCTCCAAAGGGATCATGAAACCACGTTTGGGGGTCGCCTATGCCCACTGTGTCCATGTGGCCATCGAATAGCAATTTGGGCCCCTGCCCAGGGCCAATGCGCCCGACCACGTTGCCGACTCGATCGATCCACACCTCATCGAATCCCAACCGTTCCATCTCCTGCTTCAGCCGCTCTGCCACCCCTTTTTCGTCACCAGAAAGACTGGGAATGGTCACCAGGTCTCTGAGGAAAGCTATCAGATTCTGCTGATCTTGTTCCGAAAGTGTGAGCACAGATTTGTCTCCTGTGATCCTAATAGTTGAGTCTGTTTTGCAACAGGAAACAGAGATCAGGTGTTCTCAGTACGCTCCATCACCGAAGATGACGGTCGGAATAGTGCGGAGGAGGATCTTGAAATCAAGACCCGGACTCCACTGTTCAATATAGTAGATATCCAGCAGGGCCATTTCATCAAATGGCAGATCGCTGCGTCCACTCACCTGCCACAGGCCGGTGATGCCGGGAGCGATATCCAATCGACGCCGATGCCACGGTTGGTACTTTTCCACCTCAGAGGGCAATGCAGGGCGTGGACCGACCAGGCTCATATCGCCCCGCAGCACATTGTAAAACTGGGGCAACTCGTCGAGGCTGAAGCGTCTCAGCCAACGTCCCACCCTCGTACAACGCGGGTCGCATCGGATTTTGAACAGGGGCCCATCTGCTTCGTTGAGATCGGCCAGCAGTTCCTGTTGCGCTTCCGCATTCGGGTGCATGGAGCGAAACTTGTAAAGGGTGAAGATGCGTCCTCCCTTGCCAACCCGTTTCTGACCGAACAAAACCGGGCCAGGAGAATCCAATTTGATCAGCAAAGCGATCAATGCCATCAGGGGTGCGCACAGGATCAGGGCAACTACGGAGAAAACTACATCCACCACCCGCTTCATCATGCGCTGAAAGCTGAAAGCGTGGGTGCTTTTGACCCCGATAAGTGGGATGCCGGCGAGTGTGGTCACGGACATCTGGCCCACTGTCATCTGGAACAAGTCCGGCACGATGCGCGCCTGGATGTTCTCCCTTTGACATTGCATCATAATGCTCATAATCTTGCGGTGATACTGCCACGGTAATGCGATGATCACCTCATCCACGGCGTGCTCTTTGATCAATGCTGAGAGCTTGTCAATCCCACCTAATGCCTTAAAGCGACCGATGTTGGTGCTGCCTTTGGCGGGATCGTCATCGACAAATCCCAGGATTTCATACCCCAGCTCTGGATGTGCCACGATGGTGCGCATAATCGCGCGTCCCACCTCACCGGCGCCCACAATAATGGCGCGCACCACCCCGATCCCGCGCAGGCGCAGGCGACGGAGCGTCAAACTCTTGGCAAGTCGGCTTAGGCTCAACAGCGCGATGATCAACGCACCCGCATAGAAAAAGATGAGGCGCGAATAGAAAGTAGGGCGCGAGATATAAACCAGCACCACCATCACCACAATCGCCGTAGTGGTGCCATTGACAACGCCATAGACCTCGTCAAACCAGCTGATGGGTCTGTCGACCTGGTAAAGGTTCTCACGTCGGTAAAAGAGAAGGAGCAGGACAGTCAATCCCAAGGCAAACGGGATGAACACGGAATAGGGAACATAATGAGCCGGATCAATGGCACGCCACAGTTGCAGGTCGTAGCGCAGCCAGTATGCGATGACAAAGGCGGCATTGATCAGGACGACATCGCTCACCACCAGCCCCAGGACGAACCACCATCGGCGGCGCACTCGGGTCAACCACCTCGTCTTCCGTTCGGCAGCGGATGGGGATATCTCTGTCTCCATCACACGAAACTGCTTCCCTCGCGCATAGACCAACGCCCGTGTTGGTCTACCTCAACTGAGGAAGAGCCTCACACCTCCAATGCTCGCTGGTAGGTTTGGACCGTTTGGATGGCAACGCGGGTCCAGGTGCGCTCACGCGCCCTGGCAAGTCCACGTTCTATCATCGTCTGTCTCAGCCCGGCGCTCTCCCACACGGTACGCATCGCCTCTGCTAATCCGATTTCGTCATCGGGTGCCACCAACACGGCAGCATCACCTGCTACCTCAGGCAATGATGAAGCGTTCGAGCAAATGACCGGCGTTCCACAAGCCATCGCTTCTAACACAGGCAAGCCAAACCCCTCAAAGAGGGAAGGATAGACAAATAAACCTGCTGCATTGTACCACAAAGGCAGATCTTCTGCCGAAATGTAACCGGGGAAGAACACGGTGTCATCCAGCCCCAGATGCGCCACGGTGCGGAAGATGGTTTCAAAATACCAGCCCTTAGCCCCGGCGATAACCAATCTGGGGGCTTGGGTGTCTCGCGCACGCCAACGGGCGTACGCTCGAACGAGCAGATCGACATTCTTGCGCGGCTCCAGGGTGCCCACAAACAAGACGAATGGCTCAGGTAGTTGATGTTCGCGACGGAAGCGTTCTACCTCGCGTGCGGGCAGCGGCCGGAACGCGGGAGACACTCCGCAATGAATGACATCGACGCAATCCGGTGCCACGCGCAGATATTGAATCACGTCCTGACGGGTGCTTTCTGAGATGGCGATGACACGCCGTGCTCTGCGCGCTGATAAGGGAGTGAAACGGCTGAGATACCAACGGTTGAAAGGGCGAAATACCTGCGGGTATCGTAGAAAGCTCAAATCGTAGATGGTTACCACCGAAGGACAACGCGCCAAAAGCGGGATCACGAACGCCATCGCATGCAAGACTTCCACTCCAGCACGTCGGAGCAGCTCGGGCAGCACCAATTGTTCCCAGACAATGCGAACCAATGGATGGTGTGTCGGCCAGCGTGTGTAATGCAGGTCAAGGTTCTCTTCGCGAAACCCACGCTCGCCCAAGAAAACGGTAAAGTGGTGAGGTAGTTGGAGTTCGCCTATGGCGCGCAATAAATGGAAGATATAGGCATTGATACCTGCCCCCCGATAATTTTGCTTCAGGGTGAGCAGTTGAGCATTCAGCCCGATGTGCATCAAGGGTAGAGCCTTCAGACATCCTGCGGCACAATCCCTTGCATCCTACCATACATAGCCGCTTCGGGCAAGCCGGCCGAGTACTTGTGCTAAATGTTCCACGGTGCAATACCGATAACCGCCTGCTGGCTGTCATAGCAGTGCGTTGGGGTGAGGTTCTCGATCCACAGCGCACCATCGCCGGATCACGATGGTTGCCTCTGCTGTTCCCATCCCCAAGTCTGGGTGTGTGCCCACATCTTGGCACACACACTGCAGAGGGTGTTGAAAAAGTCCCTTGACCGCTCAGATTTTCATAGGAAAATGGGCCAATAAAGCGGGTAACTAAAGAGTTTTTCAACACTCTCACTGCACGTCATTGCACACTCTTTTCCGGTGTATTATACTTCCTAGGGTGGTCGCTTCCTGGCGACTGCGTCGTGGGAAGCAGCCGTCGAGGTTCTACATACCCTTGTGTATGCAAAGTGGAGAGAGTTTGCAAGCCAAAGCAAACGTGTGGATCGAGCAGAACGGCCAGGTGGCGCTTAGCCGTTGGCGCGTCGCCTTGTTATTGGCTGTGCAGGAAACTGGGTCCATCTCCGCCGCTGCCCAGCGCCTGAAAATCCCTTATCATCGCGCCTGGGACAAGATACGGGAGTGCGAGCGCTGCCTGGGTGTCTCCCTACTGACCACCCAAACAGGCGGTGTGGGGGGTGGCGGGGCGCGCTTGACCCCCGTCGCCGTCGACTACATACAGCGTTTTCAGCAGTTTGAGCGCGGTCTGGACGAGCTGATCCAACAGCGCTTCCAATCTGCTTTTGGTGACCTGCTATCCCAATCCGACGAATCGTCGATTCCCAGGAGAGAGAGGTGCGCGAATCACCCTACCCGATGATCTCTGTGGAGGCTGCTATCCATATTATTTTGCAACACGTAGCCCCCTTGCAGCCGATGAGGATGAACTTTGTAGATGCATGGGGCTTAGTGCTGGCGGAAGATGTATATGCTGCGGAGGCAATGCCCCCTTTCGCTGCCTCCGCGGTGGACGGCTACGCCGTGATCGCGGCTGATCCATCTCCCATACGCCGGGTTATCGGAGCCCAACCAGCCGGTGCAATGGGCACCCTCATCGTTACGCCGGGCAGTGCAGTACACGTGATGACCGGTGCACCACTCCCCGCAGGTGCCGACGCCGTGGTGATGATCGAACACACCAGCTTAGAGGGGGACGGGTACGTCCGTCTCCACACTCAGCCTGACGCGGGTGACAACGTTCGACCGATCGGACAGGATGTGGCAGCTGGCCAGCTGGTGCTCTCGCGTGGCACGGTGTTGGGCGCCGCCGAGGTCGGCTTGTTAGCAACTATCGGCAAGACCCACATCGCGGTCTATCCACGCCCACGTGTGGCGGTCTTTTCCACAGGTGATGAGCTGGTCGACCCTCACGAGCCCCTGAAACCTGGCCAGATCCGCGACGCCAACCGCTATAGCTTGCTAAGTGCCGTGCGCGAGGCAGGTGGTCAGCCGCTCGATTGGGGACGCATCCCCGACCGGGCGGAAGCGGTACAGGAAGCACTAGAGAGCGCCTTGCGCGAGGCGGATGCAGTTCTGACATCGGGTGGGGTCAGTATGGGTGAGCTGGATTTGATCAAACCCTACCTGGCCGAGCGGGGCACCATCCACTTTGGCCGCGTGCGTGCCCGGCCGGGCAAGCCAGTCACCTTCGCCACGGTGAACGGAGTGCCGGTGTTTGCCATGCCGGGCTTCCCGGTCAGCGCGCTGGTGAGCTTCGAGGTCTATGTGCGTCCCGCCCTGCTCAAGATGGCTGGACACACCCATTTGCATCGCCCACGCCAACGTGTCATCCTTGAGCACGCTGTCCGCCACGAACCCGATCGCACTGAATTCCAGCGTGCTGTAGTGACACATCATCCTGATGGCCGCTACACCGCGCATACCACCGGTTACCAAGGCTCTGGCCGTCTGCTCTCCATGGTCGGCGCCAACGCGCTGTTGGTGCTACCAGCTGAGCAGGAGATGTTCCCGGTCGGCAGCGAGGTCGAGGCGTGGCTGATTGCCCCCGTACGTGAAGAGGAAGCTCCAGCGAACAGCTGAGAAATACGCCTCAAGATGGGAACAGTCGCTGATGCACTATCTGCTCGGGATCGATGTCGGCACATCCAATACCAAGGCAGTGCTGGTTGACGAGGCAGGCCGCACTGTCGCCAGTGCGACCCATAGCCATCCTACCCTGACCCATGCGCTCGGACACCAAGAGCAAAATGCCGAGGATTGGTGGCAAGGTGTATGTGTCACCGTGCGGCGAAGCTTGGAGGAAAGCCAGATCGCCCCCGTTCAGATCGCAGGTATCAGCTTCAGCGCTCAAGGGTGTGCCTGCCAGCCTGTTGATGCGCACGGGCAACTGCTCGGCAATGCACTCATCTGGACCGACACCCGTGCCACCGCACAACAGGCGCGCATCCGCCAGCTGTTCGGCGAGGATCTTGGTCATGTGACTGGCAACAACATCTACGACCAGCCAGAGCCTCGTATGATGTGGATTCGCGAGCACGAGCCAGAACGCTACGCGCGCACCTACAAGTTTCTCACCACCCTGAGCTATTTGGTCTATCGCTTCACCGGCAACTTCGTGGCAACCACGTCCGATTGGGGCTTTCACCTGTCCTTCGATCGGGAGAAGCGCTCGTGGAACAGCCACTTCGTGCATGCGATCGGTCTCGATGAGGAGAAATTCCCTGCGTTATGCGAATCCCATGCCATAGTCGGCCAGGTGACCCGAGCCGCTGCACGGGAGACCGGCCTGCTGGAGGGTACTCCAGTGGTAGCAGGGGCACAGGACTCAGTGGTGGTGGTGCTGGCGGTTGGTGCTTGGGATGTGGGACAGTCGGTGGTCATGCGCGGCACGACCGAGCTGTTGTGTTTCTCCACCGCCGAAGGCGGATATCACTCTGATCTCTACACCACCTGCTCGGTCATTCCTGGGCTGTTTGTGCGCTATGATATGCGCGAGGTGGTTGCTTCCGGCGGCAGTTACCGCTGGCTGGCAATGATGCTCTTCGACGCAGCACGCGAACCCGAATTCATCCAGATGAACGAACTGGCCGCTGCTTCCCCGGCGGGATCACACGGCCTGCTCTACCTCCCCTACCTGCTCATCTCCACCAACCCCGACCCCGAGCAGCAGCGTGCCGGTTGTTATTTCGGCCTCTCCACCACGACCACGCGGGGTGATTTGTGCCGTGCTGTGATGGAGGGCACCGCCTACGCACTGCGTGAGACGATCGTACGCCTGGAGCGGATAGGGATCGCCATCCATGAACTGCGCCTGACAGGTGGTCCGGCGGAGAGTGTACTGTGGAACCAGATCACAGCCGACGTGACTGGTCTGCCTGTCCTGGTACCCGAAGTAGGCAGCGCCGCAGCGGCTTATGGTGCTGCGCTGCTGGCCGGAATGGGCTGTGGGCTGATCCCAATGGACGATGGCTATACAACCCTGCGCCGTATGATCCAATTGCGCCGGCGCTATGAGCCACAGCTCGGACAACGCGCCATATATGATCGTTTCTACACAGAGTTCTGCCGCTTGACCACCCAAACGCTTGGCATTGCCGCGCGTTTGAGACAACCAGAGGGTGGCTGACGGACTACAAGCAGTTTGCCCGACGAGAATGGCCTGCCGTCAAACGAAGATGCTCAGCGGTAGGTATGCCGAGACCATCCAGTTCGGCGTGTCCACGATCTGGCTGATCTTGAGATCCAGCACCACGCCGCACAGGCAGTAAGCTTCCTCACGCGTCAGACCGTATTCCTTTGTCATGTGATCAATCATATAACGAGTCGCTTGTTGTGCGTTCTTGAAAAGATCGGGCCCGGCCGCCGTGGTGACGTAGTATCCCTCTTCATCCACTGTGGTGAGCTTCTTGCCTGGCGGAGTCCGGAAGCGCAATTCGGGAAGGTTAGCACCCTTGTGGAGATGGAAACGCAACGTCACTGTGGCAGGCATCTCGATAGCCGTGCCGTTGACCTCACCATCACCCTGGGCGGCATGGCAATCGCCACAGGAAAACAGGGCACCTGGCACCAGAACCGGCAGGAAGACGCGCGTCCCCGGCGTCAGATGGCGAATGTCCAGGTTACCGCCGTTGCGCCGCGGCGGCAATGTGCCGAAGCGGCCGGGCTCGGCCGGCGCGACACCCATAGTACCGCAGAAGGGCTCATAGGGGATGCGGATATGGTTGTTAAACCAGCACCAATTACCCTCCAGGCGGAACAGATGGAGATAGGGTTCCTTAAAGTCCTCCGCCAACAGACCGAAATCAGGGATGACCGCCCCCCAACCCCAACCTTTGTGCTCCAAGCTGATGACCTCAACCTCCAGCGCATCCCCGGGCTCTGCCCCTTCCACATAAACTGGCCCGGTCAACGGCGCGATGGGATCGAAGCTGAGTGTCTTGAGCGCCTCAACGGTGGAGTCGGGGCGGATCTGGTTGGCTGAGGCCTCTAACACTTCGAACACTACCGTATCGCCTGACTCAATCCGCAGCCGCGGAGGATGCGAATTATCCCAAAAAGCGTGTGGTCGGCTCTCATCAAGATGATAGGTGGCCATAGAGGGTTCGTCCTCCATTCAATGTGCAATTTCAGAACGGGTAAAATGACGGATGCGCGGATCGACAATGCTCTGCACGATG
The DNA here is from genome assembly GCA_003130875.1 of Ardenticatenia bacterium. Taxonomy (GTDB): domain Bacteria; phylum Chloroflexota; class Anaerolineae; order 4572-78; family NAK82; genus NAK82. Next base: position 20,983 of record QEXY01000032.1, read on the forward strand.
TCGATCAGGATCCCGCTGATCACCACCATGACCGCGGTGAAGATAACGGTGCCCAAGATGAGCGGCACGTCCACCGTTTCGATGGCTTCCACAGCCATGCGCCCCACGCCGGGCCAGTTGAACACACGTTCCACGAGTACCACTCCCCCGATGAACCACGGGATGTCCATCCCGGCCATGGTGATGATGGGATTGAGTGCATTGGGCAACACGTGACGCACGATCACCAGTCGCTCATGTGCCCCCTTGCCGCGCGCTGTGCGCACATAGTCATTGGCCAGGACATCGAGCATGCTGGAGCGCATCATGCGCGCATACCAGGCTGCCCCACCAAGTCCGGCAGCTAAGGCCGGCAACACCAAGTGGGCCGGACTGGCCGCACCGCCAAGCGGGAAGATCGGGATCAGGTAACCAAACCAGTACAACAAGAGCAACCCCAGCCAGAAAGGTGGGGTCGAGACGCCCAGCAGAGCGATGAACATGCCCAGCCGATCCATCCAACGTCCGCGCCCAATGGCTGAGGCGATGCCCACCGTGAGCCCAATTGCCAGCTCAACCAGGATAGCGGCACCGATGAGCGCCAACGTGTAAGGCAAGCGACTCAAGATCAGCTCGGTGACAGCTATCTGCTTGCGATAGGAAAAGCCCAAGTCGCCCTGCAAGAGGCGCGTGATATAACGAAAATACTGTACCCAAAACGGCTGATCGAGACCTAACTCGTGGCGGATGCGTTCCACGGTCTCGGCACGAGCACTTGGCCCGGCGTACATACGCGCCGGATCTGCGGGCAGGTAATAGATTAGGAAGAATGTGAGCAAGGATATACCGATCAGCACCGGGATGGCCTGGATTAAACGGCGTGCCAGATAAGCGCCCATCGCTCACACCCTCCCTTTCTGGCTGGGATCCAGCGCATCACGCAGTCCATCACCCAGCAGGTTGAAAGCGAAGATGGTCACCATAATCGCCAAGCCGGGAAAGATCACCAGCCAGGGTGCCGTGCGATAGAACGACTGGCCCTGCTGGATGATGCCACCCCAACTGGGAGTAGGCGGCTGCACACCGATGCCCATATAGCTCAGACTGGCTTCCAGCATGACATTGGTGGCAATACCCAGCGTACCCCATACGATAATGGTGGGCACCAATTGAGGCAGGATGTGGCGTGTCAGGGTGTAGCTGCGCGGTGATCCGAGCGCTCGCGACGCCACCACAAAGTCGCGTTCGCGCAAGGCGACCACCTGACCGTAGATCACCCGCGCGATCCACGTCCAGTACACCAACCCGATGACCAGGATAATGATCCACATGCTGGGTTTCAGGATGGCCACCAGCGTCATCGCCAGCAACAGGGTGGGAAAGGCCATCATGATGTCAGTGAAACGCATTAAGAGCGTTTCCAGAGGGTTGCCGAAGAAACCGGCGATGGAACCGATGAAAGTACCAATGGCGATAGCCAAGGCGTTTGCCAACACGCCCACTATCAGGCTGACCCGTGCACCGTACAGGATGCGGCTGAGAAGGTCACGTCCGTTGGGGTCGGTGCCCAGAGGAAAGCGCAAGCTCCCATCGGTCACCAGCGTGCTCGGCAAGGGTTGCCCTCCCTTGGTCAGACCATCACGGTATTGCTTGGTGGGATCGTGGGGCGACAAAACGGGCGCGAAAATCGCTGCCAATACGATGAGACCGATCAGCACAGCGCCTAACATCGCGGCGCGATCACGGCGCAATCGCCGCCACGCCATCGCCAGGTAGCTGTCACCAACGACAACGGTCACAGCAGCACGTTTGCCAAGCTCTTGCACAGCTGGTTGTGTCGGTTTATGTTCTTGCAACTCTGATGAAGCGACTGCCAAGGGCCTCTAAACCTCCCCATACCCGAGACACCCTCACCCTCTCTCGCCGAATGGCAAGATGAGGGCGAGGGTGACCTGTTTTCACAGATAGGATAACCGAGGAAAGATTTCCTCTGCCGGGTCAGTTCATTGCTCCAGCCACATCGTCTCGTAGCGCAGCGAGTGTTCTGGATGGGTGAGCGTTGCCTCCCCGTGTAGTTTCTCGGAGTGCGCCACGGTATAGACGCCGTTGAACACCGGCACCCAGACCGCATCGTCCATCAGCGCCCGGAACAGCTCCTTGTACCCCTGCATACGCTTCTCATGATCGGTAATGGTCAGCAGCTCCAGCGCTTTGGCGTGCAGCTCCTTATTACAGTAACGCGACCAGTTCCAGCCACCGGGCACGTTGGAGTCGCAGCCCAGGATGGGGCCGTAGAAGTCATCCGGATCGGGATAATCCTGGATCCAGGCCAGTCCACCGGACCAGGTCAGGGGTGTGCGGCCGTTGCTGGCGTCATCGATCACGTTCGGCGCTGCCATCGTGTTGATGGCGAGCTTGATGCCAATCTGTGCTAGGTCTTCCTGGAACGACTCGCACAGCTTGGGCTGTGGCTCGACAGCGATACACGCAATGCTGGTCTCAAAGCCGTCGGGATAGCCAGCTTCCGCCAGCAATGCCTTGGCCTTCTCCGGGTTGTAGTCGTAGCCCTGATAGTCGGGGTCATAGCCTGGCATAAGCGGTGGCAGGATCTGATTGGCCACAGTGCCACGACCGTTCAGCAGCTGGATGATGCGCTCTTTGTCAATGGCATGATTGAGGGCGCGGCGCACTAGCACATTGTCGAAGGGAGGCCACGTCACATTAATGGCAATGTAGATCGTGCTAACCTGCGGCTGCACCTCAATGCGGTTCTGCCATGCCGGATCATTGGAGATGCGCGTCCACTCGGCGCCGGGCGGCGGATCGCCCATCAGGTGGATCTCTCCTGTTTCCAGACGCAACAGAGCCACATCTGGTTCAACACCCACCTCGATTTTGACCTGATCCAGATAGGGAAGGCCCTCATAGAAGTACTCGGGATTGCGCTCAAAAACCAGATATTGACCGGGCTGCCATTCCTTAAACAGGAAAGGTCCGGTGCCCACCGGGTTGTGCCCGAAGTTGGCAGGATCCTTCTCTACCTCTTCCTTGGGCACAATGTAGGCGAAATTGAGGGCGATCTTGTTCAGGAAGGTGACATCCGGCTGGGTCAGGGTGAATTGGACCGTGTATTTGTCCAGCGCTTTGATACCCTCCACCTCGGTCGCCTTGCCGTCGATGAACTCCTGCGCGCCCTTGATGCCCAAGTAGAAACCAGCACCCGGGCTGACGGTGTCGGGATCCAACACACGGGTGAGGCTATACACCACATCGTCGGCGGTCAGCTCACGGCCGTTGTGGAATTTGACACCCTGGCGTAGCTTGAAAGTGTACACCGTGCCATCGGCACTTACCTCAGGCATCGCTTCCGCGAGACGCGGCAGCAAGTTGGTAGTGTCATCATAGTCCAGCAGGCCATCGAAGACCATCTTGACCGCTGGCCAGTTGGTCCAGTCGTATGCAATTGCTGGATCCAGTGTGGCCAAGTCGTCCTTGTAAGCCACCACAATCGCACCACCACGCTGCGGCTCGGAGGCCTGGGCCAAGGACGGCCAGGCGGTAACCAGCAGGGCTAGGACGACCAGGAAACTGAACAGATAGAGCTTACGCATAGTTTTTTCCTCCTCTGCGAACTGGATACTTGAAGGATTGTTGCGAAAGCCTTGTAGGTTGGCTTTGCTGCCACGTGTCTGGGATCGCACAACAGAGCACCTTGTTTAGCTACAATAAGGACGACCTACGAAGTTCCTCAAGACTTCCTCAGCGTGATCGCCACTCATCCGACTTACGCCTACGTCACACACAAATATGCCCGGCCGACAGAGCATCGCTACCATGAGGGGATGCGCGCGGTATGGGTCATTTGCCCACGCGCATATAGCGAGCGTACAAGCTTAGGAGGTTATTATAGCCCGATCCCATTGGATTGCAACTCTATCTTTCGTTTAGCAGTATTCTTACAATTTCTACAAGGACAATCCCGAATCGCCCAATCTCTCTAGGCCAGCGGCAAGCTCCTGGAGGCATTCCCGCTCCGGACCATTCCAACCGACCTTGGCGAAGTCCACCCGCCCCTCGGGATCGAAATGCACCCCCTCAGCTTCCAGAAGCTGACGCTGCAAGGCGCTGCCAGCACCGCCGCTACGGGGACTCACTTTGCCCAACCGATTGATCACGCGCTGCCATGGGACATCGCTGTCAAACGGCAACGCGGCCAACGCATAGCCCACCATGCGCGCAGTGCAGTTGCCCACGATCGCAGCAATCTGGCCATACGTAGCCACTTTGCCGGGCGGGATTTGGCGCACTACGGCATAGATGCGCTCGTAGAGCGGAGTGTTATGCACTGCTTTGCCGATCACCTCTACTTGCGAATGATTGGCAGATAGATCGCGGTGCCGCCACTGCCACTGTACCACGTGCCGATGATGCTGTCCAGTGTCAGCGAACCTTCGACCTCGTGGCCACCGCCCCCTGCCAGCACATTCCAGTCAACTGTCAAGGGCCCAGCAGCCAATCCCGAACCGACCAGCACCAGCCCCAGGTGGTGGTCTGTGTGCGGCCGAGTGCGGCCAGGTTTTCCGTATTTTTCTCACGCCAATCGAATTCACGCAATGATACGGAAT
>QEXY01000033.1 GCA_003130875.1 Ardenticatenia bacterium
AGGCGAATGCATCTGGGAATGTTACATTAGGTTATTATACTCAGAGCGTCATCGGGTAGTCAAATCTGCGTGCTAGAGGGTGTTGAAAAAGTCTTTCAGCTTTTGATGTCCATCTGCGGGTAGCACTATGCCGCATGGGTGCCTGTTCGCTCAAAATTAGGGTTTGTTGAGGGTGTTGAAAAAGTCCCTTGACCGCTCAGATTTTCATAGGAAAATGGGCCAATAAAGCGGGTAACTAAAGAGTTTTTCAACACCCTCGTTTGTTAGCTATTGACTCCTGCCCGATTCTGATATATCATAAAAAATGGCTGTGATATCGATACCATAAGGTGTCTACCTGAGCAAACGGCAGACCGGTGGGGGATAAGATGCCCAGCAGATGTCCAATTGCACAGGTGAGGCATGGTGATGTTGGCGTCTCGCTGCGGTGGGGAGATTGCCATCGGCGCGCTGATTTTATTGCCCACTTCAATCCCCCTGTGTTTTTGACGACTGGTATGGATCATGTGAAAGGAGGTGATGACATTTAGCCCAAGTAGTGCCATACGCCTCGATTTAAGTGATCGTGCATGGTGAACAATGGGATGTTCGGAGTGAGTCGCGCGGGTTAGCAGCAGAACAGGTTTGTCATTCGGTGGAATGACATCAGGATTCGGCAAGTGAAACGCTTTTTACTAAAAAGGAGGAGAGCACCATGAGAATCCGATGGTTTGTTGCCCTTGTGTGGCTCACCATATGTGCTATGCTGGCGGTGCCGGTCACACCTGTGGTGGCCAGTGGCCCTGAGACAGCCGTCGCACAGGAGAAGCCCTTCGAAGGTATCGAGGTCAACATCCTCACCTTCACCGGTCCTCAGATCGCCGAGCCCTTGCAGCGGCGTGGTCCTGAGTTCACCGCCCTCACCGGCGCCAAGATCAACGTGATTGTGGTGCCCTTCAGTGACCTGTATCAGAAAATCCTGACCGATATGGCCACGGGCACGAACAGCTTCGATGCGTTTGTCTTCGCGCCACAGTGGATGGTGGACTACATCATCCCGGGCTATCTGGAGGACTTGACCGAGCGCGTGCAAAACGACAAGGACATCCAGTGGGAGGACATCGCCCCCTTCTTCCGTGAGTTCAGCGCCACCTACGCCGGCCGTATTTACACCATCCCCCTGGACGGCGACTTCCATATGGTCTACTATCGCAAAGACCTTTTGGAGAAAGAGGGGATGAAGCCGCCTGCCACGTGGGAGGATTATCTGGCGATCGCCAAGGCGTTCCACGGCAAGGACCTCAACGGCGACGGTGACCCGGACTATGGTTCGTGCATTTCCAAGAAGCGCGGCGCCCAGGCATACTGGTTCATCTTCTCCATCGCGGGTGGTTTCATCCAGAGCTTGGGCACCAGCCAGGGCGCCTTCTTCGACACCGAGACGATGAAGCCCCTGGTGAACAACGAGGCATTTGCCGCCGCGCTGGACATCTACAACGAGACGACCAAGTATGGGCCGCCCGACGAGCTGAACCTGGATGTGGGCGATACGCGTAGCCTTTTCACCTCGGGGCGCTGTGCCCTCTCGATGGACTGGGGTGACATCGGCACGCTGGCCATTGATCCGGCGACCTCGGTGGTGCAGGATAAGGTCGGCTCGGTCATCCTGCCTGGCTCCACCAAGGTGCTCGACCGCAAGACGGGCAAGCTGGTGCCGTGCGATGAGAAGATCTGCCCCTATGCGGTCAACGGCGTGAACCATGCTCCTTATGCCGCTTATGGAGGCTGGTCGGGTGGGATCAACGCCGCGGCCAAGCCCAAGGTGAAGGATGCCGCCTATGCCTTCTTCTCCTATATGTCGCAGCCGGCGCAGTCGAACGTCGATGTGACAATTGGCAAGACGGGCTTCAACCCCTACCGCATCTCGCAGTTCCTCAACCGCGAGCTGTGGGTGAAGGCCGGTATGAGCCCCAAGGCGGCCAGCGACTACCTGGGCGCCATCGAGGACAGCCTCAACAGCCCCAACATGATCCTGGACCTGCGCATCCCGCAGAACCAGCGCTATCAGCAGGTAGTCCTCGACAAGGCGGTGAGCCAGTTCCTCTCGGGCGAGATCACCAAAGAGCAGTGCATGAAGCAGATCTATGACGGCTGGGAGGAGATCACCGAAGAGCTGGGTCGCGAGCAGCAGCTGGAGGCCTATCGCGGCACGCTGGGCATCACCAAGTAGGGGTTATCCGCTACGGTGGAAGGTTTTCGGACGTCTCAAGGTCCGGGTGCCACCGGACCTTGAGACACTTTTGGATGTACTGTGAGATGGGTATATGACCACAGAACGCGTTTCGCGATCCGTTTTGGCGGACTCGGGACTTGGGGTTGAGACTCCGACTATCTCGGCGGCGCGCCCGGTAGGGTCGCGCATCGAACGCTGGGCGGGCAACGTGTTCATTCTACCTGCCGTGTTGGTGGTGTTGTTCTTATCCATCTTCCCATTGTTCCTCTCCCTGTCGCTCTCCCTGTCCCGCCTCAAGTTTGTCAAAGGGGGGTTCGAGATCAACTTCGTCGGACTGGCGAACTATCACAAGCTGTTGTTCGGCAGTGAACAAGACCATTTTGTGGGGGTGATTGCCAGTCCATCGCCTCTCGGGTGGGCCTTCTTTCTGGGGATTGTGGCGTTTCTGGTGTGGTGGTTGGTGCGGTACATTCGCACCGGCGGATACGGAGTGGTCAGCCTGGTCGGGCGGGTGCTGACCGCGGTGCTGCTCAGCTTGCTCGCCTGGTTGCTGGCGCATACGCTCAGCCCTGGAGGAAGGCCGGGCACTGTGGTGGTCACCCTGCTCTATGTCTTTATCGGCATTGCAGTGCAATATGCCCTGGGGTTATTGCTGGCGGTCTTGACCACGCAGCGCCTGCCCGCGCGGCGTTTCTTCCGCGTCGTCTTCCTGTTGCCGATGATGATCACGCCGGTGGGCATTGCCTACACCTTCCGCATGATGACCGATACCGATAAAGGACCCTTCCAGCCCATCTGGCAGGCATTGGGGCTGGGGTTGTATTCCTGGGTCAACGATCCGTGGGGTGCACGTGCCGCGGTCATCATCAGCGATATCTGGCAGTGGACGCCTTTCATGTTCATCGTGCTGCTCGCTGCTCTGGAGGGTCAATCGGTGGAGCTGATGGAAGCCGCTTTGGTCGACGGGGCGAACCGCTGGCAGGTCTTCTGGCATATCACCCTGCCTCAAATCCTGCCGGTCAGCACGACGCTGATCCTCATCCGCATGATCGAGGCGTTCAAGATCGTAGACTTGCCCAACGTGCTCACGAACGGCGGGCCTGGCACCGCCACCGAGTCGATGACTCTGCACGCCTTCATCGCTTGGCGCACGCTGGATTTGGGTGGCTCCGCTGCGATCGCGTATATGCTCTTGTTCATGGTCACTTTCCTCAGCATGAGCTATGTCAACATTCTGCGTCGTCGGGTTGTGGAGGCGTAAGCTATGGTGATCCGCAACATCTTCCGGCGCCGTTCTCCCGTTGCCCTGTCCTTCTTGGAGATGGCCATCTCCTATCTGATCCTGATCATCTGGACGGGTGTGGTGCTCTTTCCGCTCTATTGGTTGCTTGTCACCTCGTTCAAGTTGCCCATTGACGTCAACATGGGGCCTTTTTACCTGCCGTTTATCGATTTCCAACCCTCGTTGCACGCCTGGGAGTACATCCTGGTGGGCGACTTGGCCAATGACACGCGGCGCAACTACTTCAACACCGTGGTGGTGGCACCGACCAGTGCCATCTTAGCACTCTTGCTGGGCACTGCGGCTGCCTATGGCTTGACCCGCTTTGAGTATCGGCCGCGTTTGGGGATCATCCTTTCCTTCCTGGGTGCGCTGGTCGTGGTCGTTTTCGCGATCGTGCTGGGCGCACCATGGCAGATCGCCATTCCGGCAGGAGTGGCCTTGTTTATCATTCTGCTGCAGACGGTAGCGCGTCGCTTTCAGCGCACTTTGAAAAACAGCGATATTGCGTTCTGGCTCATCTCTCAGCGTATGTTGCCGCCCGTCGCTGTGGTGATCCCTATCTATGTGCTCTTCCAGCGCCTGGGGCTGTTGGACACCCACGCTGCGCTGATCATCACCTATCTGGCGGTCAACCTGCCCATTGTGGTCTGGCTAATGCGCGATTACTTCCAGACCATTCCCGTCGAGCTGGAGGAGTGCGCAGCCATTGACGGCGCTTCGCGCTATCGCATTTTCTGGTCGATCGTGCTGCCGCTTGCAGTGCCCGGCCTGGTGGCCACCTTCCTGTTCGTGTTGGTGTTCGCCTGGAATGAGTATCTGCTGGCCCTCTTCCTCTCCGGTGCCAAGTCGCAGACCCTGCCGCTCACAGTCGCGGCGCAGAACGCTACCCGTGGACCCCAGTGGTGGTATATGTCCGTGCTGATCCTGATCATGATCGTGCCCGTCATCGCCATCGCGATTGCTCTGGAGCGTTATATCGCGCGCGGGCTATTGGTCGGTGCGATCAAGGGCTGAAACTGCACATCCAGAACCGTGCAAGGCCGAGGAGACGGTTGCCTATGAAGACCATGCGTTCCTTGTGGGGCAAAGCCCCTTTCCAGTTTGAGCTGCGTGAACTCCCTGTCCCTGACCCGGCGCCGGATGAGGTGTTGGTGCGTGTGACGGCATGTGGCATTTGTGGCACCGACCTGCACTTCCTGCGCCACAATGCGGAATGGACGCCGTTGGGCCACGAGGTGGTCGGGGTCATCGCCGCAACCGGCGCACGGGTGGAACGCTGGCGCGAGGGCGATGCGGTCATCGTGGAGAACCACACAGCATGTGGCGTGTGCGCGCCCTGCAAGAATGGCCGCTCCTTGTACTGCCAGAATCTGACCAGCTATATGGATGACCGCGCCGGCTTCGCCGACTACCTGCGTGTGCGTCAGGACATGGTGCAGTCCTACGATGCGCAGGCACTGGCGCCCCAGCAAGCGGCCTTGGCTGAGCCACTGACTGTGGCGTTGGATTTGTTGCAACGCGCCGACCCCGATCTGAACGATGAGGTGGTCGTCTTCGGTCCTGGTCCGATCGGGCTGATGGTGACGAGGCTGGCGAAGCTGCGCGGCGCGCGGCGTGTCTTCTTGGTGGGCTCCACCCGTTCCACACCACGGGGTCAGTATCGCCTGCAGCTGGGCCTTCAGATGGGCGCCGATGTGGTGCTCAGCCAGGCGGAAGACGACGTCGTCGCGGTGATCAAGGGGGCGGTGCCCCAGGGGGTGCAGCGCGTCCTGGTGACGGCGCCGCCGCGCACATTGCCTCTGGCGTTCGAGATTGCCTGTTTCGGCGGCATCATCGGACTCATCGGCATCGAGTTCGGCGCGGGCGCGGCAGTGACCTTCGACGTCAACGCCTTTCACTTCAAAAAGCTCCAGTTGCGCGCCTCGCACGCCATTCCCAATCACTATTTCCCCATCGCGCTGGATCTGCTGGCACGGCGCGTGGTCGACGCGGATTTATTGCGCAGCCACACCTTCCCGCTGGATGACTTCGAGAGGGCATTTCGCACGCTGGCAGACTCCCAACAGGCCACCGCCAAGGTGGTGTTGACGATGTGAATGCGGACGTCTGTACCGCAGCAGGGAGTTGAAAGCCTTCGGGGCAGATAAATCGCTCTGCCCCGATGTTGTGCTGCGAGGAAACTGCGACAGGATCAGCGTCCCAGGATTGCCTTCAGGGCGTTGAGGAGCAGTGTCACATTCTCCGAGCGCGATGAGTAGCCCATCAGTCCAATGCGCCAGATTTTGCCGGCCAGCTCGCCGAAGCCGCCAGAGATCTCGATGTTGTACTCTTTGATCAGGCGGCTGCGCACCTCTATGTCCGTCACGCCCTCGGGGATGCGCACCGTGGTGAGCATCGGTAGTCGATGGGACAGCGGGACGTGCAGCGCCAGATCCATCTCCTCAAGCCCATTCCATAGCATTTCGGCATGGCGTCGATGGCGGGCGAAGCGTGCTTCGAGTCCCTCTTCGCGCACCATCTGGAGTGCCTCATACAAGGCGTAGTTCATCGAGATGGGCGCAGTGTGGTGATATGTGCGCGCGTTGCCCCAATACTTTTCGATGGAGGAGAGGTCGAGATACCAGTTGGCAACCGGAGTCTTGCGGTTGCGCAACACCTCGATGGCGCGTTCGCTCACCGTGATAGGACCCAGACCCGGCGGTGCCCCCAGGCACTTCTGGGTGCCGCTGTAGGCGACATCGATGCCCCATTCATCCACCTTCACCGGCACGCCGCCCAACGAGGTGACACAGTCAACCACCAACAGGGCGTCGTAGCGATGGACGATCTCGGCGAGGCCCTCGATCGGCTGCAGGGCACCAGTGGAGGTCTCAGCGTGGACGAGGGCCACCAGCTTGGCTGGTCCTTTCTTGAGCTCCGCTTCGATCTCCTCGAAGGAGAAGATGTCGCCCCATGCTTTGTCCAGCCGACGCACCGTAGCGCCGTAGCGCGCTGCCATATCGCACATACGTGTGCCGAAGTAGCCGTTGACGCAGACGACCACACTGTCACCTGGCTCGATGAAGTTGCACAGAGCACATTCCATGGCAGCGCTGCCAGTGCCCGAAACCGGGATGGTCATTTTGTTTTGGGTTTGGAACACGTAGCGCAGCCCCTCCTGGATCTCGCTCATCAGGGCCAGGAACTGGGGATCCAGGTGACCCAACACGGGCTGGCTCATCGCGCGGCGCACGCGCGGATGCACCATGCTCGGTCCAGGACCCAGCAGGATGCGTTCGGGGACTTGAAGCGTTAATTCGTCTGGCATACCATCATCTCCTGAAATGGTTAAGATGTGTTGATATCGAGCTCAAGATGAGCGTTCCACCTTCCTAAGCGCATCAGCGCAGGAACAGCAGGCCAGGGTTCAAGCGGTGATGCGCATCCCAGCGCGCCTTCAGCCGACGCATCAGTTCCCAGCCCTCCGGTGCGCGGCTGCATCCGGCGGCGCCATCGGCGCTCAGGCATGGCGCCGTCGCGCGGATGGCGTAGCCGCCCATCTCGATTGCGATGGGTTCCATGTACGGCAAGTAGGCGACGCCGCCCGGCACATAGAGCAATCCCGTGGCGACATCGGCACAATAAGGACGTTCGTCCAAGTGGGGAGATAGGCGCTTCAGCAGTTGGGGCAGGTCTTTACGCCCGACGCCCACCCGTATCAGTTCGGCTGGCGTTCCCAAAGTGGCATCAGCCAGATGGTCCGCCCAGAGGGCATTGCCGTGCCATTGGGTGCTCTCCCATACGTCGGAGACCCCGATGGATTGCAATGCGGTATGCGCCTGGCGCAGCTCGGCGCGCACATCCTCCGGCACTCCCTCAGCGGTGTAGACCACCACATAGGGCGACTCGATGCGCGTACCCTCTACCTCGATGGGAGAGGGGTGGTGGCAGATGAGCAGGGCAGAAGCGATCAGACAGATCGGAAGCAGCGCGCCGGCGCATCGCAATGCCTGAGAGAGGTCGTCGCACGGCATCAGCAAGCTGGCACGCGCGCGCGGCAGCGGATACAAGCGCAAGCTTGCCTCGGTGATCACACCTAGGGTGCCATACGATCCCACAAATAAACGGTGCAGGTCGTATCCCGCTACATTCTTGACGACGGGGCGCCCGATGCGAATGATGCGCCCATCCGGCAGCACCATCGTCGCGGCAAGCACCAGGTCGCGGATGGTACCATAGCGCATGCGCAAGGGTGCGTTGAAGTTACTGGCCATGATGCCGCCCAGCGTGGCGTCCGGCCAGGGGGAGACCAGGGGCACCCACATCCCATCGCGTTCCAGCTCCGCTTGCAGCTCGGCCAACGGAGTGCCCGCCCGCACGGTCACGTAGAGGTCTTCCAGGGCGTAGGTGCTGATGCCGCGCAGTGCGTGTGTGGCAAGCACCGCCGCGCCGTCCTCTTGGGGCGGAGTGAACTTGCTGGCGGCGCCGCGGATATAAACAGCGCGTCCTTCTGCCATCCAAGCCCGCAGCGCTCCTGCCACTTCTTCTGCTGAGGTGGGCACGCAAGGCGAATCGGGCACACTCGCGGTGAGCACTTCGGCAGAAGGTGCGACGGTCGGCAGTGGGGGCAGCACCTTGCCCGGGTTGAACAGACCGTCGGGATCGAACACGTGCTTGACGTCCCACATTGCCGAGAGTGCCGCGTGGTCGTACATCAGCGCCATATAAGCGCGTTTCTCGATCCCCACACCATGTTCGCCGGTGATGCTGCCGCCCAGCTCCAGGCACAGCTGCATGATCTGGCGCCCCGCCTCGTGCACCCGTTCGAGCAGCTCGTGGTCATCGGGGTCTTCGATCAGCACCAGGGGATGCAAATTGCCATCGCCAGCATGGAAGACGTTAGCTACACGCAGGTTGAGCGCGTTGCAGATGCGGTCCACTCCTGCCAGAGCGGCGCCCAGCCGGCTGCGCGGCACCGTCCCATCCAGTACATAATAGGAAGGCGCCAGGCGGGCAATGGCGCCGAAGGCGCTCTTGCGCCCATACCACAGCTTCTCGCGCTCTTCGGGGGTCTGCGTGATGCGCAATTCGCGCGCGTTCTGGCGACGGAGCACGTCCACCACCTCGTCCATTTGGGCGTCCAAGCTCTCCGGATAGCCATCCACCTCGATGATCAGCGCGGCGCCCGCTTCCACCGGCAGGCCGACGTGCACATAATCCTCGATAATGCGCATCATCTTTTGATCCATCATTTCCATCGTGGCCGGCATCAAGCCCTGCGCGATCACGGCGGACACCGCGTTGCCTGCCTCTTCCACCGAATCGAATGCGGCCATCATCGTCTTGACCGCGGGCGGGTTGCGCATCAAGCGCAACGTGGCGGCGCTGATCAAACCCAAAGTGCCTTCGCTGCCGGTGAACAGGCTGATGAAGTCGTAGCCGGGATAGTCTGCCGCGGCGCCGCCCAACCGCAGCACCTGCCCATCATGCAGCACCACTTCCAGGCCATTGACATAGTTCGTGGTCACGCCATACTTGAAGCAGTGTGGTCCACCGGAATTCTCGGCGATATTGCCGCCGATCGTCGCCGCGCGCCCGCTGGATGGGTCGGGCGGGAAGTAGAGCCCGAGCTTCTTGACCGTCTCATCCAGCATCTGGTTGGTGACACCGGGCTGAGTGATCACCAGGCCGCCCTCGCGGTCGAGCGCCAGGATCTGCTTCATACGGGCAAAGCTGACGATCACACCGCCATCCTCGGCGACGGCACCACCGGAAAGCCCGGTGCCGGCACCCCGCGCGACCAGTGGTATGCGATGTTCCGCGGCCCAGCGCATCACGCGCACCACCTCGTCCCGAGAGTGGGGTAGGACCACCGCCTGAGGCCTTCCGCGCACCAGCGTGCCGTCGCGTTCATAGGGGATCAGCTCGACCGGATGGGTGATGACCTGCCCGTCGCTCAGCAGCCGGGCGAGGGTATCAAAAGGCGAAGCAGAAATTGCTGTGGGCGTCACGGTGGTTTTCATCGAGTCTCTTCCCTTTGAGAAACAGGGAACGTAGCAAAGGTTCCATCGCCGATGCGGTATGAGAGATCGAGCACCTCGACCAGATGCATCACCTTGGCTGGGAGGCCGGCGCGACGCACGCCGGCGAGCAGCTGCATGTGACAACCTGTGTTCGTCGTCACGATCAAATCGGCGCCAGTGGCGGCGATGTCGGCCATCTTGGCGTCCAGGATGGCGTTGGCGGCATCCACCTGGGCGATGTTGTACACGCCCGCGCTGCCACAACAGCGATCCGGTGCCTGAAGTTCCACCAGCTGTAAACCGGGGATGGATTTGAGCAGCTTGCGCGGTTGGCTTACCACCTTCTGGCCGTGGCGCAGGTGGCACGAATCGGCATAGGTGGCACGTGCCTTGACCTCGCCCCGTGGAGGTACATTCAGGTGCTCGGCGAGAAACTCGCTGACATCCTTGACCAGCGCCGCGAAGCGCTGAGCGCGTTTGGCATATGCGGGATCATCCGCCAGCAGGTGGGGATATTCTTTCAGGATGGTGCCGCATCCTCCTGCATTGCAGATCACCGCTTCATATTGGCCGTCCTGACTCAGGAAGACATCGATGTTGCGCCGTGCCAGTTGGCGGGCCGTCTCCAGGTCGCCCATGTGCAGATGGGGGGCGCCGCAGCAGGTCTGCTCAGTCGGTGCATAGACCGTGTAACCGTTGCGCTGGAGCACCCGCAGGGTGGCCTGGTTGACCTGGGAAAGAAATGCTTCCTGGATGCAGCCGGTGAAGAAAAGCAGACGTCCATGGGGCGTTCCCAGTGCGGGCGCCGGTCGGCGATAATCGTGGTAACGGGGCACGATGGCCGGCAGGATGTCCTCCATCGCGCGGAGTGTCTTGGGCAGCCAGTGGCGGAAGGCACGCACCACCCGCTGCAGCCGGCTGACCTGATAGAGCCAGAGCAGCCGCGCAAGCAGCTTCAACAGCCATAATCGAGGCAATACCAGCTGCATGCCGATCCAGCGCAGCAAGCGTTCCCCCAAGCTGGGCGTGCGGTTATGTTCCACCACCAGGCGGGCGACCTCCACCAGGGCGCCATATTGCACACCGGACGGACATGCTGTCTCGCACGCGCGACAGGCGAGACACAGCATGATGTGTGGCGCGAAGGCGCGGCGGAAGTCTTCCACGTTCATTCTGCCCTCAGCGGCGGCGCGCATCAACGCAATGCGACCGCGTGGGCCATCTGTCTCCACCCCGAAGATGGCATAGGTGGGACAGGCAGACAGGCACAAGCCGCAATGCACGCATTGGGAAAGTTTCCGTCGATATTCGGGAGATCGAAGCAGGTCTAGGTCACGGATCATCGTGTCAGCCATCAAATTCCATCCGTATGGTACATAAGGAAGTGCTAATCTGCCACCCATAACCTTTTAACCTGACAAAACCACGATAGCACCGGGCGGTGCGTATTGGCAGGCTATTATACGCCAAGGCGGGGAGGTAAACAAATGGCCATTGGGAAAGCCTATCCGGAAGGCGAAGCGCACTATGGAGCGTCTGTCGGATTGGGATCGCGCTCTTCCAGCCCCATCCGTTTCAGGCGACGGCCGATGCGTTCCCAGTGGCTGCCGGGCCAATAGATGCGACCGCATCCCGGGCAGCGACGAAAATGTTTGTGGGTGCGGTAGACGTAAACCGGCACACAGTCCATCACCGCATCCGGCGAGACATTTTGGAGCAGTGTGTTGCACTCGGAACAACGAGGCAACGACATCCCCTGAGGCAGAGGAAAGGCGCGCACCACTTGGGCCAGCTGCTCATCCAACACCTGGCTCTCGATCAGCATAGCAGAGATACCCCGTCGGACTGCCAGCGTGCTGTCGCGCGTGAGCAGGACGCGCCCTTCGGCACGGGCGATGCGCACGAGCTCCCGGTCGTCCCGGTCGTTGGCATAATCGGTGTCGTAACCCAGCCAGCGCAGCCAGCGGGCCAAGCTGCCCAGCATCACATCCACGACAAAGCGCACCGGAGCGCCTTCTTCCATAGTTTCTATTGTAGCACATTCAAAGGAGAGATAACCAGCCTATGCCGTCTCGGTCACTTCCAGAGGCACTTCGAGGAAGCGGTGGGGCGCGTCATCGGCCAGCCGCCACACGGTCACCGTCGCCGGATGGCGCTCGATGACGGACACGATCAGATAGTAGTGGCCGCTCCACGCCCGCTTTAGATCCTCTCGGGAAGGGATTGCCGGCCAGTCGGGATGAGAGTGATAGAAGCCGATGACCGCCATCCCTGTATGCTCCGCCGCTTCCACGGTGCGGACAAAATCGACGGCGTCCATTTCGAAGCGCGCGGGTTGACCATGGAGCACGTTGTTGCCCCGCTCGACGCGATGCACGACACCGCCCTGGTGTTCCATCCCCACCAAGAAGCCGAAGCACTCGTAGGGATAGGCTTCGATCGCGTGGGAAAATATCTGGTGTAAGCACGACCCGCTGATACGCATAGCCAGCCTACAATAGCATCCCCCTGCACAGCTGTCAAGAGGTGGTGAGGAAGTTGAAAGAGTCACTCAGACTGGATCGTCGACCTTACTTGGCATCCTTCGATCACTTTTCGAGCACTTCAAGCGCAACTGCGTAATGTCTGGTCATCCTTGTTTTTTTGCCACATTGTCCATATTATTCGTTATGCGTCTTAGCCTAGCCTGAATTTCCGTAAATTTTTTCAGCACCTTCACCTCGAGAGGCTGGAAAAGGTAGAGACTATTGGAAATCTCTAAGGGGGATCAAAAGCGGTAACGAGCTGGTCAA
This sequence comes from Ardenticatenia bacterium, assembly GCA_003130875.1. Classification (GTDB taxonomy): domain Bacteria; phylum Chloroflexota; class Anaerolineae; order 4572-78; family NAK82; genus NAK82. The sequence continues at coordinate 12,292 of QEXY01000033.1, forward strand.
ACTGCCACACAAGAAGCCGAACACGGATATGAGCGCTCGCAAAATACTAGTGATTGATGACGAACAGAACATTGTAGAACTTGTGGCCGCTTATCTGCGCAAGGAGGGCTACCAAGTCTACACTGCCACAGACGGTACCTCTGGGTTGAAGGCAGCGCGCTCTATCAGGCCGGATCTGATCGTGTTGGATATCATGCTGCCCGGGATGGATGGGCTGGATGTCTTGACACAGCTACGCCGCGAGTCGAGTGTCTATGTCATTCTGTTGACTGCCAGATCCGATGAGACAGACAAGATCGTCGGTCTCACCGTAGGTGCTGACGATTATGTTACAAAGCCATTCAGCCCGCGAGAGCTGGTCGCGCGTGTCAAAGCGGCGCTGCGCCGCATTCAGTCCAGTGCAGGTGCTGATTCGGGGATGCTGGTCTTTCGACACCTGCGCATAGATCCTGCCAGCCGGCAAGTCTGGGTGGACGAACAGCCGGTGAGTCTAACCACGATTGAGTTTGACCTGTTGCGCACACTGGCTGAACATTATGGCATGGTGCTCAGCCGTGAACAGCTGTTGGAACAGGTGTGGGGCTATGATTTCTACGGGGAAGAGCGCGTGGTGGATGTTCATATCGGTCACATTCGCCGGAAGTTGGGAGATGAGCGCTTCATCGTTACCGTGCGCGGAGTAGGTTATCGCTTCGAGGACGAAAAGTGATCCGGGCAGTCCACTATGTGCGCCGCCATCTGGTCTGGAAACTGCTTGTTTCCTATCTTATTGTCATTCTTGTTGGCATCATCGTGCTCATCTCGGCTGTTGAGTACTTTATGCCTAGTGCTTTTGAACGCCACCTGGCCGCGATGGCAACCGCAATGCAGACAGTTTCACCAGCCTTAGCGGAAGACCTCTTCACCAACTTTCGTCGGGCGATGAATGAATCCTTGATATTCTCGTTGGTTGCTGCCTTCCTCGTGGCGGTGATTGCGAGCACTGTGATCAGCCGCCGCATTGTGATGCCGGTGCGCCGTATGATGATGGCCAGCCAGCGGATTGCCGAGGGCCATTATCACGAGCGGGTGGAACTGCCCGGCACGCATGATCCGGACAATCTGGATGAACTGGGTTGCCTGGCGATTAGCTTCAACCAGATGGCGACACAGTTGGAGCGGATCGAGACCACCCGGCGTGAGTTGATCGGCGATGTGGCCCATGAGCTGCGTACGCCGCTGACCACCATTAAGGGCTATCTGGAAGGTTTGATGGATGGAGTCATCCCAGCCGACATCTCCACGTTCCAGCGCATATATCACGAGACTGAACGCTTGCAGCGACTGATCCAAGACCTGCAGGATCTCAGCCGCGTCGAAAGTGGTGCAATTGAAATGCACCCCCAACCGATCTCTGTAACACAGCTCATCAACACGGCAGTCGCACGTCTGAGCCACCAGTTTGAAGAAAAAGGGGTGCAGCTGGCTACCAGTTTGCCTGAGCATCTGCCCGCTGTGTGGGCTGACGAAGCGCGTATTGGCCAGGTGCTGCTCAACCTGCTCGGCAATGCATTGCAATATACCCCTCCAGGTGGCCACGTACTGGTTTCCGCTCAACAGCGCGGAGCTGAGGTGCACATCACTGTGACCGATACTGGCATCGGTATCAGTGCGGAACATTTGCCGCTCATCTTCACGCGTTTTTACCGTGTGGATCGTTCTCGGTCACGTGCCAGCGGTGGCAGCGGTATTGGCCTGACCATCGCCCGACACCTGGTGGAAGCCCACGGTGGCCGCATTTGGGCTGAGAGTGCCGGACCCGGTAAGGGGAGCACCTTTACGTTTACTCTGCCTGTTGCCTCTTAGAGCCAGTGTAAGCGGAGTGTGCCGTTTGGCTGACCGATACACTGGCTCGAAATTTCATTGTTTCCATCCTTTACCGAATCTTTAAGACCCCTTCACTCTATCTTCAACCCCCTCGTTGATAATACTTATGAGATAAGGGCCAGCTCTAAATTTTGGCCTCGTTTCGATTTGGAGGGGAGAGCAAAACGATGATGGGCTTTTGGGGCAGTTTGTGTAATGGATTCGTTGGTTACAATCCGGTTGGGGTTGCCTTCGGCTGGCTTATGACCATTGCTCTTGTCGGAGGACTGGTGTTGTTGGCAATCTGGTTGGTGCGACAGATAGGCGGGCATGCGCCAGCAGGCGCATCCGGAAACCCCTTCTCTTCTGGCGGGTCGGCCATGGAGGCACTTCAGCTGCGTTATGCCAGGGGGGAGATCACGCGCGAGCAATACTTGCAGATGCACGATGATCTGGCTTGAGAAGGAGGCAATACGATGATGGGTTTCGGCATGTTCGGGCTGATTTTCATGATCCTGGCATGGGGGGTGTTGATTGCTCTGGCGCTTTGGGTGGTTGGCAACCTCTTTTCCCAGGTTGGAAGGCGTCCTGCATCAACTGGTGATCATCTGACGGCACGGCAGGTTGTTGAAATGCGTTATGCCAGGGGGGAAATCACGCGGGAGCAATACGAACTGATGAAGCAGGACCTGAGATGATCGCCGCGATGGCATCCGTGCCGTCGCGATCATGTAACCGAGCCGCGACTGTCAGGGAGCGGTAGGGGCGACCAGCCGATCGCCCCCTACCACGCGCGCGGCTCGGATTGAGGCAAACCTTGTCTCAAAATGATAATGTACCCAGTCAAAGGTGGCAACTTGAGTTTATTGAGAGTGTTGAAAAACTCTTTAGTTACCCGCTTTATTAGCCCATTTTCCTATGAAAATCTGAGCGGTCAAGGGACTTTTTCAACACCCTCGTTTATTGTGTCTGCTCGCACCTTGATCAGTCTCAGTTTTTTATCGCCCTATGGAGCTGGAGGGTGGCGTGATCGTCTGATGGCGTCTGTGACAGGAGACCAGCTGACCGCATTGGAGTTTCTCGAACATCTTTTACCAAACCTTCACAGATACTTCACGACAACTTCACCGTAGGGATCTATAGTGTAAGTATGTCGCCGAATAGGCACGTGTAACACCCTGATGTGTAACACCAGTCCCAAGACACAGTTGAACTATTTAAACACTCAAAAGTGTAAAAGGAGGAACATCGTGATACCTAGAAAGTTTATCTTTGGTAGCATAGTATTGTTAGGCCTGGTAGGTGTGGCAGTGCTGCTCATCAGCCTCATAACGTTCCCAGTTCGGGCACAGAGCCCATGGAGTGGGGGATGGATGGGCCAAGGGCATATGGGAGGCTGGGGGCCATGGAGCAGCTATGCCCAAGCTTACACGGGGACCATCCCTTACGGTTTTGGCCCAATGGGAATGATGGGCGGTGGAGCAGGTTGCCCGATGATGCCAGGTGGTTGGGCAGGTGTTGATCCCGATGCCAAACCGCTCACTCTGGCACAAGCACGTGAGAATGTCCAGAAGTTTCTGGAAGGGATCGGCAACAGCGATCTCGAACTGGCTGAAGTGATGGAATTCACCGGCAACTTCTACGCCGAGGTGCGCGAGAAAAGCACTGGCGTCGGCGCCTTTGAGTTGTTGGTGGATCGCTACACCGGTCAAGTCTATCCCGAGCCGGGTCCTAACATGATGTGGAATCTAAAATACGGCCATATGGGCGGCTGGGGTATGATGCGTTGGCGTGGAAGTTCTGACGCCACCATGCCGGTGACACCTGAGCAGGCGATTGAGCAGGCACAGAAGTACCTGGACCAGCTAAACGCCGGACTGAAGGCCGGTGAAGCAGAACCTTTCTATGGCTACTATACGTTGCATATTGAGCGAGACGGCAGGGTGACTGGTATGCTCAGCGTCAACGGCTATACCGGTGCGGTGTGGTACCATCACTGGCACGGCGACTTCATTGCCATGGAAGAGGAAGACGAGATGCCCTCTTCCAGCATCCGTGGACCAAAGCTCGTGGTTGATCGTGAGCGGATTGACCTTGGCACCTTGCCTTTCAACAAGCGTGTCACGGCCGAATTTCGGGTGCAGAACGTCGGTGACAGTGATCTAATCATCCTCGAGAAACCAGCCATTGAGCTCGTTGAAGGTTGTTGACCGCCCAAAGAGGCAACCGTCGGTTCGACGGTGATTGCTCCCGGTCAGGGCACCGTAATCGCTCTCCAGTTCACTATGCCACCGGGAATGGGTGGACCGCATCGCTTTGATATTCGTCTGCGCACCAATGACCCGCAACAACCTGAGAAAGTGTTGATCGTCACATCAGATTGGCGCTGAATTCCACCGCTCCGGTGGAGGAGGACCTGTGGCCAGCGGAAGGAGTGCCTGGGATGGTACATGTCGCTCCTCTGGGCCACAGGTCTTTACCCCATAAGAACAACGTGTTTCACGACCTTCTCACGATCGGTCCAACATTCAGCTGGGTTCCTTGCTTGCCCACGATGCGGAAGCCCCGCCCGTGAGGTATTGTGCGAAGCACGACCAGGCAATGTACAGGCAAGAGTGCGCTCCTCGTGGTTCGTGGACACCTACCATACGGTGTGCTCAATGCGGCTGGGGAACACCTCTGACCCCACCAGGCCAGCGGACACGTTTTCCAAGAACTGCAACGCGACGTGCAGCGACTTAGGAGCGATCCAACGAATACTGAAACGGATCGCTGGAATCTCTGGGCAGGCGGAGGCCGAAGGATTACCGTGAGGAAAGCGTCACAGTGGCAGGCCGGGTCGTGCAGTCGGGAATGTCCTTACACGGCGGCGTGTCGCAGCACTCCGGCCGGCGGCGTTGGCCCAAGCGTCCCGCCACCGCAGAGAGGCTCAACAAAGCGGTCAACCCCGCCAGCGCTGCCAGTGTCACTGTCGGGGAAAGCCAGCTATTCACATCCGGCCAAAGCAGGCTGCCACTCCAAATCACAACTCCCAACAGGAGGATCAGCAATCCCTTCATGTGCCACCTCTCTTCGATCTTTCACTTTCATGATATAACAGGTGACATTAGGGCACATCGTGGAAGTGGCGGTCTTAACAACGCACAAATCACCCATGCCCTCGCAGCGGCATCCGCCAAATTGCCTAGGCAACTCCAGCGACCGTTTCAGATGAGCCAGAGGCTCATCCCTCCGGTGTCAGCGCCATCGCCTGGACGTAGTGCTGCATGAAGTCGGCATCCTGGTCCAGGTTGATCTGCTCAGCACGGGCTGCCAAGCGCTCAGCCCAGGCAAAACCTTCGTCGGAGAGGAACATGGCAGCGCCCAAGCCGGCGCCGTTCGGGATGGTCTCCACCACCGCGCGCTGCACGGGAGGCAACATGCCTACCCCCAAAACTGCTTCAATATCCAGCTGGGCGCCGAAAGAACCGGTGAGGATGACGCGTTGCAGGTCAGAAGGGCGCAATTGCAGCTGTTTTAACAGGATTTCCATCGCCGCGCGCATTGCACCCTTGGCCTTTTGCAGTTCACGCACGTCTTTCTGAGTGAAGCTCAGGCGGCCATCGGGTGTGAGCACCAGACGACGGCCGTTGCTATCCTGGACGATGCGATCGGCCAGCACGGGTGGATCGGTTGCGAAGCGTCCGTCCTCACGCAGCACCCCGGCCTGGCGCAGCGTCCACACCATGCTCAGCAATCCAGAGCCGGTCAGCCCTACAGGCTCCGCACCACCGATCGTGTCGTAGATCAGCTCACCGTCTGCCAGGCGCACTCCGATGATGGCGCCGTCCACAGCGCGAGTGCCACACGAGATGTTCACCCCTTCGAAGGCGGGTCCGGCAGCGGTGGAAGCGGTGAGGATGCGCTTGCCGTCGGTGACCATCACCTCACCGTTGGTGCCCAGGTCGATCGCAGCGATGGGGCCAGGCGGATTGTCGAAGCCAAAATAGGCCAGACAGGCCAGTGTGTCCGTGCCCACAAAGCCGCCGATCAACGGGGGCAGTGATACGCGCACGTGTTCCGGAAAGATGCCTCCCATCAGCGGGCGTGCATCCCGAATGGGTGATTTATCATAGGGTTGGAAGGGCATCATCGCCAAGGTGTGCACGGGCAGCTTGGCCAGCAGATGGTGCATCGCGACATTGCCCACGATCACCACCCGTTCGATGCGCGCGTACACTTTGGGCGCCAGCTTCAGGGCATCCACTGCCTGGTTGATCGAAGCGAGCGCCAGGTTGTGCAGGCGCTCCGCGTTCTCCGAATTGCGCAGCACGGCAGCCAGGCGCGAGATCACATCCCCGCCGAAGACGGTCTGTTGATTGAGCGTGGCGGCACCTGCGCATACCTCGCCGTTGTCCAACATGGTGAGGAAAGCAGCCACCGTGGTCGAGCCCAGGTCAATCGCCAGGCCGAGTGGCACGTGGACATCGCGCTTATAGCGATTGCTGGCGCGGAAGCTTTTATTCGAGTAGACCACGATCGGCGCCAGGGTCACCCGCGCGTCCTCGTACACGCGTGCCCGACAGGCCAATCGGTAACGTAACGCTCGCTCGCCAGGGGTGAGATGTTTCAGTTCGACGTCGTCGAAGGGGCTCAAACCTCCTTCGGCCAACACCTTACACTTGCCGCATGTGCCACGACCGGCACATGGTTGCTCAAGCGGCAGCCCGGCTGCGATGATCACATCGCCCAACACACTATCCCGCGCGGCAGGCAGCTCGCGTACTTCTTCGCCATAGATCACCGTAACTGTAGGCATTGCGGAAGTCCTCAACTGGCTATACAATCATTCATTTATCTACTCACAAGACGAAGCTGCCCGGCGCGGTCTGTGTCCTATGCCACAAGTGTCCCGTGCAACGGCAGCGCAGTTTCCGGTGCGCGTTTGGGCAGGCTGTGGGTCAACCGCCCGGTATCTGGAATTGCTCTTGGGTGATCTCGCCACCCGGGGGCACTACCAGGAACTCCTCGTCCGCCTGATCCAGCGCCGCGGCGACCTCGATCAATCGCCGCATATAGCGATCGGAGCCCATCATCTCCTCATACCGCATCCCCCACCGCCGACAGAATTGGGCGATCTGTTCCACACGGGGGCGATAGTGTTCCAGTTCTGCCTGCGTGTGCGCCACAAACACCAATCTGCGATAATTGCGATACAGCTGATCGACCAGCCATTGGGCTGTCTCCGGCCCGTATTGGGCGGCATAGATCTCATACGTGGTCAAGGGGTCGGCACCATAGCGGGCATCGTTCGTGCCCGTAGGGTTGATGCGCGACACGTCCGCCTCCAGCCATCCGCGTCCCAAATAATACGTGCCTGGCTCCTTCCGAAACTCTTCCAGGTAGGCTTGACGCGAGCCCAACATAATCGCGATACAGTCGTCCACCCGCGGCACGAGCAGCACGTGCTTGCCCGCCTTGAGGCCGTGCAGGCCGTTGCCGCACAATCCGTAGGCCAGCACGATCAGGCTGGGTTGCTCAACGCTGTCGATCGCTTCCTGCAGGGTGCGTTGCATGATCTTGGGTGTCACATGTAATGCCATGTCGAAGAATTGCACCCGACTGGCGAGACCCTGTGGGAGGAGCTCTTGCAACATCTCTTGGAACACCGTACAAGCGAATACCACAACGGGCAGGCTATCCTGGGCAGTTGTGCGTTCTCCCATCTGGAATTCCTCTGACATAATGGTAATACCTGTATTATCATCCAAAACAGGTTTTTCTGCCACTCTGCGTGGGTTGGGGTGTGTTCTGCCTAACGCGGACGCATCTGATAATTCGGCGCCTCTTTGGTGATGAACACTCCGTGGGGGTGGCTCTCGATGAGACCGGCCTGGGTGATGCGCACAAAGCGGGCTTTTTCGCGCAGCTCGCGCAGGTTGGCAGCCCCTACATAGCCCATGCCCGAGCGCAAACCACCCATCAGTTGGAACATATAATCGGCCAACGGACCTTTGTAGGAGACTTGTCCTTCGATCCCTTCCGGCACCAATTTGCCCGCTGTGGCCAGCTGTCCGCGCTCCACCGAATCTTGCGCCGAGAGGTAGCGATCACGCCCATAACCCTTCATGGCTGCCAGGGAGCCCATGCCGCGATACACTTTGTATCGCCTCCCCTCCCACATCACGATCTCCCCCGGCGATTCATCCAGTCCGGCCAGGAGCGAACCGAGCATCACCGCGCTGGCGCCGGCAGCCAGCGCTTTGACGATGTCGCCTGAGTACTCAATGCCGCCATCGGCGATCAACGGCACGCCGCGCGGCACCGCCACGCGAGCGCACTCGGCAATGGCGGTGATCTGGGGCACGCCCACGCCGGCGACCACCCGGGTGGTACAGATCGAGCCGGCACCGATGCCCACTTTGATGCAATCGGCGCCGGCCTCGATCAAAGCTTCCGTGCCCTCCGCCGTCACCACGTTGCCTGCCAATACAGGCAGGTGCGGAGCGATCATCTTGATGCGCCGGACCGCGCGCAACACCGCTTCGGCATGGCCATGGGCGGTGTCTACCGCCACCGCATCGACGTCGGCGTCCAACAACGCCTCCAGACGATGTTCCAGGTCTTGCCCCACCCCTACTGCGGCAGCCACCAGCAAACGCCCACGGCTGTCCACCGCAGCGTTGGGAAAGTCTTGTTTCTTAAGGATATCCTTGTAGGTGATCAGGCCGCGCAAGTTGAAGTGTTCATCCACTAGGGGCAGCTTTTCGATGCGGTATTTCTGGAGAATGCTTTTCGCCTCTTCCAACGAGGTGCCAACCGGCGCGGTGATCAGCCCTTCACTGGTCATAAATTCACGCACCGGAGCATCCGGCTGGGTCGCAAAGCGGATGTCCCGGTTGGTCAAGATGCCCACCAGGCGCCCGTTGTCAGTGATGGGCACACCGGAGATGTGGTAGCGTGCCATGATCGCTTCCGCTTCGCCCAGCGTCGCATCCGGCGGCAGAGTGATCGGATCGACGATCATGCCAGACATCGAGCGCTTTACTTTGTCCACCTCGGCGGCTTGATCTTCTGGGCTCAGGTTGCGGTGAATCACCCCCAATCCCCCTTGACGCGCCAGCGCAATCGCCATGCGCGACTCGGTCACCGTGTCCATCGCCGCCGACAGGACCGGGATGTTGAGCTGGAGACGTTCGTGTAACTGGGTGCGCAAATCCACTTCCGAGGGCAACACTTCAGTGTAACCCGGCACTAACAAGACATCGTCAAATGTCAGTGCTTCGGATCCCAGTAGATCGGCAAATTGCATACCATGCTCCTTCTCGAAAGTATCTCACATTGGCATATCCGCCCTAGCCGTGCTATGCAAGTTCCACATTGGTGTGTTACATCGATTCAGGTGCCGAGACGCCGATCAAGCGCAATGTGTTGGCCAGCACGATCTTAGCTGCTTGTACCAGCTTCATTCGGGCACGTCCTATGGCAGCGTGACCGGCATCCTCCGAGACGACGCGGCAATCCTTGTAGAAGGCGTGGAACGCGGTGGCCAGCTCTTGGGCATAGTGGGTCAGATGATGAGGGCTCAGCGTCTCGGCGCACAGGGCGACTGTCTCCGGCAGGCGCACCATCTGGCGAATGAGCGCGAGCTCGGCAGGATGTGTCAACAGGCGGACATCGCCTCCTTCCGGCGAGAAGCCGCGCTCCTGAGCATAACGGAAGATGCTGGCAATGCGTGCGTGACCATACTGCACATAGTACACCGGATTCTCGCTGGATTGCTGGACCGCTAAGGTCAGATCGAGCTCCATCTGGCTGTCGGCAGCGCGCGTCAGCAGCATGAAGCGGGTCGCGTCGGCGCCGATCTCTTCTATGACTTCGCGCAGCGTGATGATCTCGCCGGTGCGTTTGCCCATACGCACCAACTCACCCCCGCGCTTGAGCGTTACCAGCTGGTAGAGGATGATGGTGATGCGATCCGGATCAAGCCCCAGTGCCCGGGTGACCGCTTTCATGCGCGGTACATGACCCTGATGGTCCGCTCCCCACACATAAATCGCCCGATCGAATCCTCGTGTGACCAGCTTATCCCATACATAGGCGATGTCAGAGGCAAAATAAGTCGGCCGGCCATCGGACCGCACCACCACATTGTCTTTATCCGTGCCATCCTTAGCACCCGCTTGCGTCGGTTGTTCCCCCTGCACTTCGCCCGAGGATCTGTGCGGCGTTTCGGTGAACCACACCGCTCCATCGCGGTACACCAGCCAGCCGCCTGCGCTCAGCCGGTTGAAGACGAGGCTGTACGTGCCATCTTCATACAGGCTGCGCTCTGACTTCCAGTTGTCAAAGTGGATGCCTAATGCGGCCGCATCGGCCTGGATGCTGGCCAGCATGCGCTTCAACCCTTCCTCGCGCAGCGCGGTGATGGCCTGGCTGCGTTCCATGGTGAGGAAGCGATCTCCATATTCCCGCGCCAGCTGATGCCCCATTTCAACTAGGTAGCTGCCCGGATAGCCTCCTTCCGGCAACGGCTCGTCCCGACCCAATGCCTGGGCATAACGGGCGTACAAGCTGGCGGCGAAGAGTTCGACCTGAGTACCTGTGTCATTGACATAGTATTCGCGCTGGACACGCCAACCGGCTGCGGCCAATACGTTGGCTAGTGCATCGCCCAAGACCCCGTTGCGTCCGGAGCCCACGGTCAGCGGGCCGGTGGGGTTGGCGCTGATATATTCCACCTGGACCGAGCGTCCCTTGCCCAGGTCTACCTGCCCGAAGCGTTCTCCTTCGGCGAGGATGACCTCCACCTGTTGGCTCAGCCACTGCGGCGCCAGGGTGATATTGATAAACCCCGGATGCGCCGCCTCCACTTTTCCGATGTAAGGCGCCGATGGCAGATGGGCGAGCACACGTTGCGCGATCGCAAGCGGCGCCATGCGCGCAACGCGTGCCAGGGTCATGCAGATGGGGCTGGCATAGTCTCCAAATGTTTCATCTCGCGCCCGTGTGACCGGGACTTCTGGTAATTCGAAGGAGGGGAGTTCCCCTTTCTTCTGGGCGATGTGGATCGCTTCGGCGATGAGCTGGGCGATGTGGTCACGGACTAAAATCATAAACACCTCAATGGACAGGAGAATCGGTCTTTGCCAGTGCTGGGCGTGTTTGGGAAGCGGGATGGTGGCATCCCGTAACATGTCATCATTTGGGTGGACAGGTGCATCTCACACTCCTAATCCCCGGAGCAGGACGCCCACTGCATATGCCACCCCAGCTGCCAGGCCGCCCACGAGGAGCATTTCCAAGCCGCTGCGCAGCGGATTCAAATGGGTGACCAGCACCTTGGCAGCTCCCAGGCTAAACAGCGCCGCGGCCGAGAGGCCCGCCGCCACGGGGAATCGCATCTCCTCTGGGATGGTGATGAGCAACCCGGCCAGGTAGATCAACATCGGTACAGCCCCGGCCAGCACGAACGCACCGAAGGTCGCCAGCGCGCTATAGAAGGGTTTGCGTTCATCCGGCAGCAATCCCAACTCTTCGACCATCATCGCTTTGACCCACAGTTCCGGGTCGCGCGTCTTGATCTCGACCAGGCGTTTTGCGTCCTCGTCGGTATAGCCTTGCTGGCGATAGATCTCATAGAGCTCGGCGCGTTCTGCCTCTGGCATATGTTCGACTTCCCAGCGTTCGCGGGCCAGCTCGCGCTGATAATATTCGCGTTCTGCGCGGGCGGACAGATAAGCGCCGGTCGCCATCGAGAAACCATCTGCGAAGAGGTTTGCCAAGCCGAGGATCAAGACGACGTGCACGCCCAGCTGGGCACCTGCCACGCCGCTCACCACGGCAAACGTTGTCACGATGCCATCCAGGCCGCCGTAGACCATATCGCCGATGTATGCATGGCTGGCGGCACCGTGCTCTTCGGCGTGTTCACGCCGCATCGAGCGCGCAATGCGCTCGATGGTATGCGCCTCAAGCGCTGCCTGTAGGTCGCGCTTGGCGAATGCACGACGCGCATCCTCCACACGCTTCGAGATGCTCATCGGGGCACCATCTCCAACCAGTTCTTGCCTACTTCAACATCCACTTTGAGCGGGACGGCGAGTTGAAATGCGCTGCTCATGACCTCACGTACCAGCGGGATTGCCGCCTCGACCTCCTCGTCCGGCACCTCCAATACGAGTTCGTCGTGTACCTGGAGCACCATCCGGGCGCGCATCGCGCGCTCCTGTAGCACCCGGTGTAGCCGGATCATTGCGATCTTGATGATATCCGCGGCCGTGCCCTGGATGGGCATGTTAATTGCTTCGCGCTCGGCACGTGCACGTTCAGGACCGCGCATCTTAGCCAGCCCTGGAAAGTAACGCCGCCGCCCCAGCAGGGTCTGGACATATCCCTGCTCCGCAGCCAGGCGTTTGGTCTGCTCGATGTAGCGTAACACGCCCGGGTATTTCTCGAAGTAGGTTTTGATGAACTTGCTGGCTTCCTGCTGGCTCATGCCGGTCTGCTGAGCTAATCCAAAGGCGCCCTGACCGTAGCTGAGGCCGAAGTTGACACTTTTGGCGATGCGGCGCTGTTCCTTGGTCACCTCGGTGATGGGGATGCCCAACACCGCGGCAGCGGTGGCGGCGTGGATATCCTCGTCCCGCATAAAGGCACCCAACAAGCCAGGGTCTTGTGAGATATGCGCCATCACCCGCAGTTCGACCTGGGAGTAGTCCGCGGCCAGCAGCTGCCAGCCGGGCTCGGCGACAAAGGCACGGCGCACCTCGCGCCCCACCTCGGTGCGGATGGGGATGTTCTGCAGGTTGGGGTTGCTGCTCGAAATGCGCCCCGTGACGGTGCCGGTCTGGTTAAATGAGGTGTGGACACGCCCGGTGCGTGGGTTGATCAGCTGGGGTAACGCATCCACATACGTGCCCTTGAGCTTGGTGAGCTGGCGGTGTTCCAGGATCAGCTCGATCACCGGATGATAGCCGCGCAGCGATTCCAGCACATCCGCTGCCGTCGAGTAGTATCCGCTCTGATTCTTGCGCAACCCGGTGGTGGGCAGATTGAGCTTGACGAACAATGCGTCAGAGAGCTGTTGGGTCGAATTGATGTTAAAGCGGTAGCCTACCCATTTGTAGATTTCCTCTTCGATCGCCTGCAGACGCTTATCCAGCTCGCGCGACATCTGGCGCAGCACCTCGACGTCCAGTCGTACGCCGGTGCGCTCCATAGCGACCAAAACGGGCACCAGCGGCATCTCCACTTCGCGGAAGAGGCTCTCCTGGCCGCGCTGACGGAGGTCGTTCTGCAAACCGTCCACCAGACGACGCGTCATATCCACGTCGGCGCAAGCATAGGTCGCGGCACGCTCCAGGGGCACCTGGTCCATCGTGATCTGCTTGCGACCGCTGCCGATGAGGTCGGTGATCTCCGTCATGTCGACACCCAGTCGGTTCCACGCCAGGTTTTTCAGTCCTAGCGCGCCAGCCGGGTCCAGCAACCATGCGGCGACCATGGTATCAAAGAGCGCCCCGCGCGTCTCGACGCCGTGCTGTGCCAGCACGGTGATGTCATACTTGGCATTGTGGGCGATTTTGAGCAGTTGTTCGTCGGCGAACAGGGGGCGCAGAAGGCGCAATACATCTTCTCGGGGCAGGCACAGCGTCGGCGAGATGAGCGGCACATAGCTGGCATGCCCGGGGCCATCGGTCAACGCGATGCCGACCAGATCCGCGGTGATGGCATCGGTCGAGGTCGTCTCCACATCGAAAGTCAGATTCTCCGCTTTTCGCAGCTGATCGATCAGAGTGGTGAGCTCGGCAAGGGAGCCGATCACCCGATACGTGGGCTTTTCAGCCACGCCTGGCGGCGCAGCTGGCATCTCGACCGCGCTCGGCGCAGCACCCTCAAACAGTCCCAGCTGGACACTGGCGGGGGAGACAATCGGGGTTGCCGGACGGGCTGGGCGGCCAGGGATACGGTTCAACAAGCTGCGAAATTCCAGTTCTTGGAATAACCGCAGGACTTCGTTGACATCGAAGTCGCGCGTGCGGCAGGTCTCCAGGTCGAGTCGAATGCCCGGCACATCGGTCTTGATGCGTGCGAGCGTTCTGGAGAGAAAGGCCAGGTCGCGTCCTGCTTCCAACTTGGCGCGTTGACTGGGCGGCAGCTCATCCAGATGGGCGTACAACTCTTCGAGTGTGCCATATTTCTGAATGAGCTGGACACCGGTCTTCTCACCGATTCCTTTGACGCCTGGGATGTTATCGCTGGGATCTCCCACCAAGCCCTTTAGCTCGACCAGCTGCGCCGGGGAGAGACCGTAGCGGGCGTGCACTTCTGCTTCATCGTACAGTTTGCGCTCGCTGAAGGTTCTGCCCGAGATGAGCACTTTGACGTGTGGCCCGATTAACTGGAAGGCGTCGCGGTCACCCGTCACAATGATCGTTTCAATGCCTCGCTCTGCTGCCTGCTTGGCCAGCGTGCCCAATACGTCGTCCGCTTCGAAGTTCTCGGCGGTGAAGACCGGGATGTTAAAGGCGCGCACCAATTGCTCGACACGCCGCAGCTGCGGCGTCATGTCCTCTGGCATCTTCTCACGGGTTGCCTTGTACTCGGCGTACTGTCGATGACGAAAGGATGGTCCTACGTCGAAGGCCACCGCCAGGTAATCGGGTTTGTATTCCTCCCACAGGCTGAGCAACATGAGCGCGAAGCCATACACCGCATGGGTTGGCTCGCCGGCGCGTGTATGCATGCTTGTGTTCGACAGGGCAAAATAGGCACGGTAGGCCAGCGCGTGCCCGTCAATCAATGCCAGGATAGGCGGCCGCTCCGGGCGCGTGTCCGCCTTCTCTTCTTTCATAAGTTCTCCCCTTTCCGCATATTGGCCCTGTGGGATATGTAGAATTGTACCGCCACGAGAGATGAAAGTCAATGTATCGCTGATCGGAGAGCAGTTTCGCTCAACCTGGAGCAGAAGATCGCGCGTGCCATAGAGAGGAGTCGAAATGCGGGATGGAACGGGATGACACAGTTCGCTACGCCGACCACGAAGCGGGCAGCATGGCAACCCCAGAGTTTCCCGGAGGGTCACCTATATCCGTGCCGGGTGTCATTCCACCAGTAGGAACGGCCGCATCACCTGCCATTTATCCTGCCACGCGTTCCGAATCAGCTCACCGCGCGGCAAAGCTAACGACGCGGCAAACTGAACTCGCTCATCGCCTCCCAGATTGTAAAGTGCAAAAGGGATCACCAGGTAGTCCGGCTGAAGGTGATGGCGCGTGTATTCAGCGAGCTGGCGACAGAGCTGCATGTGCTCATCCAAAGGGATCTGCCGGGCGAGCTGTTCTGCGGTGAAGTGTTGTTCCTCTGTTTTGAAGTGCGGCTGCCAGCCCTCGGTCAGCCGTTCGACACAGCGATGCAGGTTCGCCAATTCTTCGGTGTGCGTAGCCTTGGATACCAGGCTATTGCCCACCTTTGCAATATGGTCAACCAATGGCACCATCGCTTTGTGCTGGCGGACCAGCATGGCATAGGGCGCCTCCGGGAGGCGTGTTTGTAAGTGGGGAAACAGGATCGTGTCCTCGGCGGTATGATGGGCGTGCAGGAAAGAGGTGAAGCTCTGCACATAGCAGGCGAATCCCTCCCGCGTGATAGAGTCGGGGAAGTTTCCCGAACCAAACTTTTCACAGCTCTGCCCGATGATCTGAAGGGCACGCGTAACAATCCGATGGGCCAGGATGAGATGGCGTGCCAAGTCAGGTGTATTCTCTTCTCTTAAAGTGCTCATCTCCATATCCCCTATCTTGTCTTACAGTGGTGGCACTCTTACTCCATTTTCGTGAGGGTTGTGCGTGTGGCATACAGCTCGACACGCGCTGGCACCTCCGATGACACAACGGGCACCTCCGCGGTCACCTCACCTTGCGCCGGCGCCGACTCCAGAGGCGCGTAGCCGCCCCCAATAATCTCGCCTGAGGCATTATAGGCGACTGCTGAGAGGCGCAGGTGGGTGGCGTTTTGTGTATATGGGTTCGTCAGACGGCCAGTTGCATAAGGTTGCACTACGTCATCATGATACACCGCATCCACGACACGAAACGGCGGAATGCCGGCGGAAAGCTGATATTTGCTGGGCAATATCGCCACTTCCACCTGCCGGATAGGCTCTTCGTGGTCCAGCAGCAGGTTCCCTCCCACGCCCAGCTTCTCACCCGGCAGTAACACATCCAGACGGCCATCGTCGGTCGCCAACACCTCCCCCATAGCATTGTAGGCGGTCACGTGATAGTGAATTTCCCGCACCACCAGCGCCTCGTTAGGATTCTCGAGGAGAAACGCATAACCCAGTTGGGTGCCGCGCTGTCCGAATCCATAGGCACCCCGGGTTAACGGGCGTCCGCCGGGTGGCAGCCCTTCGTCGGGCCATGTCACAGCGGATTGGCTGGACAAGCTGGGATAGAGCTCGACCCGGGCGATCTCAGCAGCGCGATTCAACGAAGTGATGACTCCCAGCGAGCCGCTAGCTGGGATGAAAGCCAGATAGCTGAAACCGCCGCCCACAATCCTGTCATCGGCATCATAGGCGACAGCGGAGATGCGCAGGTCCGTGATATTGCGCTCAAAGGGATTGTGGATGACGCCGGACACCGTGGCGCTGGGCGCGGCATCGTAACGCACATGCTCCACGGAGAGGAAGGGGCTCGACCGCACTTTCGTCAACTCCCCAGCTCCCAATTGCACCACCAGCTTTGCCACCTGTTGTGCACCCGGCACAAACAAAGTGCCGCCGATGCCCAACGTCTGACCGGGCAGGATAAAGACGATCGGACCATCATCGGAAGCGAGCACATTGTTTGCAGCATCCTGAGCCATAACTCGATAGGCAGAGCTCTGCAAGGCACGTTCTGGGTCATTATTGCGCACCAGGAACGCATACCCCACGCGCGTGGTGGAAGCGGCCTCGGCACTCTCTTCCTGGCCGAACCCCTGAGCAATCAACTGCAACGCTCCATTTGCCTGACCGGGAGCGAGCTCGGTGAGTGGAATGGCTTCATGCTCGGCCATAGGACGCAACATAGGTGTGACCACGTTTGCGATGGTCAACACCAGGATGAATGCGACCAACAGCCAGAAATACTCTTTACTCAGCAGAGGTTTCTTCATCGCACCCTCATAGCGATGGCGTCCACCCGCACAGCAGCCTGTTTACATCATACCCCACTTTTCCATCGAAGCGCAACGCAGAAACCGAGACTGTACGTGTTTCATCTATGAGGAGAGGTAGGGTTCCAACCAGGCCACGTACGCAGGCAAGCAGCTTAAACCGCTACCGGACGGCCGCGGCGCGGATAACCTCCGTAACTTCGAGTTTACCGTTTCAACCCGCCCCCAAATTTGGAAATCCATCCACCGGCACTGGGCATATCTCATTTAGAGACGAGTTGGAGGATGGCCTGCAGCAGGGGCGGCCGGCCGGTCACCCTTGCCAACCGGAGAGCGCTGAGACCGCGGAGGTTTTTAACTCAAGTTGCCACCTTTGACTGGGTGCATTTCATTCTGAGACATGGTTTGTCGCAATCCGAGCCGCGTGCGTGGTAAGGGGCGATCGACTGGTCGCCCCTACCGCTCCCTGACGGTCGCGGCTCGGACTATGCTGTTGCCATTTCGCGTCACTCGCCCTCCGCGGTGACCACCACAGGTTGGAGCGAAAAGTCACACTTCTTATGCCGGCCTGTAGTCTCAACTTGCCTGGGTAGCAACTCGGTTTTTGCATCTTTGTGGTGTTCTGCGAGCTCTGCATGCTCGGCGGTGAAAAGAAAGGTGGCCTGCTGTTCGTACGTTTGACAATTCGTTTTGTCATGCTATGATTATTCAAAATTTGACTAAACGTCAGGACACCAGAGACCAAAGTAGCAGCATCACGGTTTGGAGGTGGAATAAATGAAGCTCCGAGTTCTTCTGAGTGTTTGGTTGATAGGCGTTTTCCTGGGGGTGTGGGCACCTCGCACCGCCATGGCGATCCCCTTGGGACAGGACGTGACATGCGCGACGGAGTACACCGTGCAACCGGGTGATCATCTGGGCGCCATTGCGCAAAAATATCTGGAGGATAGACAGGCATATCCCGCCATTGTGGTGGCCACTAATCGTGCCCATGCCCGTGATGCCTCGTTCGCGCAGATCGATGACCCCGGTCAGCTCGTTGCTGGCTGGAAGCTGTGCATTCCTCAGGTCGCGGACGTGCCCCGGCTGCTGGCAGCCGCTGTGCCGGTTGCCGGTATGGAGGTCGTGGATGCCCTGGGGCGCATTGTGCGATTCGCCGAGCTGCCGCAACGCGTCGTCCTGGCCGGCAAGGCGGTGCGTTTGACCGCGGACACGCTCTACCTCTTTCCCGAAGCCAGAGAACGGGTGATAGCCATGGAAGGACGTTCCCCTGAGATGGTCGAGTTTCTCTCCCTGGTCAACCCGAACCTGGCGCAGGTGCAGTTCCTAGAGCGCAACGCCGGACCGGAGCAGATTGCGGCAAGCCGGCCGGACGTGGTCATCTTGAAGAGCTATCTAGCCGACAAGCTGGGCACGCCTCTGACGGAGATAGGCATTCCGGTAGTCTATGTGGACCTCGAAACGCCCGAGCAGTTTTTCGATGATCTGGTCACTCTGGGTCAGCTGTTTGGCAATCCGCAACGTGCTGCTGAGGTGAGCGACTTTTTCCGACAGCGCATCGCAACGGTGACACAGGCGGTGCAGGACCTCTCTGAGGAACAGAAACCCAGCGTGCTGATCTTGCAATATAGTGTGCAAGGTGAGCAGATCGCCTTCAGTGTGCCACCGGCCACTTGGATCCAGACAACCATGGCGGAAATGGCGGGTGGTCGACCCGTCTGGCGTGAGGCAGCGCAAGGTGGCGGCTGGAACATCGTCGGTCTGGAGCAGATTGCCACCTGGGATCCGGATGTGATCAGTGTGGTTTCCTATTTCAGCGATCCCGAAGCGGCCGTCGAAACACTTCGCGCCGATGAACGCTGGCAGGCACTCAAAGCGGTGCGTTCGGAGCGGCTGTTCGCGTTTCCCACCGATTTTCTCACCTATAGCTGGGATCAACCCGATCCGCGTTGGATTCTGGGTTTGATGTGGTTGGCGAAGACGTTACATCCAGACCGCTTCAGCACTCTGGACATCCAGGAAGAAACGTACCTCTTCTTCGAGCAATTGTACGGGCTGGATCAAGCCACCGTTGAGGAAAAAATCATCCCGATATTACGGGGGGTGGCTCGTTGAGTGCCGTTTATCACGATTATAATCATCGCATAGCCAGGCAGCTGCGCTATCTGGCCGTCGGGTTGCTGTGCCTCTTGCTCCTCTCGGCATTGTGGGGGCGTTACTCAGGCGTTTCCCTGTTATCACCTGCCGAGCTATGGCACGATCCTCTGGCGCAACGTCTGGTGATGACGCTGCGGTTGCCGCGCGTCCTGATGGCGTGTCTGCTGGGGATGGGGCTGGCAGCTTCAGGCAGTACGCTGCAAATGATCTTTCGCAACCCGCTGGTGGAACCGGGCTTTTTGGGGGTCTCGCAAGGGGCAGCGTTCGGTGCCGCTTGTGCCATTATGTTGTTCGGCACAGTGCCCTTTGCCGTCCAGGGCCTGGCGCTCTTTTTCGCCGGCCTGGGTGTCGTGCTTTCTTATTTGTTGGCACGCCACATCCGCTTTGGGGGATGGGTGTTGCGGCTGGTGCTGAGCGGCATCGCCGTCTCCGCACTTTTCGCTTCCGGGGTGGGGGTGCTCAAATATGTGGCCGACCCGCTGACGCAGTTGCCCGAAATCGTCTTCTGGATGTTGGGCGGTCTCTATGCTGTTACATGGTCCAAATTGTTGAGCATTCTGCCGGTCGTGGTACCCAGCCTGGCGGTGATCTTGTTCATGCGTTGGCGTCTCAATCTGCTTTCGATGGGAGAGCAGACCGCCTTTTCGCTGGGGGCTGCTCCTACACGTGAGCGCGCAATCGCTCTGGCCGCGGCAGTGGGCGCCACAGCGGCAGTGGTATCCGTATCCGGTGTGGTCGGCTGGGTGGGGCTGATCGTCCCGCATATGGCGCGCCGGATCGCCGGAAGCGATGCCCAAAAGTCGCTGCCCGTGGCGTTGTTGATGGGCGGCATCTTTGCACTCGTGTGTGATAATGTGGCGCGTACCCTGCTGGCCGGGGAGATCCCCTTGGGCACCCTCACCTCATTGTTCGGAGCCGGCCTTTTCATCCTGCTGATGACCACGGCCAACCCGTGGCTGCGCAGCACCACTTGAGTCCCTATGAATGCCATCATTGCATTGGAAGCTGTCCATTTCACCTATCGCGGCGCATCCCAGCATGTGTTTGCCGATCTTCACCTCTCAATCCCAGATGGGGCGTTCGCCGTTATTTTAGGGCCGAATGGCACTGGCAAGACCACTCTGTTGCACCTGATCTTGGGTTACCGGCGTCCTCAGCACGGGAAAGTCTATTTAGCGGGTGTGCTTCAGGAGCATTACACCCGTCGCGAAATGAGCCGTCTGGTCGGCCTGGTGCCTCAGGACGAAGCGGTCGCGTTCGATTTTAGTGTGCTGGATTATACCTTGCTGGGGCGTGCGCCCTACATTGGTCCTTTGGACATGCCGACGGACGGCGATGTGCGGATTGCAATGGAAGCGCTTGAGATGGTCGGCGTGGCCCATCTGTGCATGCGCTCCATCGCTTCGCTGAGTGGTGGCGAACGTCAATTGGTGATCATCGCCCGAGCGCTCGCCCAGCAGCCGCGCATTCTATTGTTGGACGAGCCCACTGCCCATCTCGATCTGAGCAATCGCAACCGCATTCTGCACGTCCTGCGCACGCTCAATCAACGCGGCACCACCGTGGTGATGACCAGCCATGACCCGGTTGCGGCTGCCGCCGTGGCCAATTTCGTCGTGTTGATGCGCGATGGAAAAGTGATCGAAGCGGGCCAGCCGGAGGAAGTCTTCACCGCCGAGAAGTTGAGCGCCACCTATGGCGTGCCCGTGCGGGTACTGCGCCTGGAGGAACAAATTCTCGCCTTCAATCCATTGAGCTGAGCCGTTCCCCTGGACCATGTGCAGGGTCGGGCCATAGACGGACTGAAAGACGCTCCGATTGCTTTTGCGCGCTCCACTTTCTGTGAAAATCTGAGTGGCTGGAACGCGCTTGCACCCCCTTCTGGCAGACGGGTTGACATGGACGCGGGTTTCGTGTTACAGTCAACTCGCTTGCGAGATGCGGTTGTAGTCGGAGGGGATGGGAGAAGCGAGATGTTCCCGCTGCGCGATCCGACACCTGAGGAACATGTTGAGATCGTACGGGCGTTGGAATCCATGCGACCATCACTGCCGCTCCGTATCAGTGAAATGGTCCGTTGGGCCAGACATGCCAAAATACTGGAAGTAGCCCCCTACGATGTGATCATCACCCAGGGCAGCATGCCCGATTATCTCTATTTGGTGCTTTCTGGCCAGTTACGTGCGGTGGGCAGCCTGGATGGTCGAACGCAAGTGCTGAACTATCATAATGCACCTGCGTTTGTCGGCGAGTATGGTATTCTGTATCGCACAGCGCGCACTGCATCGGTGGACGCTGTCTCCGAAGCCAAGCTGGCTTGTTGGTCTCTGGAAGATGTCACCCGGTTATTGGATGGCAACGAGGCGATGCGCGCTTATCTGAAAAGGGTTCACGCCCTTTATGTCGAATGTGCAAGGCAGCAGTTCCCCGGTAAGCAATGGGATGAAATGGTCGTATTTCGCAGTCGGAAACATGTAATCCAACTTTTCTCCGCATGGATGCTCCCATTGACTCTGTTCTCAGCGGGTGTTTTCTTGTGCCTTTGGTTGAGCTGGATGGGGGTTGGGTTTCCTTTCACTATCGGGGGCATTAGCATTATCTTGATAGGACTGGCATTGGGGGTGTACAGCTATTTCGATTGGACGAATGATGAATACATTGTCACCAGCAAACGGGTGATCCATATCGAGCGCCTGCTCCTCTATGGGGAGAAAAGAGATGAGGCGCCTCTGGTGCGCATCCAGGACATCACGGTGGTCACCGATAATTTACTTCAGAGATTGTTGGATTACAGTGATATTCGGATTCAAACTGCCGGTGCCGGCACCATCATTTTCTCGGGGATGCCCCATGCCGGGCGCGTCCGCGAGATCATTTTCAATGAACGTGCCCGAGAGCATGAGCGTCGTGCCACGGAGGACAGAATGCTGGTTCGATCTGCGTTGCAACGGAGCATCGTAGCAGCCAGTCGAACTCTCAGGATCAGCCCGAATCTCCAATCTCCATTCCATGGAGTATCACCCGATAAAACGGAGCCCACACCGAATGGGATCTGCACTTCGCGGTTGCCCCCTCTCATTCATTATTTTTATCCGCGGCAAATGGTTGTCGAAGGGGATAAGATTACTTGGCGCAAGCACTGGATCGTGTTAGCATACAAAATACTTCCCCCTTTGATCCTGCTGAACGGGTCGTCAGCGGTGCTCATTTTGCTCCTCCTGTATATGCCGCGAACGTGGTATCCTGCGATAATGATCCCGTGTGTGGTGGCAGCATTCGTCTGGTATCTCTTTCGTTATGATGAGTGGTATCGAGATGTTTATATAATCCAAGGCAATCGCATCATCGACATCGTGAGTAGCGGCTTCAGGTTGCGCGGAGAAAGGCGTAGGGAGGGAACCTTCGACGCTGTTCAAAACGTAACTTATACCATCCCCGGTTTTTGGCATCAGCTGATCAATATGGGCAACGTGGTCATCGAGACGGCCGGCACGGAGCAGACATTCGCTTTCAACTCCGTGTTCGACCCCAGCAAAGTGCAACAGGAGGTGTTCGACCGCTGGAACGCTTATCATGAGGAACGTCGCCGCCGCGAGCAGGAGGAGCAGAGACGTCATTGGGCGGAGTGGTTCAGCGAATATCATCTGTTGCAATCTCAATTGAAGTGGACGGGCCATCCATAGCGTGTAGAGGAGGTCTAAGAGGGTCTTCATGCCAGTGATTGCTGTGGTAGGAGCGCAGTGGGGAGACGAGGGCAAAGGTCGGGTGGTGGACTACTTGACTGCCACCGGTGGACGCGACGGTGGTCCCGTGGACATGGTGATCCGTTACCAGGGGGGCGACAACGCCGGACACACGGTGGTCAATGCACTCGGCGAGTTCAGGTTGCACTTGGTGCCTTCGGGTATTTTCAGTCCCCCAACGCGCTGTGTCATTGGCACAGGCTGTGTGGTCAATCCCGAGACGTTGATCGAAGAGATGGACAGCTTGAGCGCCGTGGGTCTGTCGCTGGACAATCTCTATATTTCCAGTCGGGCACATTTGACGCTGCCTCATCATCGCCAGCTCGATGGCCTCGAGGAGCGCATCCGCGGCGGCAAAGCGTTGGGCACGACCCAAAAAGGCATCGGGCCCACTTACAGTGACAAAGCAGCACGTTGGGGACTGCGCGTAGGCGACCTTTTGCGCATCGAACAGGTGCGCGATCGTCTGGCCAACCACATTGCATGCAAAAACCAGCTCATCCAAGCTTGGGGTGGCGACCCTGTCGATCTGGAAGCGTTGCTCGAGCAATGTGTGCGATGGCGCCAGCGCCTTGCCCCGCACATTGTCGATACGTTACCCCTGACCCATGCGGCACTGCAAGCGGATCATACGATCCTGCTGGAAGGCCAGCTGGGGGTTATGCGTGATCTGGATTGGGGCGCTTATCCCTACGTAACCTCGTCGAACCCGTTGGCTTCATATGGGCTTGTGGGCGCCGGCCTGCCGGCTCGGGCGATCGATCGCGTGATCGGGGTGGTCAAAGCGTATGTCACCGCGGTTGGGGCCGGTCCGCTGCCCACGGAGCTCCATGATGAAGTGGGGGAGGCGTTGCGGTGCATCGGCCAGGAATATGGCGCCACCACGGGTCGTCCTCGTCGTTGTGGTTGGTTGGATGCTGTCGCGCTCGAATATGCTCACTGGCTCAACGGTTTCACCGAACTGGTGATCACCAAGTTGGATGTGCTCGATCGCTTCGCCGAGATCAAGATCTGCGTGGGCTACCGCCTGCCGTCCGGAGAAGAAATCGCCCACATGCCAGATCCGGCCACACTGGATGAGGTCACACCGATCTATGAGACCTGGCTGGGCTGGTGCTGCGATACCAGCGGCGCACGCAGTTGGGAGGATTTGCCTCTGGCAGCGCGTCGCTATGTGCAGCGTATTCAGGAGCTCGTCGGCGTGCCTGTCCGGTGGGTGTCGGTCGGAAAAGAGCGCGAAGCCATCATCCCGGTCGGTGTGGGCGCGTGAGCCAGGTTCCCCTTTTTCGCCGTGTCATCCTGATAGTGCTCGACAGCGTCGGATGTGGAGACGCCCCTGACGCTGCCGCCTATGGCGATGAGGGATCTAACACGCTGGCCAACACAGCGCGCGCTGTCGGGGGGCTTCGTCTGCCTCATCTGGGCTGTCTGGGCTTGGGCCATGTCACCTCCATCGCGGGGGTGCCGCCTGATCCGGCTCCGCAAGCATGTTTCGGCCGTCTGACCGAGATCTCTGCCGGCAAGGATACCACCACCGGTCATTGGGAGCTGGCCGGATTGCCGCTCCTCCAACCTTTTCCGACATACCCGCATGGATTTCCGCCGGATTTGATCGCCGAGTTCGAGCGACGCATCGGCCGTTGTGTCCTGGGCAATTATCCCGCTTCCGGCACGGCGATTATCGAGGAGCTGGGCGCTCAACATATGCGCACTGGATGTCCCATCGTATACACCAGTGCAGATAGTGTCTTCCAGATCGCGGCGCACGAGGAGATCATCCCGGTCGAAGAGCTCTACCGCATGTGTCAGATAGCGCGTGCGCTGTTAAGGGACGAGCACGCCGTGGCACGGGTTATCGCGCGGCCGTTCGTGGGGCAACCGGGCAGCTTCCGGCGCACAGAACGCCGCAAGGACTTCTCGCTCCCTCCGCCGGCTGACACCATCCTGGATGTGCTGAAGGCAGCGGGAAAGTCGGTGATCGGCGTGGGCAAAATCGAAGATATCTTCGCGCAGCGCGGCCTCACGGACAGCGTGCACACCACGAACAATATGGACAGCGTGGATGCCATACTGAGCCTTCTGCCTCAGTCCGACGAAGGGCTCATCTTTGCTAATTTAGTGGACTTTGACATGCTCTATGGGCATCGCAACGACCCCTACGGTTATGCGCGGGCGCTGGAGCAATTTGATGCGCGCTTGCCGGAGATCCAGGGAAGGCTGCGGGATGGAGACGTCTTGATGCTCACCGCCGATCACGGCAATGATCCCACCACGCCCAGCACGGATCACTCGCGCGAGCGGGTGCCGGTTTTGGTGACGGGGCCGCGTGTGCGCCGTGGGGTTGCGTTGGGAACCCGCTCCAGCTTCGCCGACGTAGCGGCCACTGTAGCCGAGTTATCAGGGGTGAAATGGGAAGGGGCCGGACAGAGCTTTGCGTCATCGCTCATCGCGTGAGGTGAGGGAACGGAAGAAGCAGGTGCGTTGTCCGGTGTGACATGCCGGCCCAGCCGGTGTGACGCGCACCAAGAGGGTATCGGCATCACAGTCGCACCGTATTTCCACCACGCGCTGGACGTTGCCACTGGTAGCCCCCTTGTGCCAGAGCTGGCGCCGGCTGCGGCTCCAAAACCAGGTCTCTCCCGTTTCGAGGGTCAGACGGAGCGCCTCGCGGTTCATGTAGGCAAGCATCAGTACCTCGCTCGTATGGGCGTCCTGCACGATTGCTGGGATCAACCCGTTTTCATCGAAGGTGAGCGCGTCAACGATGCTCATCGCCGCACCCAGACCCCGCGTTCTGCCAGGAAGTCTTTCACCTGGGCGATAGAGA
>QEXY01000003.1 GCA_003130875.1 Ardenticatenia bacterium
AGCCTATGAACGCGCTGCCAAGGCAGCATAACACTTTTCAGCGGACTTTTTCAACACCCTCTCTGTAGTGCATACGCGCCCCTCCGATATGTGACAAAACAGGCCATCGCGCCTATAATGAGTCGACCCACTTGGCCGCACAATGGACGACGAGGCGACTTCTAGCTACTACGTGACAATGCGCGACGTGCCGGCAGAGGAACGGCCTCGTGAACGCCTGGCACGCTACGGCGCCGCCGCTTTGTCCACTGCCGAATTGTTGGCCATCCTGCTGCGCACCGGCCGGCGTGGTGAGAACGTGCTCGCTATGGCACAACGGTTGCTGGCTGACTGTGGCGGACTGGTGGGGCTAGCACGTATCAGCTTTGCCGAGCTCCAGGCACGCAGGGGGCTCGGCGCCGCGAAGGCAGCCCAAATCCAGGCCGGCATCGAGCTCGGCCGCCGTATCGCGATTGCCTCACCAGAGGAACGTCCCCAGGTCACCTCGCCCGCCGCAGCGGCAGCACTGCTGATGGCCGAGATGGCTTGGCTAGAACAAGAGCATTTGCGCGTGCTGTTGCTCGACACCAAGAATCGTGTGCTGGCAACCCCCACTGTCTATATCGGCAATGTGAACACCACAGTGGTGCGCATCGCCGAGCTCTTCCGTGAGGCGGTCCGCTATAACAGCACCGCGCTTATCGTCGCGCATAATCATCCCTCGGGCGATCCTTCTCCATCACCGGAAGATATCCAGATGACGCGTCAGATCGTCCAGGCAGGGCAGTTGCTCGGCATTGAAGTGCTCGATCACATTATCATCGGCCACAATCGCTTCGTCTCGCTCAAAGAGCGTGGCCTGGGGTTTAACTGACAGCGATGGCAACAGAAGGCATCGCATGGTATATGTACCTGGCCGGCATCGCAGCTGGGTTCGTCTGCGGATGGGTCAATGTGCTGGCCGGCAGCGGCTCTTTGGTCACCCTGCCAGTGCTGTTGGCGATGGGGCTGCCGGCCAACGTCGCTAATGGCACCAACCGCATCGCCATCGTATTGCAAAACGTCATCGGCACCAGCAGCTTTTACCAAAAGCGAATGCTGGACTGGCGCGGAGGCATTTTGCTCTCCCTTCCTACTCTGAGTGGCTCTCTGGTCGGTGCCCACATCGCGCTCAACCTCGATGAACAGATGATGCGGCGCACTATCGGTGTCCTGATGGTGCTGATGCTCATCACCGTCCTCCTCGATCCGAAGCGCTGGTTGCAGGGACGCCCGGACAAAGTTCATCGCTCGCTCAATTGGTGGCAAGTGATCCTGTTCTTCGCCATTGGCATCTACGGGGGATTCATCCAGGCGGGTATCGGTGTCTTCCTACTGGCCGGTCTCGTGCTGGGGGTCGGCTACGACTTGGTGCGTGGCAATGCCGTGAAGGTGTTAATCATCCTGGCTCAGTCCCTCGTGGCCCTGGCGGTCTTCGGCCTAAACGATCAGGTCGTATGGGAAATCGGAGCCTTGATAGCGTTGGGCACGATGCCAGGTGCCTGGGTCGCGACGCACATGGCAGTGGAACGCGGCGCTGTATTCGTACGCAGCGTATTGATCGCCGTAGTAGTAGTCTCAAGCCTCGACCTTTTCGGGGTGCTCCAGCTGGTCGCCGATCTGGCAGGCCGTCTTCTATAGTGCTTCGTGCTGTTCCCTATGGCAGGACTTGGATGCCCTCGCCTGCCACCACCTCACCGATCACCCAATAGGGCTCTCCCGCCGCCTGGAAGCGCTCGGCAAGCTGGGGCAGTCGCTCCGCCGGAAGCGCGACCAGCAATCCGCCGGACGTCTCAGGAGTAAAAAGCAACATGCGCATCGCCTCGGAGATTTGCGGTGCGAAGTCCACGGACGCCTCATACATACGCTGGTTGCTGCATGTCCCGCCGGGGAAGACCTGTTGTTCGGCATACGCGATCGCACCTTCCAAGAAGGGGAGTCGCTCCACATAGATGTGCAACCGCACCCCGCTCTTCTGCGCCATTTCCATCCCATGGCCGAGCAAGGCAAAGCCGGTGATGTCGGTGCAGGCATGCACGCCGACTTCCTGGATCAGTTGCGCGGCTGTGCGGTTGAGTTTCTCCATGCTGCTCACGGCCTGGGTCACGTGAGCAGGCTGCGCGATGGAACGCTTGAGCGCGGTAGTGATCACCCCCACTCCCAGTGGCTTGGTCAGAATCAGACGATCCCCTGGGCGGGCACCTGCCTTGGTCAGCACACGCTGAGGATGTACGGTTCCCATCACAGCGAGGCCGTATTTGGGCTCGTTGTCGCGCACCGTGTGCCCGCCGACCAGCACCGCACCCGCTTCGGCCACTTTGTCAGCGCCGCCGCGCAGGATCTCCGCGATGATGCCCTGCGGCAAGTTATCCGGAAACCCGCAGACGTTCATGGCGAGCACAGCTTCGCCGCCCATCGCATACACGTCGCTCAGGGCATTGGCAGCCGCAATGGCACCATAGTCGTAGGGATCATCCACGATGGGCGTGAAAAAGTCCACCGTCTGGATGACCGCCACGTCTTCGCTGATCCGATAGACGGCAGCGTCATCCCCGTCTCCCAAACCCACCAGCAGGTTGGGATAGTGGCGGGGATCAAATCGATTTTGCAGCGGGCGCAACACGTGCGCCAGGGCCTCCGGGCCCAGCTTGGACGCTCAGCCCGCTGCGCTGGCCATCGCGGTCAGGCGAATCGTTTCCTCGTCCATGGCTCCCAAATCCTGAATTATCCTCAAACGGCGGTAACGGGATAATCCGCTACTCGATCCCGGCCATCTTGCGCCCGGTCTCCAACAGCGCACTCACTCCGCCGGCATCGGGCGCCTCGGCGTATACGCGCAACACCGGCTCGGTGCCGCTGGGGCGGATGAGCAGCCAACTATCGTCTGCCATACGATATTTGATCCCGTCCAGCGTGTCAATCTTGACCACGGTCTGACCATTCATCACCGGCGGCGCAGCATCGGTCAGCCGCGCAATCATCTCCGATTTCACTACCGGATATGGCAGGCGCATATCACAGCGCGCGTAACACGTCGGCCCCACCTGCTTCTGCAGGTCAGCGACCAGCTCGTGCAGCGGCACACCGGCGTCCGCCACAATCTCGAGCAGCAGCAGCCCCATCAAAATGCCGTCGCCCTCAGGGATGTGGCCCTTGATGCCGATGCCACCCGATTCCTCTCCGCCGATCAGCACGTCATCGCTCAGCATCAGGTCGGCGATGTGGTTGAAGCCCACCGGCGTCTCGCGCAGCGGCAGGCCGTACCGTGCCGCCAGGCGATCCACCATCATCGTGGTTGAGACGGTTTTGACCACCATGCCGCTCCAACCACGCCGTTCGACCAGATAGCGAATAGCCAGGGCGAAGATATGATGTGGGTCGACGAAGTTGCCCAACGCATCCACCGCCCCGATGCGGTCAGCATCGCCGTCGGTGGCCAGGCCGATGTCGGCATGTTCCGCCTGCACGGCTGCAACCAGCGCTTGCAGGTAACGCGCGATGGGCTCTGGGTGGATGCCGCCAAAGCCGGGGTTCATCTCACAACGAATCTCGGTCAGACGTGTACGGGTACGTGCCAGGATCTCACGGAAGCAGCCGCGCCCGGCGCCGTACATCGCATCGGCCACCACGCGCAGCTCACCCGCCGAGATCTTGTCTAGATCAACCAGGTGACTGAGGTGCTCATAGTACGCCCAGCTGGGATCGAAACGGCGGATCAGCTCGCGTTGGAGCGCCACCTGATAGTCAATCATGTTTGGCCCGCGCCCGCGCTCCTGGTTCTCCTCAAGAAAGCGCTCCACCATGCGCGCCTGATGCACCGAGGCGGAGCCGCCATAAGGCGCTTTGAGCTTCACACCATTATAGCGCGGCGCGTTGTGGCTAGCGGTGATCATCACTCCGGCAGCGGCTTTGCGGTGCACCACGTTGTAGGAGACAGCCGGCGTGGGCGCATCCGCCCGCGTCAGCCAGGCGATGATATTGTTGCCGGCCAGCACACGCGCTACCTCGACGGCATATCGGTCGGACAGGAAGCGTGTGTCAAATCCGACAACCACTTCTGGTTGAGGGGTCGTGGCTGTGTGCAACACGTAGTCAGCGATTGCCTGAGAGACTAGCTGCAAATTGGCAAAAGTAAAAGTGTCACTGATGACAGCGCGCCAGCCGTCAGTGCCGAAGCGGATAGTCATAGACTGTCTACTCCCCCATCGGTTATGGATCAGGGTGCTCGAGACCATCATACCATACTGCGGTGCGGATGTCCATCCTGAGGGTGTTGAAAAACTCTTTAGTTACCCGCTTTATTGGCCCATTTTCCTATGAGAATCTGAGCGGTCAAGGGACTTTTTCAACATCCTTTCCATCCTGCACTTCCCTTGTGTCACCCCAAGATGAAATACACTTGTTAGAGTTTCGAAACGGTTTAGGACACCTGCTGACGCGCGTGACTCGGATTGAAACCTGTCTTTCTTGTCAAAATGAAATGCACCCCAAGCAGTCGCAAGTGGTTGACCCTGTTGAGGCTATATGCTAGACTAGTGTTATGGTTAATTCCAGAAGTTTCCCTGTGCTTCAGCCATCCGGAGATACCCTTTTATTGTTCGCCTTGCTGATAGCACGCGTGCGCATTGACACCCTGGCTGAATGGGCAGCCATTCCCACGTCTATGCTCCATCGCGACGTGGCAACTTTGCTGAATAATGTTGTGCCCGCACAAAGCTTGGCGCTCCTCTCCGATAGACAGACGACCGACCCCGTTACATTGTTGTTGATCAGCGTCGCTTTTGGTCTGTTTTTGATTTACCTGGTAGTAGATTGGCTGCGTGAGTGTCTGTGGCCTCGCATGATATTCCGCATCAAGCTTGCTCTGGTATACCTGATTGTGGGGATATTGGTATTTGGGCAAGCAGGGCTTTTCATAGCGCTGCGCCATATCTCCGCTCCGGCTGCCTACGCCCACGATGGGGGGGTCATCCAGACGGAGATTACCATCCATTATTTACTGAAAGGCATCAATCCTTATGTAGCTGACTACCGAAGCACCCCGATGGCGGAGTGGGGCACCGAGTATCGTACCGCATTGGATCACTATCCCTATCTACCTTGGACATTTCTCTTCTCAACGCCCTTTTACCTCGCGAGTTCTACCACGATCGGCTGGTTTGATCAGCGGTTTGTTTACCTTATGCTGTTTGCTATGACACTGGCGTTCTCCAGCCATCTGGTACGGTCCGCCGAGAGGAAACTGAGCCTCCTCATTGTGTTAGGCCTCAATCCGATTCTTGCCAGCGATGTCATCTTCGGCCAGAACGATTCATTCGTGCTCTTCTGGATCGTGCTGGGGGTCTGGCTCCTGTATTGGGCGACAGCACATAATGGGAACGGACGCAACTCGGAGTTATGGCGCTCACTGTCCATGGTGGCGTTTGGTCTGGCGTGCGCCAGCAAACCGACTGCCTGGTTCCTGATTCCTTTCCTTATCGGGTATCAGTGGTGCACGCTCCCGTCGCACCCGATGGATATCGTGCCGCGAAGGATCACCCGGATTCCCACCAATATGTGGGCAGTTGTTCGCCATTTATGGCCGCTTGCGCTCACATTTATTGTGATAACGGGGCCGTGGTTTGTATGGCAGCCTGCCGATATGATCGAGGATGTGTGGCACTGGAGTGCTGGCACGGCTGAAACTTCCTATCAAATCCGCGGTTGGGGATTCAGCAATTTCATTCTGGCACTTGGGCTGGTGCCCAGCCGCCTGGCTTATTGGCCCTTCTGGATTGTCGAGTTGGTAATCGCAGTGCCTCTGTTGGCGGTGGGGTTGTGGCGGTTAAGGCGCAACCCGAGACTGGCTGTCGCCCTGCAAGGATACGCGATCTTGCTGCTCGGCTTTCTTTACGGTTCCCGTTTCCTCAATGAGAACTATTTGGGCTTCTTACTGGCGGTTTTCACCGTCGCGTTCTTCATGACGGATGCCGGTCCTTCTGGGCCTTCGCTCGACGATCTGCACGCAGTGCACAGGGATGCATAGACCCAGACGGGATGGGCGATTGTGTTCCTAGAGGGGTGTGGTATAATCTTCGACGACGTTTGAGGAGCCAGGATCCGATCAAGGCCTCTTGAGGGAAACCCTTCGATGGAGGGCATGTCACTGCCAGCGCGAGTCGAGCGGCTGAGACGCATCGCCTTTTTCCAGAATCTGCCATTCGCTGTCGTGGCTGACCTGGCGGTACGCTTGCGCCACGAACGTTATCGCCAGGGCGAGGTGGTTTTCGTCGAAGGGAGTCTGGGCGATTCTCTGTACTTCATTGAGTCGGGGCAGGTCAAGATCTCGACTGGGAGCGGTAGCCAAGAACGGGTGCTGAATTACCTGGGGCCGGGCAATTTCTTCGGCGAAATGGCCGTTTTATTGAAGCAGCGCCGCATGGCCACAGTGACGGTCGTGATCGACGCTGACCTGTGGGTGTTGCGCAAGGCGGATTTGGAATCGCTGCTAGAAAAATACCCGGCGGTTGCGCTTCAGATCACCGAGGAGCTCTCCCGTCGCCTCACCGACACGATCCGGCAGCCGGTCAAAGAAGACATCTACACCCCTGTCGCTGTCTTTGGAGATGAACCGTGGGTTTTGGCCGAGGCGCTCAAGCGTTTGACCGGCGAGCGAGTCGCTCTCCTGGACATGTCGGGTAGCAATCTAATCCAGCACAGCAGATATCTGCCGGTCGAGCTGGTGATTGACTCGATCTCTCCGCGTGCCACCGCTCAAGAGGTCACCGAGAAGATGAGTCTACTGGCCGGCACGCACGACCGCGTGTTGGTCTGGTTGCCACCCGAGGGGTTTGAAGCGTGCGTGAAAGCGGCCCAATTGTGCGAAGCGATCGTTTTCATTGACGCCCCGGCATATGGCTGGGTGAATCAGTTCGCTTTCAAACCGACTTGGCATATTACCCAGACTCTGGTGGAGATTGAACGGGTCGCGCGGCATCTGGCACACCGTGTAGTTGGATTGGCGCTCTCAAGTGGAGGGGCACGCGGGTTGGCACACGTCGGTGTGCTCAAAGTGTTAAAGCGCGAAGGCATCCCCATCGACATGGTCGCCGGTACCAGTGCCGGCGCTTTGTTCGGCGGTCTGTTCGCCGCGGGGCGTTCCATCGAAACGATTGAGGACTTTGCGCTAAACTTTCATAAACAGTTGAGCGTGTGGAATCTGCTGGATCTGGCGGTGCCGCCGCGCACTGGCCTGATACGAGGTCAGCGCTTCCTGAAATACTTGCGCGAGTTGTATCAGGATGTTGTGTTCGAACAGTTGGAAATTCCCTTCTACGCCGTCGCGGCGGATGTGCTGACTGGCGAAGAAATCGTGCTGGATAAGGGCTCCGTGGCGGACGCGGTACGGGCCAGCACGTCCATTGTGGGCATCCTGATGCCTCACCGCCTTGACAATCGTTACCTGGTGGACGGTGGAGCGGTGAATCCCCTGCCGGCCAGTGTGTTAGCGGAGCGAGGTGCCGACATCATCATCGCCTCACGCGTGATCCCCTCTATGGAAGAGGAAAAGGAGTACCGACGCGCATCGCGCAGCAGCGGTCAAATGGACCTCATCTCCCTGGTGAGCAACTTTCAGAGCATTATGGAACGCGAAATTATCCAGCATCGGCAAAGTTGCGTGGATGTGATGATCACACCTAAGGTGGCCGCGTATCGACCGACAGACTACCGCCCCGCCGCTGAGCTGATCCGCTTAGGGGAAGAGGCAACAGAGCGAGTTCTTTCTGCCGTCAGGGCACAGTTGTCTCCCCGTATTTCTGGGGTGGGGGTGAAACTATGATACCTGCCCAGAACGGCCAGGAAGTCGACGCGTTGCTGCGCGAGATGAAGCGTCTGCAACAACATAATCGCAGCGTGGATGAACGCCTCTCGGCGCTGCAGATCATTCAGCGCGTCGCACATTCGTTGGTGTCCGAAGGAAGCCTGGGCGAGCTGCTGGAAAAGATTTTGGGTTGCGCGGTGCGAGTGGCACATGCATCGGCAGGCGCATTGTTGTTGCTGGACCGGGCGAGCGGTGAGTTGGTATTCGAGGTGATCGAAGGGGGAGCGGGCGCGCCGTTAAAGAAAATGCGCATGCCGGCCGATAAGGGCATCGCCGGATGGGTAGTCACCCATGGTAAGCCGCTCATTGTGCATGATGTCACCCAGGACGAACGTTTTTATCCCTGTATTGCCCAGGAATTCAATTTCCCGACCCGCTCGATCCTATGCGTACCGTTGATGGTGCGTGGCAACGTCATCGGTGCGTTGGAGGTGCTCAACAAGGTCGGTGATGCCCAGTTCACCGCCGAAGATCGTGACCTGCTGACGATTCTGGCTGCGCAGTCTGCGGTGGCCATTGAGAATGCGCGGCTGTATCAGAACCTGCGTGAAGAACATAATCGCCTGGTTGCCGTCGAGGCAGAAGTGCGCCATCGCTTGGCGCGCGACATTCACGATGGCCCTGCCCAGATGTTAGCTTCGGTGATTATGAACGCCTATTTCGTGCGTGAGGCACTCGCGCGTGGTAGCGTCGAAGTCGCTCTGAACGAGATGGATGAAGTGGTGTCATTGGCCGAGAAAGCGCTGCGCCAGATCCGCACGCTGCTCTTTAATTTGCGGCCAGTGACGCTTGAGATGAAAGGGCTCGTCCCTGCCCTTGAGATCTACGCCAGTATGCTGCAGCAGAACGAGCGCTTCGCAGTCGTATTGCAGATCGAAAATGAGATCGCCAAGCTGAATCGAGAGGCGGAATTGGCCATCTTTGCCGTGATTCAGGAGGCGATCAGCAACGTGCGCAAACACGCCGAAGCCAAGCAGGCGGTCATCCGTCTCGCGGTGACTGAAGATGGCTATTTAGAGGTCAGTGTAAAAGATGATGGTGTGGGCTTTGATCCTGCCACTGTCTCCCAGGCCTGTGCCGAGCGCGGGAGCTTGGGAGTCTTGACGATGCAAGAACGGGCACAAAGTTTGCAAGGTAGCCTGTCCATTCACTCACATCCTGGCGCAGGCACCGAGGTTCGGTTGTGCCTGCCTTTAGCACCTAACCTGGCCGGTGCAGCGGAAGCAGCCTCTGGAGCTTGATCATTTTGCAACGCCGAGCGCATCATTGAGCCTTTAGATGCACTATTGTATCATACGGTTCGGATAGGGTGACTATGACCATAGCAGTGACCGGCTCGATAGCTTATGACTATATCATGTCCTTCCCGGGGCGTTTTGTGGAGCATATTTTGCCCGATCAGTTGCACGTGCTCTCCGTGAGCTTCCTGGTTGATTCGATGCGCCGCGAGCGCGGAGGCTGTGCGGGCAACATTGCACATAACCTGGCTCTGCTGGGCCAAGAGCCTCTCTTGATCGCCACGGTGGGACAAGATGCACACGAGTATATCGCTTTATTGCAGGCGCAGGGAGTGGATGTATCCGGAGTGATGATCGTGCCGGATGAATTTACCGCTTCTTTCTTTGTCAGCACCGACCGCGATAATAACCAGATTGCCAGCTTCTACACCGGAGCGATGGCCCGGGCGGTGCAGCTTTCTCTGCGTGATCATCACCCGGAGAGGATCGAGTTGGCTATCATCTCTCCTAATGATCCGGCGGCCATGGTAAAGTATGTACAGGAATGCCAGGAGCTAGGCATCCCGTATGTGTATGATCCCAGCCAGCAGATCCCTCGCCTAACCACTGAGCAGCTGCTCGAAGGTATACGGGGTGCTGAAATGCTCATTGTGAACGATTATGAATTTGGCATGATCCGCCGTCGCACCGGTTTAGATGAGAATGAGATTGGGCGTATGGTGAAAACCCTGGTGATCACGCGGGGTGAGCACGGTTCCCAGATCCGCACGCGGGAGGGCATATGGGACATTCCGGCTGTGCCGCCATCGCGTCTGGTGGATCCGACTGGTGTGGGCGATGGCTATCGTGCCGGTCTGATCACTGGCATACGCTATGGCTTGCCATGGGAAGTGGTGGGTCGCATGGGCAGCCTGGCGGCCACCTATGTGCTAGAAGAGCATGGCACCCAGCGCCACTATTACACAGTGGAGAGCTTCATCCGCCGCTATGCAGAGTGCTTCGGGGATAGCACACCTTTGAACGTGTTGCGGGAAAAACCCAGTGCCACCTACAGCCCTACCTCAAGACAATCCACCATCACAACCCAATTAAGGAGCTGAAGTTGACAGGCAAAGGTTACGACGTCAAAGATCTCACCTTGGCCCAACAGGGCCTCAATCGAATCGAATGGGCTGCTCAGGAAATGCCGGTGTTGCGCATTATCAAAGAGCGCTTTGAAGCGAGCAAGCCGCTTAAGGGGATTCGCATGGCCGGCTGTCTGCACATCACCACTGAGACGGCCAACCTGGCGCGCGTTCTGGTGGCGGGCGGGGCGGACTTAGTGTTGTGCGCTAGTAACCCGCTTAGCACCCAGGACGACGTGGCTGCTGCGCTGGTGCAGTACTTTGAAATACCGACTTTCGCCATCAAGGGGGAGGATCACGAAACCTACTATGCCCATTTGCGTGCGGCTTTGGATCACCACCCGCATATCACGATGGACGACGGTGCGGATCTGGTGAGCACGCTGCACAAGGAACGCACTTCACAAATCCATGAGGTCATTGCTGGCACCGAGGAGACAACCACGGGGGTAATCCGTCTCAAGGCGATGGCGCGTCAAGGAACGCTGCGCTTCCCAGTGCTCGCCGTCAACGACGCGATGACCAAGCATCTCTTCGACAATCGCTATGGCACCGGACAATCAACGATGGATGGGGTGATCCGCGCGACCAACTTGCTCATCGCCGGCAAGACGGTTGTGGTGGCTGGTTACGGCTGGTGTAGCCGGGGGATCGCGATGCGGGCGAAGGGCCTGGGAGCCAATGTGATCGTCACTGAGGTGAATCCGCTCAAGGCACTCGAAGCGGTGATGGATGGCTATCGTGTGATGCCTATGATGGAAGCGGCGCCCATCGGAGACATCTTCATCACGGCCACAGGTGACATTAATGTGCTTGACCAGCACCATTTTGAAGTGATGAAAGATGGGGCCGTAATGGCCAACGCGGGGCATTTCAACGTTGAGATCAATATCCCTGCACTGGAAGAAATGGCTGTCGAGAAACGGCAGCCACGCCCGTTCGTGGAACAGTACATTATGCCGGATGGGCGCCGTCTACACCTGCTGGCCGAAGGGCGTCTGGTCAACCTGGCAGCGGCGGAGGGCCACCCGGCCAGCGTCATGGATATGTCCTTTGCGAACCAAGCGTTGGGTGCGGTTTATATGCTGCGTAACGCGGAACGGCTGGAAAAGAAGGTTTACGTGATTCCTGAAGAGGTAGATCAGGAGATTGCGCGACTGAAGCTCGAAGCGATGGGAGTGCAAATCGACACTCTCACCGCAGAGCAGGAGCAGTATCTAGCTTCCTGGGAAGAAGGCACATGACACCAATCGGGAAGCGATGGATGTCTGGATGCCGAATCTGGCGGTTTCATTGCCAAAGGGTATATAACTCCATGCACTCTCTTCTCTGAGCCCACTGGAAGAGAGAAGATAACGACATCTTCTGGGACAAGGAGATATTACACGGATGAGTAATCTCACATTTATGAGCTCGCCTCAGGTTTTTCTGACCTCTGAATCGGTGACAGAGGGTCATCCAGACAAGATGTGCGACCAGATCAGCGATGCGGTCTTGGACGCTATCATCGCGCAGGACATGTGTGCGCGGGTGGCGTGCGAGTGCGCGACAACGACGGGCCTGGTCGTGGTGATGGGCGAGATCACCACAAATGCCTACGTCGACATCGCCAGCGTTGTGCGCGACACGGTGCGGGATATCGGTTATACCGAATCCGCTTATGGCTTCGATTACAAGACCTGTGGCGTCATCGTCTCGATCAAAGAGCAAAGCGCAGACATCGCGATGGGCGTGGATTGTGCCTATGAGGCACGCATGGGGGAGATGTCAGAAGAGGAGATCGAAGCGATCGGCGCAGGCGATCAAGGAATGATGATCGGCTTTGCCTGCAACGAGACACCCGAACTGATGCCTATGCCCATCGTGCTGGCACACAAGCTGACCAAGCGCCTCGCCCAGGCACGCAAGACAGGTATTTTGCCCTATCTGCGTCCGGATGGGAAAAGCCAGGTGACGGTGGAATACGCGTATGGCAAGCCCAAGCGCGTGGACACCATTGTGGTCTCCACCCAACACGCGCCGGAGGTGGATCAGGCCACCATCTATGAAGACGTCTGCGAGCACATTATCAAGGCAGTTGTGCCAGATTCCATGTTGGACGCCAAGACCAAGATTTTCGTCAATCCCACTGGCCGCTTCGTCACCGGTGGCCCGATGGGGGATGCCGGGCTCACCGGACGGAAGATTATTGTCGATACGTACGGCGGCGCAGCGCGTCACGGTGGAGGAGCATTTTCCGGCAAAGATCCCACCAAGGTGGATCGATCCGCTGCGTATATGGCGCGCTACATCGCCAAGAATCTGGTGGCAGCTGGCATTGCCGACCGGCTCGAGCTCCAGGTGAGCTATGCCATCGGTGTGGCACATCCGTTATCCCTGATGGTGGAGACGTATGGCACTGGCAAAATCCCTGATGAGCGCATTGTGGCACTGATTCGCGAGCATTTCGATATGCGCCCGGCAGCCATCATCCGGGATTTGCGCCTGCGACGGCCCATTTACAAGGCCACCGCAGCCTACGGACACTTTGGGCGTGATGACATCGATGCCCCTTGGGAGCTGACGGACAAGGCGGACATATTGCGGCGCGCGGCGGGGCTGGCGTAATGGCTGACCATCGTAGGGATGCCCATCCATCTTCTGTGATGCGCTCGACGGAGCGAGTCTGGCATAAAAAGATCTCGAAGTGAAAAGCGGTTTGGAGAATTACACGTCCAGGTTTCGCACCTGGCGCGCATGGGTCTGGATAAAGCGGCGGCGCGGTGCCACGATGCTGCCCATCAGCATGTCAAAGGTTTTATCCGCTGCCGCCGCATCCTCTACAGTTACCTGCAATAAGGTGCGTCTCTGGGGGTCCATCGTGGTCTCCCAGAGCTGCTCGGGGTTCATCTCACCCAGCCCTTTGTAGCGTTGCACGGTGACGTGGTCGATGTCGTTCAGCGAACGCAGAAAAGCTTCTTTCTGTTCCTCGGTGTAGAAGTAGTACACTTGTTTCTTATGTTCCACGCGATACAGCGGTGGCTGCGCGATGTACAGGTGCCCCGCCTCGATGAGGGGCTGCATGTACCGGAAGAAGAAGGTCAGAAGCAGAGTGCGGATGTGCGAGCCATCCACGTCGGCGTCGCACATGATAATAATGCGGTGATAACGCAGGTTTTCCAGGTTGAAATCCTCACCCACACCAGTGCCCAGAGCGGTGATGATGGCCTTGACCTCTTCATTGCTCAGAATTTTGTCCAAGCGGGCCCGTTCGGTGTTCAGGATTTTGCCACGCAAAGGTAAGATGGCCTGAAAACGGCGGTCACGCCCTTGCTTGGCACTGCCGCCCGCGCTGTCGCCCTCCAC
Organism: Ardenticatenia bacterium; assembly: GCA_003130875.1. Classification (GTDB taxonomy): domain Bacteria; phylum Chloroflexota; class Anaerolineae; order 4572-78; family NAK82; genus NAK82. Next base: position 13,587 of record QEXY01000003.1, read on the forward strand.
AATATAAAGCTCGGCCAACTTGGGGTCACGTTCCGCGCAGTCGGCCAGCTTGCCGGGCAATGCCATCGAATCCAGGGCGCTCTTGCGGATAACCAGCTCGCGCGCGCGTCGTGCCGCTTCGCGGGCGCGCGAGGCGGTCAGGCACTTCTCCACAATGGCGCGCGCTTCACGTGGGTTTTCCTCTAGATAGGCGCCGAAATGCTCCACCACAAGCGACTCGACCAGACCCTTAACCTCGGCGTTCATGAGTTTCACTTTGGTTTGGCTTTCGAACTGGGGGTCTGGATGTTTGACCGAGACGATGGCGGTAAGGCCCTCGCGCGTGTCATCGCCGCTGAAATTGGGCTCGTTTTCTTTCAGGAGACCCTGTTTGCGCGCATAGTCGTTGATCGTGCGTGTGAGGGCAGCGCGCAGGCCGGTCAGATGTGTGCCACCATCCACCGTATGGATCGTGTTGGCAAAGCTGTAAACGCTCTCGGTGTACGCATCGCTGTATTGCACCGCCACTTCGATGCCCACTCCATCGACATCCTTGGCGACGTAGAACACAGGATGTAACACACTACGATTGCGATTGAGGTAGCGCACAAAGGAGACGATGCCGCCCTCAAAATAAAAGGTTATCTCGCGCGGGGGAAATTCGCGTTCATCGCGGCAATAAATCGTGATGCCTCCGGTGACGAAGGCCATTTCCCGGAAGCGCTGTGTCAGGGTATCGAAACGATACCCTTCCACCTCTTTGAAGATGGTCGGGTCATATCGAAAAGTGGTGCGCGTTCCGGTCTCGGTCGCGCGTTCAGGCGGCAGATCGGCCACCGTCTCCACCGGGCCACACGGCACACCGCGTTCATACCGTTGGCGAAAGATCTTACCTTCGCGCTTGACCGTCACCTCCATCCATTCACTTAAGGCGTTGACCGCCGAAACGCCCACTCCGTGCAAGCCACCGGAGACTTTGTAGCCGCCTCCATTGAACTTGCCGCCGGCATGCAGGGTGGTCATTACCAATTGAAGGGTTGAGATCTGCTTGACAGGGTGCGGTGCAACCGGAATGCCGCGACCGTTATCCTCCACGGTCACGCTCTGGTCGGGGTGGATGATCACGTCAATGCGCGTACACGCTCCGGCAAGCGCTTCATCGATCGAGTTATCGACGACCTCGTAGATCAGATGATGCAACGCCTTGAGGTCGGTGCCACCGACGTACATACCGGGACGTCGGCGGACCGCTTCCAATCCCTCCAGGACGTGGATATCTTCAGCCTCGTAACGGGGCAAGTTCTTGTCATTCGCCATAGCGCGCCAGTTGCCAAATGCATAATCTCGCGGATCGGTTGCTTCAAATCTCAGGGGTTCATTGTACCATCTTTCGTGTTGGCGGCCAAAACTTTTCAGGTCTGAGTTGCACGGTAATGAAGATGTGATAGAATATGCGCCATTAGCACGCATCATAACCTGGAGTGGGGCGCCTGGTTCGACGCAACGGTGAGTCCATCCCGAAGATAAAGGGGGTGATCAATTCCAGAGTTAGAAGACCGTTAATTTAAAAACGATATCGCGTATGGTTTCTTCCAGAGATGGAAAACACGCAATGATCAAAGCGAAGCGATGCTAGGAAGGAGAAGAGCAATGCAGAACGAAAAGTTACATCCGGGGGTCCCCTACCTTCAGGAGCAATTGCGGAAGGGCAAGATTTCACGGCGTGAGTTCATCCGTTATGCGGTCTTGTTAGGCACCTCGCTTGCTACGGCCAGCACTCTAGCCGCTGTGCCCCAGCCTGCGACGGAATTTACCACTGAAGCAGCTGTCAAATCTGCGCCGCGCAAGGCGGTCACCCCGGTACGCGGTGGCACGCTGAAAATTGCCAGTCGCGTGCATAAGGTCACCCATCCCGCTCAGTTCTCTTGGGTTGCCCCTTCCAACCAGCTGCGCCAAGTCGCGGAATATCTGACCCAGACCGATGAGAATAACATCACCCATCCCCTGTTGCTGGAGAAGTGGGAGGCCAGCGAAGATCTCAAGACCTGGACGCTCTATTTGCGCAAGGGCATCAAGCACAACAACGGGGATGAGTTCAACGCTGACGACGTGGTCTTCACCTTTGGGCAATGGCTGGACGAGGACGTTGGCTCCTCAATGTTGGGGCTGATGAGCTACCTGCAGCCCGAAAATATAGAAAAGGTGGACGACTACACGGTAAGGCTTTACCTCGACCGCCCGGAGATCGCCGTGCCAGAGCATTTGTTCCATTATCCTGCCTTGGTGCTGAATCACCGCACCTTTGAGGGCGACTTCCTCAAGGCACCGCACGGGACAGGCCCTTATACGCTGGTGGAATACAGCGAAGGCGGCCGCGTCCTGCTCAAACGTCGTGAGGATTATTGGCAGAAGGGCGAAGACGGCAAACCATTGCCCTATCTGGATGCCATGGAATGGATTGATATGGGTGAGGATTTCACCGCCTGGATGGCGGCGATCCGCGCCGGCGAAGTAGATGTGCTGGATATGGGCGACCTGGGTGGCATCGACGCCTACCTCGGGTTGAAGGATGACCCGAACGTCGCTTTGCTGCAAGCCGCTACCGCACAGGTGCGCGTGCTGCGCATGCGGGTGGACATGGAGCCCTGGAGTGACAACAATGTGCGCATGGCGCTCAAGCTGTGCCAGAATCGCGAGAAGATTATGAACTTGGCCTATTTCGGACAGGGCTTGCTGGGCGCCGATTTCCATGTCTATCCCAAGCATCCTGAGTACTGTGAGAAGCCCATCCCCAAGTACGATCCCGAAAGAGCCAAGCAGCTGCTCGCCGAGGCAGGATATCCGGATGGATTGGAGGTCAATTTGGCGGTCGGCACCGGCTGGCCGGATGTGGTCTCTTATGCGGAGGTGCTCAAGGAGGATGCGGCGGCAGCCGGCTTCAAGATCAACATCAATACGATGCCCAACGCGCAGTATTGGGAGAAGTGGACGGAGGTCGATCTGGGCATCACACCCTGGACACATCGCCCTCTGGGCACGATGGTGCTCAACCTGGGATATACCGCCGACGCGGATGGTAACCCCGTCCCGTGGAATGAGACCCGCTGGGTGGATGACGAGTTCAACCAGCTGCTCATCCAGGCAAATGGTACGCTGGATGTGGAGGAGCGCCGCAAGATCTTCTGCGATCTGGAGCAGATCATGATGGATCGCGGGCCCATCGGCATTGCCTGGTGGCAAAACATTCATATCCCGTTCCGCAAGGGCGTCCATGGGGTGCCCCCTCATCCCACAGCCTACGCCCTCTTCAACCAGGTATGGAAGGAGAAGGCGTAGCGCGGTTGTCAGCGGTCTCGGCGGTGTGACCAATGTCGCACCGCCGAGCTTACCAACGTGAAGCGAGGTTGGTCCGACACAGATGTGATCTTCTGACACTGCCCAGGATCGTCGCGAAGAACTTCATACTCAGACACGTGGAGCCCTTCGTGACAGTGCTTCTGATTCTTGCTTCACTCTACGACCTTGGCTGGAAGTGGCCTTGTGCATAGCGTGATCACATCTGGCTGATGCAGCTAGAACACGCACGCATCATTCTCAGCGTTCGTCAGCCTGTAGGATATTGCCAACACAGGGGAAGAGGTTCGTCGCGTGGCTAAGTTTATTGTGCGCCGCGTGCTCCTGATGCTATTGACTATGCTGATTGTGTCGGTGACCGTATTCCTGATCACCGAAGCTTCGCCCGGCAATGTGGCACGCAACGTGTTGGGCATTCACATCACCCCTGAACAGGAGGCGTCCTTTTTAGCTCAGACTGGCCTTGATCGTCCCTTGTTCGAACGCTATATCAACTGGTTAGTTGGGAGCGACTGGCGTGCCGCAACACGCATCGGTATGCCCCTCACGCGCATCACAACTCCAGATGGCTTTCAAGAGTGGTGGGCAGTTGAGCCGGACGGCACCCTGATTCGTTGGAAACTGCAGGGAGATGACCTCATCGCGCAGCGCAGGCAACCGGATGGAACCATCGTCGAAACGAAGGACAATGCTAGGTGGCAAATCCGTGACCCCATCCTAGAGATCGAACGCCTTGAAGCGTTGCGCGTGGAGCTGCTCGCCAACACATACCTCAGTGAGGCAGACCGTTGGGCGATCCTCGAGCAGTTGGAGCGCATTCTGCAGCTCTTACACGAGAAGAAAGAACGCGTAGAAGAGCTAGCGGTAGCGCTGGAGCAACCCGAAGCGGCGTTGGAGGCACTGATGGATCCTGCTGCGTTACGCCGACGGGATGTGTTTGAGCAGGCGGCGACTGAAATCAAAGAAGATGAAATACTCCAGGCGCTCGTGGTGGCCCAGGAGCTTGCGCAGTCACCGGAAGGAGAATATCAGATCGCCCAACTACGTGCCATGGCACGACGCGTGGCGAAGGCGGCGGATCGGATCAAGACAGTGGATCCTGAGTTGGCTCAACAGATGCAGCAGGCGGCCAGCAGTCTGGAGGGGAATGATCCTGACACGGCACACCTCATCCTGAACGCGGCATCCATACGCCTGGAGGGGTTCATGGCGGGGCTGAGCGCCCTCGTTCCCGCTTTGGAGAGCAACGACTACACGCGGGTCATAACGGTACTGCAGGATATGGCTGATCCCGCAAAGACACCCCTGGACGAAGGGCAACAGCGCATCCTTGGGGTGAGCTTGAAGCGTGTGGCAAAGGCTCTGAAAGCTGCGGATGCCGCGCTCTCGAAGGAGCTGGGTCGCGCTGCAGACAGCTTGAAGGGAGGAGATGTCGAAGCGGCACGCCAGGCGCTCGCCCACGCGGCAGAGATGTTCGCCAAGAGCAGTGAAACCATCGTGCGCACCCGTCTGGCCGGTCAGGCGCGTGTCGCCCGAACATTCTGGGGTGTGGACACGCAAAATCACGCCGTGCGCTGGGAAAAGGGCAGCGGAAAAGAGACTTGGGTGTTTATCGTGGGCACCGGCTGGAAGGCTTTCTCCGGCGGGCCGGTGGAATACATCCCCTTGCAAAAGGGGTTGCTGCGGGGCGATCCCGGGATGTCGTTGCGCACCGGCAGACCTGTGGCAGACCTGCTCTTCATCCGCTTGCGCAATTCCCTGGTGCTGGCCGGCATTGCCTTTGTGGTGGTAATGCCGCTCTCTCTGCTCCTTGGCCTGGTGGCCGGCCTCAATGAGGGGAAGCTGCTGGATCGTGTGCTGTCCATCAGCGGTATGGTGTTCTCGGTGACACCGGAGTTTGCCACTGGGATTTTCTTGATCCTTATCTTTGCCCTATGGCTGCGATGGGTGCCGGGAGCCACTGTGTTTGGTGAGCAGGCACCCTGGACAAGGCCTGATATGCTCATTTTGCCGGTGTTGACGCTCACCCTGGTTGAACTGGGATATGTATTGCGCATCACCCGGGCCAGCACTGTGGAAGTTATGAAAGCGGCTTATGTGCGCACAGCGTTTCTCAAGGGGCTGCCGTATCGGCGCATCATCTTCAAGCATGTGATGCGCAACGCCCTGATGGCGCCGATCACGGTGATCATGCTCCACGTCAACTGGCTTTTGGGCGGCATTGTAGTGGTCGAGGCCATCTTTGGTTATCCTGGCCTGGGCAGTTATCTGCTCGCCTCGGCGCTGTTCAAGGACTTCAACGCCATCGAGGCAGGAGCGATGATCCTGGTCGCCGTGGCGGTCGGAACGCAGCTGATCGCGGACGTCATCTACACATTCCTCAATCCGCGCATTCGCTATACTTGACAAAAAATTTCAAAGGGATTCTAAGGCCAGATTAGCAAAGAATTGGTTGAGTGAGGTGTCACTGAGAGGGAACGATGGCTGCAGGTGAACGTACGTTGTTGAACACCATCGTCCGACGACCGTCGCGCTGGCGACGGCTGTGGGAAGGAGTTTCGACCATTGGGCGTTCCAAGACGGCTATGGCGGGATTGACCATCGTGAGCTTCTGGTTTCTGGTGGCCATCTTTGCCCCCTTTCTGACCCCTTATGGACCGTTTGATCAGGATTACAAGTTACAAAATGCCCCCCCTTCTGCGGCACATCCACTGGGGACGGATCACTTGGGGCGCGATATCTGGACACGGCTGATCTACGGGGCACGATTAGTTTTGATCATGCTGCCCATCAACGAATCTCTATGGCTGCCGGGCGGCATTGCGCTGTGGGGCGTGTTTCTGGGTCTGGTCACCGGTTCGGTTTTGGGCCTGTTGGGCGGCTACCTGGGCGGATGGATTGATGAAGTGGTGATGCGCCTGTTGGATGCTATGATGGCCTTCCCGGTCATCTTGCTCTATATGATTATCATCGCAGCTATTGGACCCTCAGCGCTCAACATCGTGATGGCGATCGCTATCGTGGGGACGCCAGGTATTGCACGCCTGGTGCGCAGTCTCACACTCGACATTCGCACGCGCGATTATATCCGGGCTGCCGAAATCCGCGGCGAGAGCGTCTGGTATGTTATGTTTCACGAAATCCTTCCCAACGCTCGCGGTCCGCTTATCGTGGATGCGATGTTGCGCGTGGGGTATGCTATCTTTGCGATGGGCACCCTGGGTTTTCTGGGGCTGGGGTTGCCCCCCCCTTCGCCGGACTGGGGGAGTATGGTGGCGAAAGGCCGGCAATATATCATGGCGGGCAGTCCTTGGGCTGCGTTGTGGCCTTCCGTCGCAATTGCGTCGCTGGTGGTGGGCCTTAATCTCTTCGCCGACGGGTTGCGCGAGGAACTGGCGCGCTATCGTTGAAAAGGTGAACCGATGCAAACGCGCTTTCATCCCTTGCCACCTATCCTGAAAGTCGAAAACCTTTCAATTTCTTACGCCACCCGTTACGGGGAAGTAGAGGCGGTGCGACAGGTCTCCTTCGAGGTCAACCGGGCGACCACGTTGGGTCTCGTCGGGGAATCGGGGTGTGGCAAGACCACAGTAGCTTTTGGCATCCTCGACTTCCTCGGTCCTAATGGGCGCATCGTCGAAGGGAGCATCAAATTCCAGGGGCGTGAGCTGGTGGGGCGCTCCGAGAAGGAGCTGCGCATCCTGCGCGGCGACCAGATCACGATGGTCTATCAGGATCCGATGCAGGCGCTGAACCCCTCGCTTACAATCGGAGAACAGCTCGCGGAAGTGCTCATCGTCCATCGAAACATCCCCCACGCCGAAGCGTGGCGCCGATCCATTGAAATGCTGGAACGGGTGTACATGCCGGACGCGCCCAACGTGATGAAACGTTATCCCCATCAGCTTTCGGGTGGGCAGCAGCAGCGCGTGGTGATCGCTATGGCTTTGTTAAACAACCCCGCGCTGCTCATCATGGACGAGCCCACAACGGCATTAGACGTGACGGTCGAGGCAGCTGTTCTGGATTTGATCGCAGAGCTCAAGCGTGACTTTGATACCGGCATCATTTACATCACCCACAATCTGGGCGTGGTGGCGCGCATATGTGACCAAGTGGCGGTGATGTATGCCGGTGAGCTGGTCGAGCGGGCGCCGGTGAAGGAGCTCTTTGCCCATCCTCTGCATCCCTATACCCAGGGATTGATGCGCTGTGTGCCTAAACTAGGCATCACCAAGGAAGAAAGTCGTCTCTATCCTATTCGGGGACGCGTTCCTGCTCCGCAGGATCGGCCTTGGGGTGCCTGTATATTCGCGCCGCGCTGCGATTATGCCACGGAACGATGTCGCAACGAACGCCCCATGTTGCGGGAGATCGCCTTGGGCCACAGTGCGCGCTGTTTCTACGCTGGGGAAATCGATCCATCGGCATGGCAACCGTCTAAGGAGATCGATTTGCCCGTTGTCGAACCGCGTGCCGCCTCGGGATATGGGACCGTCCTGGAAATCGAGAATTTGAAAACCTACTACGAGCAGCCTTCCCGTTCAGTGCTCAGCTTGTTTGGCCTGGGCAAGAAGCAGCACGTCAAAGCGGTGGATGGCGTGAGCTTGCGTGTCCCCAGAGGCATCACGGTAGGCGTAGTGGGAGAGTCAGGCTGTGGCAAGAGCACCCTGGCAAAAACCATCATTGGGCTGGAATCTCCGACGGCAGGCGTCCTTGAGTTTTTGGGCTTTGACATCAGCATGCCAGTCACACGGCGCGATGTGAAGTTGATCCAAGAGCTGCAGATGGTCTTTCAGAATCCGGATTCGACGATGAACCCCGCTTATACGGTAGGGCAACAAATTGCGCGCCCCCTGCAGCGCTTTAAGACGGTGCCTCCGCACCAGGTCTACGACGAGGTCATCCGCCTGTTGCACGCGGTGCGGCTGGATCCCAGCTACTACGATCGTTTCCCCAGCCAGCTCAGCGGCGGTGAGAAACAGCGAGTGGGCATCGCGCGCGCGTTTGCCAGCCGCCCCGAGCTGGTGCTGTGCGATGAGCCAGTCTCCGCGCTGGATGTCTCCGTGCAGGCAGCGGTGCTCAACCTGTTGCTCGACATCCAAAGACGCTATGGCACCACCATGTTGTTCATCGCCCATGACCTCAGTGTGGTTCGGTTCTTCTCGGACTTCGTGGCAGTGATGTATCTGGGTCACATTGTCGAGTTTGGCTCTGCCGAGGCAATCTACGCGCCGCCCTATCATCCTTACACCGAGGCATTGCTGTCTGCCGTGCCCATTCCAGACCCCTGCGCCACGCAGAAGCGCATCCGCCTGGAGGGCAATGTGCCAAGCGCGCTGAATCCTCCCAGCGGTTGCGTCTTTCACACGCGCTGTCCGCGGCGCAACTTATTGCTCGACCAGGGTAAGGTGTGCGAAGTGGAGACTCCGCCACAGCGGTATAACACGGAGCAGCACTATATTCTGTGCCACATACCTCTGGAGGAGCTGCGCAAGATGGAACCCGTGATCACCACCCTCTGAGGAGGATGCTATGTTTGTCGGTGACTACATGACCAGACATCCGCTGACGGTAACACCGGATACCTCGATTGTGGAAGTACAGGGCATAATGGCCGAGAACAACATCCGCCACGTGCCGGTCGTCGAGAAGGGCAAGCGACTGGTGGGTCTGGTCACCCGACAGAACTTGCGCATCTCTCCAATTGAGCTCAGCAGCTTGAACGTATGGGAGATCACGCGCCTTCTATCCGGCCTCAAGGTCAAAGACGTCATGGTGCGTGGCAAGGATGTCATTACGGCTACGCCCGATACCCCTATTGAGGAAGCGGCCCGGATTCTGGTCACCCACCGGATCGGATGTCTCCCGGTACTGGAAGAGGGGATTGTGGTCGGGATCATCACGGAATCGGACTTGCTCACCCAGCTGACCAACCTGCTCGGACTTCAGGTGCCAGGCTGGCGTGCGACCATCCGGGTGCCTGACCGTGCCGGTGAGTTTGCCAAGATAACCGCTGCGGTTGCGTCAAGGGGCTGGGGTATCGACGCCGCCGGCAGCTTGCCCACGCCGCGCAAGCCAGGCTACTGGGATGTGGTTATCAAGATCAGCGCTGCGACGCGCGATGAACTGGTGGCCGTGCTGCAACAGATCGAAGGACAGGAGCTGATCGACATCCGTGCTACAGGTCCATAGGCCATGTTCCGGCGCACCGAACTCCGAGTCATCCCCGTCTCCTGGCAACCCAAAGAAACCTTCTGCACCACTGTGCGACGCCAGTATCAGGAGATCATAAGTAGATGGAACGCGGCATCAATATCACCCATCGTCACAGCAGACTCGCCTTCGCGCGACTCAGCGAAGAACAATGTCAGCGATTACACAACGCCAGCCTGCAGATTCTGGAGCGCACCGGTGTGCGCCTGTATCTCCAAGAAGCGCTCGATCTGTTGAAGCGCGCCGGCGCCGAAGTCTTTGACGGCAACCGAGTGCGCATCCCTGCTCAGCTGGTGGAACGGGCGCTGGAGACGGCGCCTAAACGCCTGGTTGTCTACGATCGCAACGGCCGGCCGACGTTGTTCCTGGAAGGTTACCGCAGCTATTATGGGCCGGGTTCAGATCTGCTCAACATCATCGATCATCGTACCGGCGAGCGCAGGCGGCCGGTGCTCCAGGATGTCCGAGAGGGTATCACCCTGTGCGATGCGCTGCCCAACATCGACTTCGTGATGTCGATGTTCCTGCCCAGCGATGTCCCCCAAACCGTTGCTGATCGCTTTCAAATGGAAGTGATGCTCAGCTACACCACCAAGCCCATCGTGTACGTGACCTATGACACGAGCGGGTGTCTGGATGCGGTGGAAATGGCGGAGATCGTCGCCGGCGGTGCACAGGCGCTGCGCGAGCGACCTTTTACCCTGTGCTATATTAACGTGACTACCGGGCTACGCCATAACCGAGAAGCGCTGGAGAAATTACTGTTTATGGCGGACAAAGGGTTGCCGGCGCTCTACATCCCCGTGGGTTCGGGCGGTCTCACCGCTCCGATAACAATGGCCGGGGCGATGGCATTGGTCAACGCCGGCACCCTGGTGGGCCTGGTCATCGCCCAGCTGCGGCGACCTGGCACCCCGATCATCATTCCTGGATGGGGTGGGGAAACGTTGGACATGCGCACGATGGTCGAACCCTATGCCGGCGCTGATTACCAGGGCATTGCTGAGTCACTGGCCCATTTCTACGGCCTGCCGGTCTTCACGCTAGGCGGTGCGAGCGATGCCAAGCTGCCCGACGGCCAGGCAGCTGCCGAAGCAGCATTAACCCTCTTGCTGCGGGCATTGAGTGGTGGCCAGCTGGTCCACGATCTGGGATATCTGGAATCCGGGCTATGTGGTTCCCTGGCGCAGCTGGTCATCTGCGATGAAATCGTGGGGTGGATCAAGGCGGCCCTGAGCGAGGTTGAGATCAACGATGAAACGCTCGCCCTGGATTTGATCGACCAGGTGGGACCGGATGGCCAATTCCTGGAGAGTGAGCACACCTTGCGGTATTATCGCGAGCGATGGTATCCGCATTTGTTCGAACGCGAAAATTATGAACGTTGGCAATCGCGCAGGAGCAAGTCCGTCGTACAACGCGCTGCGGAACGGGTAGAGGAGATTTTAGCTCGCCACGCGCCGCCCATGCTCCCTGCGGATGTGGCCATTCAAGTGCACGCCGTTGTGGATCGGGCTGTGCAACGCTACGGTTGAGACATTCCGGCGAAACTAAACGCTAACCGCCGAGGAGGTATGCTATGAAACCCGTGTTTTATCCTGTGGCACTGCCACGCTTACTCATGCTGGACGCTGCCCAATGCGAGCAGATTCATCTGGCTGCTCTGGAAGTGCTGCGTCGCACCGGGGTGCGCGTTTACCAGGACGAGGCCCTTCGTCTGCTCAAAGAAGCGGGTGCCTATATCTGTGATACTAACCTGGTCAAAATTCCCGCGGCGCTGGTGGAATGGGCGTTGCAACAGGCACCTTCTTATATTGGACTGTGTGCGCGCGGTAGCGACCAAGTGGTGGCATCGCTGGCGGGCCGTAACGTCAGCTTTGGCCCTGGCTCAGATTGTCCCAACTATCTCGATCCACACACAGGAGAAAAACGCCGCTTCACCACGCAGGACGTGATCGACTGCATCCGCTTGGTGGACGCGCTGCCACAACTCAGCTTTGTCATGTCCATGGGTATTCCTTCCGACATCCCCGCCGCGGCAACAGGCGGTTCGCGGCACAATGTGTATCGCCATCAGTTCGCCTTGATGTTGGAGCACACGGTCAAACCCATTGTGTTCGTGTGCGATGACCGGGCGGACTGCGAGGCGATCACCGCTATGGCCGCTGCGGCAGCCGGTGGGCTTGAGCAGCTCCAACGCAACCCGACCTTGCTCCTCTACTCAGAGCCCACGTCACCCTTGCAGCACAGCCGCACTGCTACGGAGAAGCTGTTGTTCATGGCGGAGCATCGCCTGCCGGTGGTGCATTCACCAGCTCCGATGATGGGTGGTACCGCACCCTCTTCTCTGGCAGGTGGGCTCGTCCTTGGCACGGCGGAGGTGTTAAGCAGTCTGGTCATCCATCAGCTCAAACGTGCTGGTGCGCCGTTTGTCTTCGGCAGCGGACTGCACCATATGGACATGAAAACCACCATCAGCGTATATGGTGCGCCGGAGTTCCAGCTGGCACGCATCGCAGTGGCGGAAATGGGCCAGTACTACGGTCTGCCTACATGGGGATATGCTGGTCACTCGGATAGCAATGTCATGGACGAGCAGGCAGCTGCTGACGCCGCCCTGTCGGTCTTCATTGCCCTGTTGACGGGCACCAACTTGGTGCACGATGTGGGCTACCTGGAAGCGGGTCTGACCACCTCTCCGGAGATGATCGTTTTCACCGCCGAGATGATCGATTTCGGACGGCAGATCGTGCAAGGCATCTCGCTGGATGCCGAGGCAATAGCGCTGGAGGTCATCCACCGGGTGGGGCCCGGTGGAGATTACCTGAGCGATGTGCATACCCTGGCGCATTTCCGCGGATTCTGGCAGCCGATGCTGTTCGACCGCCGGCGCGCCGAGGCATGGCAAGCAGCAGGAAGCAAACGCCTCGGAGAACGGTTGCGCGAACGCACGATCAACCTCATGGAGAGCCATCGCCCTCAGCCGCTGCCTGATGCCGTCAAGGAAGAGGTACAGCGCATCCTGGCAGGCGGATCGTGATGGAGACGGGATTTGGCACGATGACGGAAGCGACACACGTTGTGGTGTTGATCACAGCACCCTCGCGCGAGGTCGGCAGGCAGATCGCAGATAGCCTCCTGGAAAAGCGACTGGTGGCCTGCGTCAACATGATCGCTCCCATCGAATCACGCTATCTTTGGAAAGAGGAGCATTGCACGGATGAAGAGGTGTTATTGCTCGCCAAGACGCGCGCCGACCTCTTCACCGAGCAGCTGGTGCCGACAGTGCGGTCGATCCATCCCTATGAGGTGCCGGAGATCATCGCGCTGCCGATCCTGATGGGGTCGACAGACTATCTGGCATGGATCGACGAATCGACTGGCTGATCGCCCTCGTCCGCGGTTTCGGGTGGAATTTTCACCACATCGCAGAGCAGCGCCTTGTAAACCGGGAAGCCCGAGATCTCGTCGCGATTGTCAGGGTCGGTCAGCACGTTGACGTTGCATTCGCGCCACTCCGGGCTGGCGATGGGGCTGCCTCCTCCCATATTCGCTTCAATGACGTCCGGGACGATGTCCTCTGAGACAAGCGCGGTATAGCGCACCCGACCGCGCGGCGTCACAACCCAAACAAAGTCGCCAGAGCGAATCCCGCGTGCTGCCGCATTGCGCGGATGCAAGGTGACAAGCGGTTGGGGTTGCATCTTGAGCAGCCCGGGAATGTTATGGTGCTGCGAACGAAAATCGGACTGAATGCGTGCACCGGAGTTAAACACCAGCGGATATGCACGCGCCAGTTCAGGGGTCGAGATCGGGCTCTCCTTGGGTTCGATGTAGACCGGCAGGGGGTCGTACCCATAAGCGGCCAGGATGCTGGACGCAATCTCAAACTTGCCGGAAGGGGTCTCGAATCCGGGCTGACCGTCGTGCCGCAGTAAGCCCAACTCCCACTTGCGATACTGTTGCGTTACAGGATGCCACGTGATGCCGAGAGGCTGTCGACGCACAGTTTCCAGGTCGAATCCGCTGCCTGCCAATGCCCAACAAATGACATCTTCCTCCGATGAAGGATACAGGTGACCGTAGCCCAGCCGGTTCGCGAGTGCGATGGCGATATCCCAGTCGCTGCGTGCCTCTCCCAACGGCGCGATAACGCGCTCGCGCACTTGGAAGGTGGGGCCATAGACCATGTAGCCCTGATTCTCAAACAGCGTGGTGGCGGGCAACACGATATCGGCATATAAGGCATCGGCGGTCAGGAAACGGTCCACCACCACCATAAAGTCCAGGTTGCTGAAACAGCGGCGCCACAAATCCGGGTTGGGGTAGCTGGTGATGATCGACGAGCCAACGATCATCATAGCACGTATGGGATAGGGATCGTCCTGCAGGATAGCGCGTGGCAACTCCATAGCGTGAGCTTCGCGCCGATAGAGATAATAGAGCGGGTAGCGATCCTTGCCAACGGGCGGAACGGTGTTTGGCGGTTCGACGCGCCGGCTCTGGTTGATCGGAAAGTCCGCACCGCGCATCTTGATCACCTTGCCGCCCGGCACGTCCAGGTTGCCGCTCAAGGCCCACAGGATGAGCACCGCACGGATATTTTGGGTGCCGCTATTGGTGTACTCCAGGCCGGTGTAGCTCACCAGGCATGCTCCTCGGGCACGTGCAATGGCACGCGCGGTGTTCCTGATCTCCTCTGCTGGCACCCAGGTGATTTCCGCGGCGCGTTCCGGCGTGAACTGTGCCACGTAGGCCTTAAGCTCCTCAAAGCCAACCGTCCACCGATCGACGAAGGTGCGGTCGTACAGTCCTTCAGCGATGAGGACGTGGATCATCGCGAGTGCCAGAGCCCCGTCTGTGCCCGGTCGGATGCCCAACCATTTGGCATTTGTCGCGCGCGCCGTTTCGTTGCGCCGGTGATCAATGACGATGACCTTCGCCCCACGGCGCCGTGCCTGACAGATGCGATGGTAGTTGACCGGCGGCGAGTCGGTGGCAGGGTTGTCACCCCAGATCACGATCAACTCGGCATTCTCGATGTCGGGGTACATGTCCGCTTCCCAGATACCGAACGTGGTGGCTGGCGCGATGATGCCGTGGGATACATAGCAGATGGAACCGACCCCCGTGGTGTTGGGCGACCCCAGCGGGAAGAAGAGGCTCCACGCCGACGATTCGCGCACGCCTGCCGGTGTCAGCAGATGGCACAATGTCCAGTCAAAAGCGCCGCGCCCGGTGTACATACAGATTGCCTGAGGGCCATAACGCTGTGCCACGCGGCGTATGCCTTCGGCAATGGTGTCGAGTGCCTCGTCCCAACTGATGCGCTCGAAGCGACCCTCACCGCGCTGCCCGACACGCCTTAGCGGATACTGCAGGCGGTCAGGCGAATAGACGATCTCAGGCGCGTGAGCGCCTCTGGGACAGCATAAGCCTTGTGGATGCCCCTTCCAGGGTGCCAGACGGCTGATTTTGCCATCCTGAAGATGAATTTCAACCCCACAGCCTCCCGGACAGACCCCGCACAGGCCATAGAAAATCTGGTGTGTCTTATCGTGCTCTGGTGAACGCACCTCAGTAGTGTCAGCGGGCAGCGGGGTATCGATTCGGCAATCTTCCACTCCACAGTCTTCCATAATGCATCATCCACCTCCTGTCCACCTGATCATCCGTCCAACTAGGCATCGATAGGTCTGTTTCATGCTGCACCGCAGAACGGTTGGGCATATGGCTCCGCCGCTCCTTGAGGCCCCGGCTGCGCCATGACACCGGCGATGGGGCAGAGCTGCATCCACCATTGTTGCTTGGGCCGTCCATAGGTTTTGTCGATCATCTTCGGCATATCCTCTAAGCTGTGGAAGCCGATCTGGCCTCCCTCGAGGCCGATGAAGACGGCGATGGGGGGCTTGCTCTCATACTGCTCGGCGAGATATTCGATGCACCGGGCCGCTAGGCGTGTCGCCAGGATACGGTCGAAAGGCGAGGGATTGCCCCCTTGTTGCAGGTGGCCCAAGATCGCCTGTCGCACCTGAAACAGATCACCGCCCTCCTGTTCAAGCAGCGCGGTGATGAAGCTGGTGGTGTAGACATCGTTGGCGCGCTCATTACGAATAAGCAGACCGACCCGCTTGCCGCTCTTGAAACCGGCGCTCAGGTTGGCCAGGTCGTTGAGCAGATCACGCAGCGTGATGCCGTTCTCGTGGAGATAGACGCGTTCCGCTCCGGTGGCCAGGCCGCTCATCAGCGCCAGGTAGCCGCAATAACGCCCCATCACCTCGACGACGAAACAGCGTCGCGATGCCACAGCGGACTGTTTGATCTTGTCCACCGCCTCGACGATGCTGTTCAAAGCGGTATCGGCGCCAACGCTCAGCTCACTGCCCGGCAGGTTGTTGTCGATGGTGGCCGGCAAACATAGGATCGGGATATTAAAGGAGGGATAATGATCCCGCTCAGTGTAGAGACGGTAGGCGCCCTCATAACCTGACCAACCCCCGATGACGAGCAGAGCATTGATCTGGTGCTCCTCGATACAGCGCGCGATGGCATAGAAGTCACTGCCTGAGGGCAGATAGGTATTGGTGCCCAGCTCGGCACCCCCTCGACCAGCCCAACCGGTTACGCTCATCCACCCCATCTCAGTAATCTCGCCCTCGATGAGGCCCTGGAAGCCATTCTGGACTCCCAGCACCTTCCAGCCGCGGTCAAGCGCCAGGCGCACGGCAGCGCGCACCGCCGTGTTCATGCCAGGTGCAGCACCTCCTGAATTCAGGATGGCCAGCCGCAGGGCTTTTTGGTTCGGGAGCGCTTCATGGGGCAGGGCACGCACCAGGGTGCGCAGAATACGAAACGCATCCCTGAAACCGCGTCCACGCAATTCCATAGCGCGCTCGAAGTCCTGGTTCTTGAGGGCATTTGCCACGCTGCGAGTCTGTTCCACGCATCGCATCAGGGGCGTGCGGGTGATCCGATTATCCCGAATGCCGATCAGCACGGGTTCCTTATCCGGCGTAGCATTCAGCAGTTCTTCGACGGCAGCGTATCCCAGCCATGTGCCCAAATTGCGGTCAAACGCGCTGGGAGCACCGCCTCGCTGCACGTGGCCTAGCACGGTGACGCGAGTATCCTGTCCCAGCTTCTGTTCCAACACCTCCTTCACGTAGTTGCTGGTGATTGGCTTGCCGTGTCGATCTTGCGCGCCCTCAGCGACCACGACGATGCTGTGCCGTCGGCCAGCGTTGCGACCCGCCTGGAGCACCTGGCACATCTTGTCTTCCCAGTCATCGATATCAGGGGGGGATTCGGGGATCAGCACCCAGTTGGCGCCGGAAGCCAGTCCCCCCATCAGGGCTAGGTAACCACAATGTCGTCCCATCACCTCGACGACGAAGGTGCGATGATGGCTGGCCGCCGTGCTGCTAATGGCATCGATGGCTTCCACAATGCGATGGAGCGCACTGTCGGCACCGATAGTCATGTCGGTGCCGACCATATCATTGTCAATCGAGCCCACCAGCCCCACGATGAACAAATGGCGATGACGGTCTGCCACCTCCTGGCTGATCCAGCCCTGCTTGACGAGATCGGCTAGAAGATCGCTCCACTCACGCCGGAAGATGTCAGCGCCGGTCAGGCTACCATCCCCGCCGATGACCACCAAGCGGTCGATGCCACGTTCCACCAAGTGAAGAGCGGCGCGCAGGCGCCCCTCGCGCGTCTTGAACACCTCACAGCGCGCCGAACCGATGACCGTACCACCCTGCTGCAATATGCCACCCACCGAGTCCCACGTCATGCGACGGATGTAGTCGCCTCCATCCACCATGCCCTGGTAGCCTTCGTAGATGGCGTAGACTTCCGCGCCGTGGCTCAGCGCCGTGCGCACCACGGCCCGCACCGCTGCGTTCATACCTTGTGCATCCCCGCCACTGGTCAAGACACCAATGCGTATGGGGGTCATAGAGCTCTCCTCTTTTTACGCTCAATAACTCAGTTTTTACGATGGGTAGATTGCCTCGGCAACCATGATGGTCTGCAGGTGAATCTCCACTGTATCCTCGATGTGGCGCGCGTAGCCGCCTGCCAGCGTAATCGCCACCGGAATGTCTGTCTGACGCAGAGCGCTCAGGACCAATGCATCGCGTTCACGCAGACCCGCTTTCGAAAGTGCCAGCCGTCCGAGACGGTCGTCTCGGTAGGGGTCGGCGCCGGCCAGGTAAATTGCCAACTCGGCCCTTGAGCGCTCGATGGCCCATTGCAATCCCTCCTCCAGTGCTTTGAGATAGGCAAAATCGTCGGTGCCGTCCGCCAATGCAATGTCCAAACGGCTGACCTGCTTTCGGAATGGGAAATTGTTGGCCGCATGGATGGAAAAGGTGAACACATTCGGGTCATCAGCGAAGATTGCCGCCGTCCCATCCCCTTGATGTACATCGCAATCGATGATGAGCGCGCGCTGACATAATCCCTCGGCGCGGAGTACGCCCAGTGCCACGGCGCTGTCATTTAACACACAATAGCCCGCGCCGTGGTCGCGGAAGGCGTGATGAGTGCCGCCGGCCAGGTTGATCGCGCATCCGTCGCGCAGGGCAGCGCGACACGCCTCTACGGTGCCGCCCACCGAGTGGCGCGTGCGCTGCACCAACTGCGGTGACCAGGGAAGGCCAATGCGCCGCATCATGGGTTCGCTCAGCCGACCGAGCCGGAAATCCCACCAGTACGCAGCAGTGTGCACCATACACACCTCCGTATCGGTGACAGCGCGGGATAGATACAACGGATGGCGTGTCGCAAGGCCGGATTCCATCACGCGTTGGCGCAACAGTGCATACTTGGACAAGGGGAACTTATGCCCCGGTGGCAGGGGAAACGTGAAGGGGTCGCTGTAGAATATCTTCATCGAAACACCTCAGCATCCCACCCGCTTAATACGCGCACCCAGCTGCGCAAGCTTCACGTCCACCCGCTCATAGCCGCGGTCGATCTGTCGGATGTTGCGGATCACGCTGGTACCTTTGGCGCACAGTGCGGCGATGAGCAACGCCATCCCGGCACGGATGTCAGGGCTGGAGATCCCCTGTGGCTCGGCATGGAGTTGGCTCGGACCCTGGACGATACAGCGATGTGGATCGCACAGCACGATGCGCGCGCCCATGCCGATCAACTTGTCGACGAAGAACAGCCGACTCTCAAACATCTTCTCGTGGAACAAGACTGTACCGCTGGACTGGGTGGCCAACACAATGCTGACACTCATCATATCCGCCGGGAAGCCTGGCCACGGGGCGTCGTCCACTTTGGGGATGGCATCGCCCAGGTCAGGTACGATCTTAAGGGGCTGGGTAGATGGCACCAGAATATCACTGCCGCGGATTTCCACCTCGACGCCAAGTCGTTTGAAGACGAGCAACGTCATGCGCAGATGCTCCGGTGAGGCGTTTTGGATAAGGATCTCACCGCCCGTCGTGGCTGCCAATGCGATATAGCTCCCCACCTCGACGTAATCGGCGCTCAGGGTGAACTCAGCCCCACGCAAGCGAGATACTCCTTCGATGTATAGTGTGTTGGAGCCGACGCCGCTGATGCGCGCGCCCATCCGGTTGAGCAGGTGGCACAAGTCTTGCACGTGGGGTTCGGATGCCGCGTTGCGGATAACCGTGTTACCCTCGGCGGTGACAGCAGCGAGGATAGCGTTCTCGGTGGCAGTTACGCTGGCCTCGTCGAGCAGGATGTCTGCCCCGCGCAGACGGTCCGCTGTCAAGGAGAGGCTCTCGTTATAGTCGAGCTTGGCGCCGAGCGCGCTGAGTGCCAGGATATGAGTGTCAATACGGCGTCGGCCGATCTGGTCACCCCCCGGCCTGGGCAGCTCCACTCGCCCTTCGCGCGCCAGCAGGGAACCGCTCAGCACCAATGCACCGCGCATTTGCCCGAACAAAGCAGGGTCGGGTTTAACCTTTTGCACCCGAGAGGCACGCAGTGTGACATTGTGCAGATCATAGCACTCAACCTCGACCCCCAAATCGCGCATGATGGTCAGCATCGTACGCACGTCGCCGATGTCGGGCAGGTTGTGCAAGGTGACGGGCTCATCGGTCAACAGAGCAGCAGAGATCAACGGGAACGCCGCGTTCTTGTTGCCGCTGGGGGTGATGGTACCCTTCAGGATATGCCCACCTTCGATCACGAATTCGTCCATACTAAGCCTCGCTCATAGGGTCGCTTCGAATGTACACCGGCGTACCAACCTGGGCACCGATGTGTCGGGCGGCATGTCCTCCTGGAAGGGCGACCTCGATATGCTGGCGCGTGCTTCCAATATATGCAATCAATTCACCTGGAACGCCCTCTGTATAAGTGCGTCGCAACCCTCGTATCCGACAGCCGGCGAGCTCGAACATCGGCGCGGCAGGCAGCTGTTCTGCTTGGATGTCCAAAATGAGGTTGCCAAACCGGTCGATATGGAGCACGTGGGCGACGATCACATCGGGCGCTCGGAATTCAGGCGTGGGGATGGGCAGATAGATGGGGTCGTCGATCGGTTCTCCCAGCCGAGAGATGGGCATTCCCCCTGCCAACCGTGCTGCGACCGGCGCGAAGATGTCGCGTCCATGGAATGTGGCGCTGGGGTTGGGCAGCCAGTATTCCGGTCTGGTAAGGCTGTAAGCTGCATAGTCGGTGGAATGGGTCAGGACGTGCGTGAGCACACCGTTGTCCGGGGCGACGAACATCCCAGTGCTGGTGCGCACCGCCAACGCACGCCGTTCACTGCCCACCCCGGGATCGACCACCACGACGTGCACTGTGTCCGCAGGAAAGAAAAGCTCCGCCTGGTAGATTAGAAAAGCAGCCGTCGGCACATCTTGTGGTGGCACTTCATGCGAGATGTCTACCAGGGTGACATGCGGGGCGAAGCGCAAGATCACCCCCTTCATCACCCCCACATAGGCATCCGCTGTCCCGAAATCGGTGGTCAGGGTTATGACTGGCATAGGCTTATCCAGACGCAGGCAAAGGCCAGATGATCCAGGTCTCAGGAGGTATGGTGCCCGTCCTGGTCGGTTTCGAAGAAGTGCCTGAGTTTGTCCCTGATCTCAGCGTCGGACACTAACTCGTTAAACAACTTCCATTCTCTAGCCGGGATTTTGTCGTACCGCGGTCTGCTCCTTTGCCTGATAAGGCGCCCAAGCTTGAGCACCCGTTCCGCCTCATCTACGTGTCCAAGCCGCACCTCGGCGATGGCCCAAAGCACCATTTCGCGATACGTAGCATCGGTTGAACTCTCGAATCGCTTCAAAACATCGGCCACCTCTGCAGGGTCCGTCTCAACGCGCAGAGCGGCCTCAGCCCATTCCTCGAAGCTATTGCCAAACTCGAACGGGTTCATATCGACAACCTTCTGCCAATGGCGTTGTGCTTCGCGCACTTTGCCCTGTAGCATGTCGATAAGACCCCGATAGAATCCACGGCGCAGTGCATTGGTCTCACGCTCCAGGTACTGCTGTGCGCGCTCGATCTGGCTATGTTCGAGCAACATCTGATAAACCAAGGAGTTGTTCGCGGATTCTGTCTGTCCTTGCCAGGCGTGCTCCCAGGTAGTAAGTGCCTCCTCGATACGTCCTTGACCACGATATAGATCGAAGAAGTTTAGATAGACAGCCCACCTCTCGTCTTGAGTAACAGCATTGCGAAGGGCACGCTGCAGGTTTTCCTCCGCTTCCTGCCACCGTTTCAGATAGATGCATTCATGTCCTAAGGCCAGCCATATCCTATGATCGCCCGGGTTGGCCATCGCCTCAGCCCGCAGCGCGTCCAACCCTTCTTCCACGCGCCCCATATCAATCAGCACATAGGCGATTCTGCGATGCCATATGGAGCGGTCGGAACCTTCCAACTCGCTCAGCTGGCGGCACAAAGCCAGCGCACGCTCAAAATTGCCTAGGATATGATGCAACCCTGCCAGTTCCGCCAATCCACTATGATATATATCGCGTAACTCCGGTCGCCGCTTCAACAGCTCCGGCTTCAGGCTGGAGATACGCTCGACGAGCTGTTCGTAAAGCGGGATTGCCTCCTCCAGGTTAGCTTTTAAGACGTGAAAGCGCGCTCGCGCCAGCGTATCCTCGTAGGTGCCCGGAATCCACATAAAAGTGTGTCCCTTTCTGGTGTCCGTCATCTGTCGGCGACCATTATAACACGGAGCAGGAAGGGGTCAAAGGAAATAGGACGGTGGTACATCCCCCCTAATGGAAATACTCACAAGGGCTTTTCATAGCAAATTTTCACTACAGGGCAAGCACTCCATACAATTGCTCTCCTGCCGATGTCAATGGTATAATTGATAAGGTTTAAGGTTCTGAAAGCCCTATTAAATAGGAGTATCATGATGCCGATCCGGTATACGCGAGCACGTTTGGGGGAGGCAACGCAGATCATCGGCGCCGTCTTTTATGGTCGCCAGTGGAGTGTCAGTTATCCAGGACGTATGTGGCGCCCTCCCACAGACGTTTATGAGACACGCGATGCGTTGGTGGTCAGAATGGAAATCGCCGGGATGTCAGAGGACGATTTCGACATCACTTTTGCGGATGGGCATTTGACCGTGCGCGGTGTTCGCCATGATCGGGAAGAAAAGTTAGGCTATCATCAGATGGAAATACCCTATGGCGAATTTGGCGCAGAAATTCACCTAGCGATGCCTATCCGCGCCGAGGCGATCACCGCCTCTTACCAAAACGGATTCTTGATCATCACACTCCCTAAGGATGACAGGAGATATTGATATGCCGACCGTGGTTTCTGAGACATCACCTGAAGGAACGGCCGGAGAAGTACAACGTTCGTCTTCTACTCCGCCCATCCCTGCTGAATTGCCCATCCTTCCCTTGCGCGGGGTGGTTGTTTATCCGCTGATGGTCGTGCCCTTAACAGTTGGCCAACCGCGTTCGGTGCGCTTGATCGATGATGTGGCGGTGGGGGACCGTTATGTAGGTCTGGTGGCCTCCAAGGACCCTGAGCTGGACGAACCCGGACCGGATCAGGTCTACCAGGTCGGCACGGTGGCCATTATCCATCGTCTGATCAAGGCGCCCGACGGCACGATCCGCATCATTGTACAGGGCATCGAGCGCATTCGGATTGATGAATGGACAGCTCAACAACCCTATTTGAAAGCCCGAATCACACCTATTCCCGATATTATGCCTCCGGAGCAGAATCTGGAGACCGAAGCGCTTATACGCAACGTGGTGGAGCTCTTCGGGCGACTGGTCTCATTGGTACCCCATCTGCCGGATGAGCTGATGATGGCCGTCTCCAGCACCACCGATCCGCGTCAGATGGCCTATATGGTGGCGACCAGTGTGCGCATGGACCTTCAGGATGCGCAGAAGGTGCTGGAGCTCGATCAGGTCACTGACAAATTGCGTCACTTGACCGGTATCCTCACCCATGAGCTGGAAGTGCTCGAGCTGGGCAAGAAGATCCGCAGCGAGGCGCAATCCGAAATGGAAAAGATGCAGCGCGAGTACTTCTTGCGCGAGCAGCTGAAAGCGATCAAGCGCGAACTGGGTGAAAGTGACGAGCAGCAAGTTGAGATCGAGGAGCTGCGCAAGAAGATCGCTGAAGCACATATGCCTGAGGAAGCTGAGAAGGAAGCATTGCGCGAGCTCAGCCGCCTGGAGAAGCTGCCACCGGCGGCGGCAGAGTACAGTGTAATCCGCACCTATCTGGACTGGTTGACCTCGCTGCCGTGGTCAGTGACCACCGAGGATATTCTAGACATTGCTCGGGCGCGTCAGGTGCTCGACGAAGATCACTACGACCTGGAGAAGATCAAAGAGCGCATCCTGGAATATCTCTCTGTGCGGAAGCTACGCCTGGAACGTGCAGCCGAGCGCCAGGCGGCCGAGTCAGGGTCAGAGCAGATCGACGATATGATCCGTAAGGAACGCGAGGGAGTTATTCTGTGCTTTGTCGGCCCGCCAGGCACTGGCAAGACCTCGTTGGGTCAATCCATCGCGCGGGCGATGGGGCGCAAGTTTATCCGGATGAGCCTGGGAGGCGTGCACGACGAAGCTGAAATCCGCGGCCACCGCCGCACATACATTGGGGCTATGCCAGGGCGCATCATCCAGGCCATTCGGCGCGTCGGTTCTAAAAACCCGGTGTTTATGCTGGACGAGGTGGACAAGATCGGCGCCGATTGGCGTGGCGATCCTGCCTCGGCCCTTCTGGAAGTTCTGGACCCGGAACAGAACCGCGAGTTCCGCGACAATTACCTGGATGTTCCCTTCGACCTGAGCCAGGTGATGTTCATCACCACCGCCAATGTGCTCGACACTATTCCTGGCCCGTTGCGCGACCGTATGGAAGTGCTCGAGCTCTCCGGTTACACCGACGACGAGAAGCTGCACATCGCTCAGGGCTACCTCGTGCCACGTCAGATCAAGGAGAACGGCCTGCGTCCGGATGAGATCTCCTTTAGCCAAGCTGCCCTGCTAAAAATCATTCGCGAATACACCCGCGAGGCCGGCGTGCGCAACCTGGAGCGCCAGATCGGCGCCATCTGCCGCAAGGTGGCGACGCGCATCGCCGAAGGCGTCGCCCAAAGCGTCTTTGTGGACGAGGCGCAGGTCAGCGAGTATCTGGGCAAACCACGCTATTTCTTCGAAGCTGCGGAACGCACCGAGATCCCCGGCGTGGCCACTGGCCTGGCCGTGACGCCTACCGGGGGCGATGTGCTGTTCGTGGAAGCCACCAAAATGCCGGGGCAAAAAGGACTGACGATCACCGGGCAGCTGGGTGAGGTAATGAAAGAGTCGGCCCAGGCCGCCTTGAGCTACATTCGTTCTAAAGCTGATCAGCTGGGGGTCGACAAGGATTTCTTCAATAAAAATGATATCCACATCCACGTGCCCGCCGGTGCGGTGCCCAAAGACGGTCCTTCCGCCGGGATCACCATCGCGACAGCATTGGCATCACTGTTGACGGAGCGGCCGGTGCGGGATGACATCGGCATGACTGGGGAGATCACGTTGCGCGGACGGGTACTTCCGGTGGGGGGGATCAAAGAGAAGGTTCTGGCGGCCCATCGCGCCGGCCTGCGTACTGTGATCATCCCGCGCCGCAATGAAAAGGACCTGGACGAGCTGCCCCAACACGTGCGTCAAGAGATGAAAATTATCCTGGTAGACTACGTGGATGAGGTGCTCAACATCGCATTGCGAGACGGTCAGAATTCCCAACAGAAGCCGGTAGAGTCATCGTCTGAGGAGGAAAAGGTGACCTCACATCAAGATGGGGGAGAGCCCTTGCCCAGCGACCCTGGGCCGCGGACTTCAGGGGATTCCAGCACGTGAGCAACAGGCGACATCTGGAACGAACCGGCAGGCAGTGGTATCGGGTGGACCTGCATATCCACACACCCGCCTCAGCGGATTACGCACAACCGGACATTTCATACCTGGACATCTTGCGTCGCGCGGCTTGGCGTGGCCTCGACATCATCGCCTTCACTGATCACAACACCGTGGCAGGCTATGCCGCAATGCGGAAAGAAATCGAGACCCTGGAGCTGCTGGGCGCACGCGGCCGCATCCTTCCCGAGGAAAAACAGACGCTTCAGGAGTATCGCCAGCTGCTGAGTCAGGTGCTGGTGCTGCCTGGATTTGAGTTCACCGCAACGCTGGGCTTCCACATCCTGGGCATCTTTCCTCCCAACACGAGCATTCGTGATCTGGAGTACGTGCTGCGCCGCCTCAACGTCCCGGCCGACCAGCTGGATGCCGGCTCCACCGAGGTGGGGGCCACGGTGGATGTGTTGACCGCCTATCGCATTATTCACGAGGCAGGTGGCCTGGTGATCGCCGCCCACGTGAACGCAGCGCATGGAGTGGCATTGCAAGGCTTTGACTTCGGGGGGCAAACCCGCATCGCCTACACCCAAGACCTCCATTTGCATGCCCTTGAGGTGACCGACCTGGAAAGCCGCAGCCCGCGGCGCACTGCACTCTTCTTCAATGGCTCTAAGCCAGGTTATCCCCGGCGCATGCATTGCATCCAGGGTTCCGATGCCCACTGCCTGGTCCGTACGCCTGACGACAAATCCCATCTGGGCGTAGGTGACCGTATTACAGAGATGTTGCTGAACGAGCCTTCGTTCGAAGCTATCCTGGAAGTGTTTCAGGGGCAGGACTTCGCACGTACACGTCCCTACCGTGCTGCTCAGGCACCCTTTGACCATGTCCAGGCTGCGCGCGAACAGGGGCCCAACATCGTGCAGTCGTTTTACGAGACAATGGCGCGTCGCGGCGGACGCCTGCACGCGATCTTGTGCGATGTGTGCGCCTTTGCCAACACCAACGGTGGCACCATCTACATCGGCGTCTCTGCCAATCCTAAGGCGCCTCCCGTGGGAGTCGAAAGTGTGCCCGAGTCGATCAACTCGCTGCGCACCGAGATCGAACGGCACATCACCCCTCCTCTGCCGGTCACCATCGATGCTTTAGAGACGAGTGGAAAGACCGTGTTGCGGGTGGTCGTTCCGGCAGGGGATGAGCCGCCGTACGCGGTGGACGAAAGCAAAATTTACATTCGCAACGAAAGCGAGACGGTTCTGGCCGTGCGGGATGAAATCGTTGCTCTGACGCTCAGGCTGCAGCGCCAAATTGCAGAAACTCCAGCGTCCGCAGAGCCAGCCGTGGAAGAGCGCGAAACAGCCCCAGAAATATCTCCGACCGCTGTGCTGGTGCTGCCGCCCAAGACCGGTGTGGAAATCCTGGAATCCGAGGAGCGCAAGGGTGTCCGCTATTACAGCATGCGCGACCTGCGCAACGGCGACGTAGTGCACAATGTCACCCAGCGTTCCGCACGACGCTTATGGCGCTATGCGATCACCCAACATGTCAAACACCCTGTCAGGCCAGAGGAGGTGCATTGGAACGGCACGATAGGATTGTTGAGAAAGTATAAACGTGGGGGAAAACTGCGCTACGACTTGGTACAGCGCGACGTGGATGGCAATATCCATGTGTACTACGGGGTGACAGATGAAGGGATCTTGGGGCCGTGGCGCGAGCTGGTCGACGGGAACCAGGAGTAGCTGGCAATGATGCGCGTAGGGATCTTGACAATCAGCGACCGTGCTTCCGCAGGAGAGTATGTCGACCAAAGTGGTACGGCGCTGCGCGAAGCCGTCGTCGAAGCGCTCGAAGCAGAGGTGGTGCGCTATGCCATCGTGGCGGACGATTGGGAAGCGATCCATCACGTTCTCATCGTATGGGCGGACGAGGATCATCTGGACCTTATCCTGACCACTGGGGGCACCGGTTTTGCGCCGCGTGACATCACGCCGGAAGTGACCCGCTCTCTTATTGAACGGGAGGCCCCCGGCCTGGTGTTCGCGATGGTACACTATGGACTCCAGATAACTCCCTACGCTATGCTCACCCGGGCCGTAGCTGGCATCCGGGGGCGGACGCTCATTGTCAACTTGCCGGGCAGCCCCAAGGCGGCGCGGGAAAACTTCTCGGTCATTGTGCCTGCGCTGCCGCATGCCATCGCACTGCTTCGAGGTGTACCGATGGCCGAGAAGGACCATATTGCCAGGTCTCAGGCAGCCTCGCCATAATGTTATCGTTCACGGGTTGCTTTCATCCCTTGGGTGCAGGAAGCGATCTTGGTGGTTTGTCTAGTGGAGAGATGCATATGTCCATGCGAAGCCTGCCTCTCTTCCCCCTCAGAACGGTGCTTTTTCCCAGTATGCCGCTGCCCTTGGTTATTTTTGAGGAGCGATATAAAGCCCTCTTTCAGGCGTGTTTGAAGGGTGACCGGCGCTTTGGCGTGGTGCTGCTCAGCTCGGACAATGTACCGCTTTCGGTGGGAACGGTAGCACACATTGTGCATTGGGAGGACATCGGAGAGGGACGTGTCCGAGTGTTGACGGTGGGAGAACAGCGTTTTCGTGTCCTCCAGCAGATCGAAACTGAACACCCCTTTCCCGTGGCAGTGGTCGAATTCTGGGAGGATGAAGAGACCATCCCCGCTGGAGTGGACACCCATCACCTGTTGCGCCATCTCACGGACGAGTTCATCGACTATCTGACGATGACCGTGTTGCTCTCGGGCATTTCACTACCGGTGGAATATTTTAACCTCCCGGCTGATCCCTCCCAGATGTCCTTCTATGTCGCGCGAAGCTTGCAGGTTGATCTCACCGAAAAGCAACGTCTGCTGGAAGAGCCTTCGGCGATGGGACGATTGCAGCGTGAATTGATGCTCGTGCGTCGTGAGCGCGATTTCTTGCAGCGCCTCTTCAGCTTGCAAGGTATCGCGGGTGAGATTGACGACAGGCTGGGATTACGCTGGTCCACTGCGCGCAGCGGAACGGTTGGTGTGGTAGTTTCTGAAGACGAGAGTGGTGAGAGGGAGTGATAAGACGAGCGAGCCCCGACTGATCGCTAATGGGCAATCGCCCACACCATCCAGACGTGCGATTCTACCCGGCGTCTTGCTGGGACTGGTCTTTCTCCTGCTGAGCAGCTTCATCCTGACGGTACGTTTTCCCCCGGCGGATCACATCGAGCATCTCCAGGTAGGGGATGTCGCGCCACGTGACATCCTGGCTCCGCGGCGTATCACCTACGTCAGTGAAGTGGAAACCGAAGCCGCGCGGGCGCGTGCAGAGGCTGCTGTTGCGGAGATCTATGATCTGCCGGATGCCAGCATCGCCCGGCGACAGATTGCGCGTGCGCGCCAGATCCTCGATTATTTCGACTCGGTGCGGGCAGATGCCTATGCCACCCCCGAAGAGAAGCGCGAGCTGATCGCCGCGGTCAACGACCTGGTCCTGACCGACACCATCATCAACGGCGTGCTCACAGCGGACAACAACACCTGGTTGATGATCAAGGGCGAAGTGATCTCAGTGCTCGACCAGGCGATGCGCACCGAGATCCGTCCAGTGCAGCTGGCAGCGGTGCGGCGTCGCCTTCCTACGTTGATCAGCTTGGAGGTGAGCGACGAAGCGGCCCAGATTATTGTAGCCATTGTTGAAGATCTGATTCAGCCCAACACCTTCATCAACCAGGAGCGCACGGCGGAGGAACGTCGCTTGGCGCGTGAGAGTGTGCCGCCCATCTCGGTCACCTTTGAACAGAATGAAGTGATCGTGCGCGCAGGAGAGGTGGTTCGCCCGGAGCATCTGGAAGCCTTCCGAGCGCTTGGGTTACGTGAAGCTGATTCGCCAACGCGCTCCCTGTTGGGCACACTGGCATATCTGGGTATCCTCTCCCTGACAGTGGGCGTTTACATATGGCGTTTTCGTCCTCGGCGACTCGGCGATAGCCGTTATCTGGGGCTGACGTTTGGACTTTCGTTGCTCTTCATCGTACTGATCCGAGTGCTGGTGCCCGGACGCACCTTGTTGCCTTATCTTTTCCCTGTGGCAGCTTGGCCTATCGTGTCGGGTGCGCTTGTCGACGTACACTTTGGTATGCTGGTGGCCACGATCGCCAGTGTGACGGTGGGGTACGTCACACATGGGGCGCTCGAGCTGATGGTATATTACCTGGTTGCTGGTTGGGTGGGCACGCTGAGCCTGGGGCGAGTCGAGCGCGTCAACCGCCTGCTGTGGGCCGGCATCTATGTGACGCTCTGCAATATGTTGGTGATTTTGATCTTCCGCGTCCCCGTGCGCACAATCGATCCCCTGGGTCTGCTTCAATTAATGGGGGCAGCGTTTGCGAACGGGACATTGTCAGCGAGCTTGCCTCTGTTGATCTTCTTCGTAGCCGGTTCGGTGCTTCGCATCACCACATCACTCCAACTACTCGACCTCGCGCGCCCGACACAGCCTCTGCTGCGCCAGCTCTTGCTGAATGCACCGGGCACCTACCACCACAGCCTGCTGGTCAGTAACCTGGCAGAACAAGCCGCCGAACGTATCGGTGCCGACACCTTATTAACCCGCGTCGGCGCTTACTATCACGACATCGGCAAAGTCCTGCGCCCCTATTTTTTCGTGGAAAACCAGATGTACGGCAATCCTGTTCAGGAGCGGCTGGATCCCTATACGAACGCCCAGGTGATTCTCAACCATGTCCGGGACGGCCTCGAACTGGCCAGGAAGTACCGCCTACCCCCCGAGATCCGAGCGTTCATCGCCGAGCACCAAGGCACCAGCCTGACCCGCTATTTTTACAACAAGGCGCTCGAGATCGCCGAAGACCCGACCCAAGTGGATGCGGAAGCCTTCCGCTACCCAGGGCCGCGCCCCCAGAGCAAGGAGACCGCTATCGTGATGCTCGCCGATGCCAGTGAATCGGCAGTACGCGCGAGCAATCCGAGCTCGGTCGAAGAAATCGACCAAATCGTGCGCAACGTGATCCTGGAACGTCTGGTGAACGGGGAGCTGGACGAATGTGACCTAACTATGCGAGAGTTAAAAGCGATTCGCGAGACCTTCGTGCAAATGTTGCAAGGTGCGTTTCATCCGCGCATCAAATATCCCGAAGCAGCATTTCGCGTCACGAATTCCGATGTGCCTCGAGCAGAGATGCCATCCCCTGCGGATCTCGAAAGCACCCCCGAATCGCTTCCGTTGGAGAGTGACTCCCAGGGAGAGGTCGCTTGCTAACCCTGATCGACTTAAAATGGAAAGGCCCCATCTCGGATGGGGCCAAATGAATGGGAAACTATGTCCAACTGAATAAATCGGAACACCAGACTACAAGTTGCTGACGATGTTGCTGAACACGTTGCCAACGATCGGGCCCAGCAAGAGCAGGATGGCGATCACCACGATGGCTACCAGGACGAGGATCAGCGCATACTCCACCAGCCCCTGGCCCTTCTCACGCGGAAGGTACAACATCTCTTTTCACCTCCTTTCTTTTTGAAGATTATCTGCCACCATCATACAGGGGCAGCTTCCAAAACGCAATAGGTAATAGGTACTATAACTGGTCGTTCGCATAAGAGTGGGAGCTATTCCCACCTCGAAACGGTCTCGTTGCTCTGTCAGTCAATGTGATAGGGCACATCTACAATCACTAAGCCCGGCCGCATGGTCAGCGCGACGCGCAACATCCAGGCGGTTTGGGTATGCAGCAACCCAGCTAACCAGTTGCGTGAGACAAACTGTGGCACCACTACAGTGATCACCTCGTTAGGCTGACGCGTGGTATCCATGCGCTCAATGTAGTCCAGAAGTGGCCCCAACATCTGGCGGTAAGGTGAATCGAGGATGACCAGTCGCACGCCTTCCCCCCATGTTTCCCATTTGGTACGCACCTTCTCCGCATCTTCCGCATCGACGGAAACGTATACGGCGGTGACGTCCTGCGACAGCGAGCGCGCATAGCGCAGTGCGGCAAGCGTGCCACGGTGCACGCCTCCGATAGGGAGAATGACGCGATGACGCGACACCGGCGGCGGAACCCCATATTTTTCCAGCGAAAGGCGCGCAGCAACGTTGCGGTAGTGGCGGTGGATCGCGCTGAACATCACCACCAGCGCGGGGATCAACACCAACACGATCCACGCACCGTACATAAACTTGGTCACTGCAAATATGCACATCACGATCGCTGTACACACGGCGCCGAATCCGTTGATCACCATGCGCACCTGCCAGCCTGGTTCATAGCGCAAGGTTGAACCGCGCTCTCGAACCTCCTGACCAGGCGGCAGATGGCCGATCTTCCACCAACGATGCGCCATGCCAGCTTGCGAGAGGGTGAAAGAGAGGAACACCCCGATGGCATAGAGCGGGATCAAAGCATTGACACTGGCCTGGAAAGCGATGATCAACAGCGACGCGACCAGACACAGCAACACGATTCCGCGTGAGAAGACCAGTCGACTGCCCAGATAGGCTAGCTGACGTGGCAGGAAGCCATCCTGCGCCACCAGCGCACCTAATCGGGGGAAACCGTTGAAAGCGGTGTTTGTCGCCATAATGAGGATCACCGTCGTGGCGATGATGACCGCCATATAGGGAATACCATAGGATCCAAAAGTGGTGCGAGCGAGCTGGGAGATGACCGTCTCCGTTTCCGCGGGCACGGCATGGATTTGTACGGCGAGGAATGAGATGCACAGGAAAAGGCTTCCCAAGATGCCGGCCATCCAGAGCAAAGTGATACCGGCATTGCGGCTGCGCGGTTCTTTGAAGGCCTGGACACCGTTCGAGATTGCTTCGACACCGGTGAGCGCAGCCGTACCGCTTGAGAAAGCTCGCAGCAACAGGAATGGTGTGACGATCGCGACACTTTCAGATATCTCCATCGCGGGTGGGTTTTCTACGTGGCCCAGAGCGCCACTGAAATAGCGATAGAGGGCCACCACCATGGTCAGCGTTATGGTGAACAGGAAGAAATAGGTGGGAACGGCAAAGATGGAGCCGGATTCGCGCACCCCGCGCAAGTTGATCAGCATAATCACGGTCACCAATCCCACCGCAAGCCAGACCCGATAGGGAAACAGATCCTGAAACGCCGAGATAATCTGGGCCACCCCCGAAGACACTGAAACCGCTACGGTGAGAATGTAGTCGGTGAGCAGTGCAGCAGCTGCGATCTTGGCGGGCAATTCGCCCAAATTATCCCGCGCTACAATATACGCGCCGCCCCCGTCCGGATAGGCATGGATGGTCTGTTCATAGGACAAGGTGACAATGCCGAGCAACACCACGATGGCAATCGAAATAGGAAAGGTGTAGCCAAAGGCAGCCGCCCCGGCGACCGCTAAGACGAACAGGATTTCCTGGGTAGCATATGCTGTCGAGGAGAGGGCATCGGAGGAGAAGATCGCCAGGCCAACAATCTTGCCCACCTTTTCTTCAGCCATCTTGGCAGTCGCTAAGGGCTCGCCAATCAGCCAACGACGCAATCGCGAAGGAGGAGGACCCGGCATCACCTCGCGCAAAACGGTGACGCCATTCTCTTCTTGAACCAGATCGTGCCGAATCATAACCTCACCCGAGTGCTCTATATGCACCAAGCCAAAATGGAGAACCGAGCCACTATGTTACGCCCAGCACCCTGTCTGGTCAAACGGGATGGGAGTGCATTTCATATCTGTGGGAGATGCGAGGTTCCAATGAAGCCGTGTGTGCGAGCGAGCAGCAAGCATTCATCCCGGAGCACGCAGAGAGAAACGCAAAGCCTCTGCGTGCTCCGGGGATAAGAGATTTTCATCCCCTGGCAGTCGCGGCGCGATTGGGATTGCCCCCCTGCGTGCCAGAGGGTCTTGTCTCTCAGTCGTCCAGCAGGCGTTTTTCGCCTTGCAACGTGCGAATGGCGGTGACATCTTGCGTGACCTCCAGAGTGCCGCGATAAGCACCCTGGGCATCGCGTACCGCGAAGTAGCGGATGTGGATGAAGCGGCCGCCCTGCTCGACCGGCCCACCCATTTGAATCCAGAACTCGGCCACGTCGCGGCGGTTGTTGCGGAAATCGTCCAGGATGCGCTGCACGCGATGCACGCTCGTCGGCGGATGGCACTGCTGAACTTTGCGCCCGATGATGGCCGGATCGCGCACGAAAATGCGTTCCCGCGTGCCCGAATAGAAGCGCACCGTGTCGTGCTCGTCCACAAAGGTTACGTCCACAGGCAGATGGGTCAGCAACAGGTTGATCTGCTCCACGGTGAGTGCTCCGACTTGCAAGGGGATCAACGTATCCGGAGACGGGGCAGCCGCCCGCACCTCCAGTACATAGGACGGGCGTGGAGCAGCCACTGGCATGTCGAGCACCATCTCTCCGCTCACGAGCGCCTCCCATTCTTGATCCGCGAGCAACCGCAGCGCCGTGGGAAACAGGATGTTCTCTTCCTTGTAGAACATCTCACGCATCGCCCGTGCTACTTCCTGGAAAAGTGGCATCACCCGTTCAGACTGAGGATGATCCTCGAGGAGTGCGGCCAGCTGTTTCCACCCGGCCCGAATGTCATCGTGAATCGCCCACATGACAGTGGAGGGGCCAGTAAAGCCGCGTTTCTCCAGGTAGGGGAAGAGGCCGTTTTCTTTGCGTAGATAGTGCTGCTCGTGTTCCCGCAGTTTCTGCAAAAACGTGCGTGCTTCAGGCCATTGTTCTGCCCGAATCGTTTGCTCGAGCGCCGCCAAGGCGCGCTCTGCCGCTACGTTCTCCGCCTTCATGCGTGCGATGAAGGTTTCAGCAGGTGAGGATACACCTGCTGCTTCTGCCAAGTACTGTTGAGCGGCATGGGCGCCCAACGCCTCGCGAAAGACCGCCACGTGGACGTCGCACAGCCGCTTGATCTCCGTCGCCGGCATGCCCTCGGCGATCAAGGTTTGCTCCAGCATCGCGATCTCCGTCGGTTCGATCTCGGCCAGCAGCGTGGCGAAGTCTTGTTTCACCTCTTCGACACTTTTGCCGGCATGGAGTTGATGGATCATGCGCTTGAGCGCCTCTTTGCGCCACGCAAGATTGTTCAGGTATTCGCTCATGTCTTTCCAACCTCCTGAAAATGCTGAGAGTGGTTGTTTGCCGTTCTCGATCCTAACACAATCTCCTCTATTGTTCGGTGATTTTTGTCACATATCTTGCGGATCCGCTCGGGCCCGTTATGCGGCGCGAGGGTGTTGAAAAAGTCCGCTGAAAAGTGTTATGCTGCCTTGGCAACGCGTTCATAGGCTTCATTCAGCCCGGATGATCCACCTCACCCGGTCTCATCGATCCATCTTCTGCCCTCCCTGTTCCCTTTCCATCCCCCTTTTTCTGCGTCCTGGCAGACTCCGCCCTGGGTCAGGCTGCCACCGCGGCCCGCCCGCGGAATGACACCCCCGTTAAAAGCCGCACCAGGCGCTTGAGGTTGAGCACGATTGCCGTCAGAAACACCTGAACGGCGTAGCGCAGCAACCCCACCGAGCGACAGCGCTGTCCACTATCTGAATACTGCCAAACACCACCCCACGCGCCTGCGCCTGGCGTACGATCTCCGCTAACAAGGCCTCCAGACACGCCTCCTGCCCCTGCTCCACTATCCGCGCCTTGAACGCACTCAAGGTCGTGTGATCCGGCGCCCGCTCATTCGCCGCCAAGCCCACAAACCAGCGCGCCGGCAAATTCTCCTGCACATACACCGCCACCTGCCGCTCG
>QEXY01000034.1 GCA_003130875.1 Ardenticatenia bacterium
GAAAAAGTCCCTTGACCGCTCAGATTTTCATAGGAAAATGGGCCAATAAAGCGGGTAACTAAAGACTTTTTCAACACCCTCATTATCTTTTGCTGATGTGAGGCCACGTGTATAATTTTAATGTGGGGGTTGGGGTAGACAGTAGACATGTTTCTTAAGAAAAGGAGGAGGTCATGTTCAACCGTGTCTACCCGTTACTGACTATTGGGCTCATTGCGATGCTCTTGGCAGCCTGGCTGGCAAGCGGCTATGCCCGCGCTGAGGATCGCAGCAATGACGAAGTTGTTGTGGCTGCCGGCGAGATTGTGGAGGACGACCTTTACGCCGCCGCAGATAGAATTGTGATCGATGGCACGGTCAAGGGAGATTTGATCGCCTTCGGTCGTGTGATACTTGTCAATGGCACGGTCGAAGGCGACCTGATCGGCTTCGCCCAGGCCATCGTAGTGCGCGGCGTTGTCCAAGATGACGCGCGTGTAGCTGCTCAGGCATTCATAGTGGAAAAAGACGGGCGGATTGGGGATGACATCAACGCAGGCGCCTATGGTATTGCGCTCCAAGCAGGGAGTGAAGTGGGCGGTGATGTGTGGGTAGCAGCCAGTCAGGTGACATCGGCAGGGCAGATCGCCGGAGATCTTGCCGGCGGCGGTGAGAGCGTGCATATCGCTGGCAGCATCGGCGGCGATGTTGACCTTGGTGTGGCCGATGGCGAAGCAGGACCTCGCTTCCCCCTGACCGCTTTCCTGCCTCAGTTGCCCGAAGGACTTCAGTTGCCTGAGATCCCCTATGGCCTGAGCGTCACATCCGAGGCGCGCGTCGCAGGGCAGTTCACCTACACCAGTCGCCTTCCCATCGCCCTGCCCGAAGGTGTGGTACGTGGCGAGATCGTGCATCGCCTTCCCGAGATATCCATCGAAGAAGAAACACAGCCGCCAGCCGCGTTCGGTTCGCCTGCCTGGGCTGTTGAGCAAGTGCAGCGTTTGTTGCGCTTGGTACTGGTGGGTCTGCTGGCCGTCTGGCTGGCAAGCCGTGGGTTGTACCGCACTACGGCAGCGCTGTGGGCACGTCCTTTCTCCAGCCTGGGCTGGGGCATCCTCAGCCCCTTTGCAATGCTGATCTTTCTCATCGCAGCCGGCCTGATCATCTTGGGCGTCGCTGTGTTGCTCAGCTACGTCTTGGGCTCCACAGCGTTGCTGGCGCTTTTGCTCAGCGCTGCTACCGGCACCATCGTTGTGATCTACCTGATGCTCGTCCTGTACATCGGAGCTCTGATCACGGCTTTCGCGCTGAGCAAGCGCATCCTGGGGACGCGTGTCGTGCATCCGATCTGGCTGATGTTGCTCGGCATTGTCATCCTTTGGGTGTTGACATTGATCCCGGTGGTGGGCGTTTTCATCGGGATTGTGTTCGCCCTGTTCGGCTTGGGTGCCATCTGGCTGGCCGTGCGCAGAATTGGAGCGACAGAGGCAGAGCTGCTGGCTACGCCGGGCTGAAGCAGCGTCGTTCCCACCGCTTCAGAAGATGGCTGAAGCCTGCCGCAAGTCGGATCAAGCTCTGGCGGTGCAGAACCCGCAATTGGCGCATCGTGACCCATAGACGAGCCTGTCTCTTCTCACAGAACCCATGGGTGTGGTCAGCTGCCAAGTCCTGGGTGCACCGATCGGCCGTCCATTTTGCCTATCTGCTTTGCGCTAATCTGTCCCGACATCTCGGTTCTGCTGCCGATCAAAAAATTTAGCAAAGTGGGACCGGTGATGGAGCGAGCGGTATTTCTCTTTCAAGATACCATACTGGTTGGGGATCGCCTCCATCTTCATGACGTTTCCGCGACCGCGCTGCCCTCTGAGGCGATTCTCGGGCTGCGCGTACTCCAAAAAAGTCACAAGATTTTTGTCTTTACAGACCATCCCGACGGAGCAAATGAGGTGGCTGCCGCTGTGGAAACGGAGCGACTGCAGGGGCAGCTCCTCAATCTCCTCGCCCAGTACGGTGTTTATGCTCAATGCCTGTCGCGTCCTTCTTGGTTCAGCAAGATCGCTGAAGAGCACAGGATAGATTTGCCCAACTCAATTGTAATCAGCAGCCGTCTGAGTGATGTAGAACGTGCCGCTGAGGCCGGTGTGTCAGGTATCTACATTGCGGGCGAGCGCGAGCCTCAACCTCAACCCGCGCAGATACCTGACTATCTCATCGCCACCGACATTTGGGATGCAGCCCTATCGGTCATAGAGAGAAACCTGTCCCATTACGGCAAGGATATCCTGGTGGATGTAGAACGTGCTGCTATGATCTTGAAGAGCGGTGGAGTGGTGGCGTTCCCCACCGAGACCGTTTATGGGCTCGGAGCCAACGCTTTTGATCCCATCGCCGCGGCGCGCATTTTCGAGATCAAAGGGCGTCCGCGTTTCGATCCTCTGATTGTGCATATAGCGGCGCTGCACCAGGTGCAAAACCTCGTGACAGAGCTCCCCGAACCCGCTCAAATGTTGATGCGTTTTTTCTGGCCGGGTCCGCTGACCCTCGTGCTCTCGAAAAGCAACCGCGTTCCCGACATCGTCACCGCCGGGCTTCCCACGGTGGCCATCCGCATGCCGGACCATCCAGTTGCGCTCACCCTGATTCGCAAGTTGGGCATGCCGATAGCTGCTCCGAGCGCCAACCGCTTCGGCCGCGTCAGTCCTACAACCGCTGAGCACGTGCGCCAACAGCTGGGCGGTGCGGTGGACCTGATACTCAATGGTGGCCGCTGCCCGATCGGGGTCGAGTCCACCATAGTATCCGTCCTGAGCGATACTGTCACACTGCTTCGGCCGGGTGGCACGCCGCTTGAGGAGATCGAACGTGTAGTGGGCCCTATCCAACGCCGCACTAAAGCTTCAGCAACGCCCTTGTCCCCCGGACAACTACCACATCATTACGCACCACAAACACCTTTGGTGCTCAAGGGTCAAGACCTATCAGAGAGGATGTCGCGGCGTGGACTGCTCTCCTTCACCGTCCCTGCCAGCACGGAGGGTTTTGTGGCCGTCGAAGTGCTCTCGAAAACGGGAGACCTGTGCGAAGCAGCGGCAAACCTGTTCGCCGCGCTTCACCGGCTGGACACTATGCACCTGGATGTCATTGTCGCCGAGCTTGTTCCCGAGGTCGGCCTCGGATTGGCGATCAACGATCGTTTGCGTCGTGCTGCGCGAAAATGAGTTCGCAAGAAATTGCCGTGTGTTTATGATACTCCGCTTCGGAGACAATTGTTTTAAATGGGGAGAAACTGTATGAAAGCCCTGGTAAAACCCTATGGCAAAGTAGGCCTGCGCTATGTAACCGATGTACCCATCCCAGAGATAGGCCCGCGCGATGTCCTCGTGCGTGTGCTGGCCACTTCAATCTGTGGAAGTGACCTGCACATCTACGATGACGATCCGGTCTTCCGCGAGCGCATCCCCGACGGCATGATAGTGGGCCATGAATTCTGTGGCCGGGTCGAGCAGATCGGCGAACAGGTGACCACTGTCGCCGTGGGCGATGTTGTCGCAGTCGAAAGCCACGTGGTGTGTGGCACCTGTTACTATTGTCTAAACGGAGTGCCACACCTGTGCCAGGAGATGGCCGGCATCGGGTTCGACCGTCCGGGTTGCTTTGCCGAGTACATCGCTGTGCCCGCCGAAAATGTCTTTCCCAAACCCCCTTCTCTTTCCATCGAGGTGGCGGCTTTCATCGAGCCCTTCGGCAACGCGCTGGACACAGCACAGCGCGTCGATCTCTTCGGCAAAACCGTGTTGATCACTGGTCTGGGCCCTCAGGGGCTGATGGCACTGGCTATTGCGCGCGCGGCTGGGGCGCGATGTATCATTGGAAGCGAAGTCCATCCTTATCGCCGTCAAATGGCCCAACAAGTGCTCTCATTACACACCGACACACGCCGTACCACACGTGATGCGATCTTGGATGCAACACAACCCGACCTCGCCGAGCGAATTTTTGAGATAACCGATGGATTGGGTGTGGACGTCGTGTTGGAGATGTCCGGACATCCATCCGCTATCACGCTGGCCGGAACGGTCCTGAAAAACAATGGGCATCTGGTGGCACTCGGACTGCCGGCTCAGCCGGTTGAGTTCGACTGGTCGCACCATCTTGTGTTAAAAGGGGCAACTTTGCACGGCATCTACGGTCGTCACCTTTATCAGACGTGGTTCACCGCGTGCGAACTGCTCGACTCACGCGCCGTGCAATTAGAACCCCTTATCACCCATCGCCTGCCCCTGGAACGTTTCGAGGAAGGATTTCACTTGCTCAAGGAAGGGCAGGCGGTCAAAGTCGTGTTGTATCCCAATGGCACTGAAACCCCAATCGAGGGAAGTCAGCGATGAACGAGACCGTCAACATCCTCGTCGTGGAAGACAGCCCGAGCTGGTGTGCTATCTACCAAGAGATGCTCAACGAAGCGGGCTACGCGGTCCACATAGCGACGGACCTGAACCAGGCGCTCGAAAGTTTAAACCAGCGATTCTTCCATGTCGTGATCGTGGACATCCGTCTGGACGATCAAGACCGAGACAATGTGCAGGGCATCCAGGTGTTACAACGCGTCTGGGAGCTATATGAAGGCACCATGGCGATCGTCTCATCTGCTTACGCCACGGCGGACATGCTGCCCGCTTTTATGTCCTATGGGGTCTTCGACTTCGTTGCCAAACGTGCGGCCAGTCCCGATGATCTGGCGCGCCAGTATCGATCGGCAGCTTTCATCCGTGGCACGATCGATAAAACGGGTTCATTGGACGAGAGCCTCAGACGGATCGAGCAAGCGGTCGTCGAAGCACGTCGTATTGCTACGAGCCAGAAGTGGCTGATGTCGCCTTTCCGCGTCTTCAAGGGGTTCAATGGACGGGATGTGCAGATGTTGCTCAAGGGAGCCGGCATCTTGGAACTACGGCCCTTCCTGGGCCGGCTCAGCCGGCCTCTCTATCCATGGTTACACGGAACGAACGACCCGCTCATCGTTCGAGAGGAAGACCACCAGGTGTTGGCATTAGAGAGCTATCTGTGGAGTCGTGCGCTGGGTAAGCCGGTGGTGATACGTCTGGGACGACGGGAGCTCTTTGCACGTTCTTTGGAACGGATGCCTTTGGGTGCTGGATGGCACGGTGCCCAAGTGGGGGAACCGCTCGTTCATCTCACCTCTCTTCATTTCGAAGGGGTGGTGTGCCCTGTCCTCAACAAATCTTTTGCTGAATCGTTCCATCCACCCATGCCACGCCGCGTGAGCCGAGGCGGATCATGATTCAGAGCCAGGATCTGATCCGCATCAGCCAAAACTTGATGCGTGAGCTGCTGAAGCCCCAGATCGACTTAGTGGGCTTCTTCCAATACGTGCTGGATCAGACCTTGGATGTGCTGGAATTCGATGTCGGCTGGATGCTGCTCAAAGAGGGCGATTGGTTGCGTATTGTGGCTGCAGACCGAGGCCACAGCGATGATGTGGGGCGCGCCTTTCTGATCACCGATTGCCTGAGTGGCCTGAGCATCCTGCACAAAGGTCCTATCAATGTGCCCGACCTGGAAGCGATGCCCCAAGAATGGCGCCGTGTTTATAAAGCTCCGACGGGCGAGGGGATGCAAAGCGAGTTGGTGATCCCAATGCTCATCGGGGATGAAGCGATCGGGGCGTTTAACATCGAAAGCCGTCGCAAAGGGGCTTTTACTGCGCACCACGTCGAAGCACTCAGTCTGCTCAGCGGTCAGGTGGCTGCAGCGGTGGCGCTGGCGCGTTCGCGCCAGGAGGCGGCAGCCCTGAGCAGTGTGGGGCTTGATCTCTCGCGCCAAACTGACCTGGATGAAGTGGTGCGTTCAGTGTTGAACCATGCATTAACGCTGGTGCAGGGCCGCTTTGGTCAGGTGTTGTTGCGCTCGGGTGACGTCCTGACCGTACGCTTTACCACCAACCAACCGCCCGAAGACCTGAACCTGACGGTGGACATCTATGACAGTGTCTGCGGTTTGGCCGTCCTGCACCTCAAACCTGTCATTGTGCCCGACGTGACCCGG
Source organism: Ardenticatenia bacterium (assembly GCA_003130875.1). Lineage (GTDB taxonomy): Bacteria > Chloroflexota > Anaerolineae > 4572-78 > NAK82 > NAK82. The sequence continues at coordinate 6,046 of QEXY01000034.1, forward strand.
CCGGATTACCTGGTCGTGCACATCACCATGGGAGAAACCGGTTGGGCTGGGGAGCTGATCCCCCACCGTACGGAACGACCGCGCTACAAGCGCGCCTTGGAAGCGGATAAGGCCAGTATTTGTGCCGAATTCGCTGTGCCGATCTGTCGTGAAGGAACCGTCCTCGGTGTCCTGAACGTCGAGACTCCGCGTCGCGATGGCTTCAGCGAAGCACAGCGCGCGTGTTTGCTCGCCTGGGTCGAAGAGCAAGCTGACCCCCTCTCTGATGCGTTGCTCCGCCCCGACCGCGCGCGGCTATCGGAGCTGTTACGTGAAGCGCTGGCGCGTGTCGATACATCCTTTGGTCAGGTGCTGCGACCAGAAGGCGATGACTTGATCATCGAACAAACCACCGGCAATGAGCGTGTTGGCACGCGCGTTTCGCTATACCATTCGGTCACGGGACGGGCTCTGCGCACCAGAACGCCCATCTACGTGCCCGACGTGGCACGCGACCCCGACTACCAGCGTTATCTGGGCGAAGAAATGAAAAGCGAGCTGGCTGTGCCGTTGATCGTCGGGGATGAAGTGTTGGGGGTGCTCAACATCGAGAGCGCCGTGCTGGGAGCTTTCACTATCGATCACGCCCGCATCCTGGCGGCGTTTGCCAACCAAGCCGCCGTGGCGGTCGATCGCGCACGGCGCTTCGAGAGCCAGAAATTGGCCGAGCTGGGAGGATTGGCTGGCGATATCGTGCATCGCCTCAACAACCCCCTGGGGGCCATCAGCATGCACATAGAGTTGTTGAAGCGTAAGGGCTTTTACCCCCAACTGCTGGCGCAGTATCCCCATGTCGGGCATTTCCTTGAGCGCGTCGAGGCCGACCTCGAGAGCGCCAAAGCAGCGATACGCGAGCTGCGTTCCGCCCTCAAAACGCCGGCACCCCCTTTACGGGGAATGCCCCTTGTGGAGACGATCCGTCAGGGACTGGCACGTGCCGGCCTGCCCGAAACCATCCAACTTCAGCTCCTCTTTCCCGAGAGAGAAGTGTATGTGACCGCCCACGAACGCCTGTCCAACGTGTTCTGGAACCTGTTTGACAACGCACGCAAGGCGATGCCACAGGGCGGAACATTGTGTGTCCGGGTGGACGCGGTAGTCGAGCCAGGATGGGTGGTGGTGCAGGTAGAGGATAGCGGACACGGGATTGAACCCTGGAGGCTCGATTCGATCTTTGATCCAGGCGAGGCGACCCCAGGTGACCGCTATGCACCAGCGCACGGCCTGGGACTCTGGTGGACCCGGGCACAGGTGGAGCACTTCGGTGGCACGATCACGGTCACCAGCGCACCGGGCGTGGGTACCCAGGTCACTCTGCGATTGCGCAAGTCGGGCGAGCCCGATCAGTAGGCCTGACGATCGCTGAAGATGCGCAGGATGGTGCGCACCAGAATTTTCAAATCAAGCAACAGCGACCAGTTCTCGATATACCACAAATCGTACTTCGTGCGCTCGGTGATCGAAGTGTCACCGCGCAGCCCGTTGATCTGTGCCCAGCCCGTGATGCCCGCTTTCTCGCGATGGCGGTCCATGTAGCGCGGGATGCTCTTCTTGAACTGCTCGACGAACACAGGCCGCTCGGGACGCGGTCCCACCAAGCTCATATCCCCGATCAAGACGTTGATGAGTTGAGGAAGTTCGTCGAGCGAGAAACGACGAATCAGAGCTCCCAGGCGTGTGCGGCGTGGGTCGTTCGGCGAAGCCCATACCGGCCCAGTTTCAGCCTCCGCGTCGGTACGCATCGAACGGAATTTCAACATCTTGAAAGGCTTGGCGTCCAACCCCATGCGTTCCTGGACATAGAACACCGGACCGGGCGAGTCGAGCTTGATCAACAAGGCGATGAGGAGCATCAGAGGGGAAAGCAGGACAAGCCCGATCGCGCTGCCCACAATGTCCGTCGCCCGCTTGACAGCCAGCTTCCAACCACGCAGGGCCACATCGCGTATCGTGAGCAGAGGCAACCCGCCGAGCTCACCGATGCTGACCTCCGAGGCCATGATCTGGAAAACGTCTGGAAAGACGCGGATGGTCACGCGTGCCGGCTCACAACGCGCCACGATAGACAGGATATCCTGGTGGGAAGCCTCCGGCATTGCGATGATGATTTCATTGATGCCATGTTCATCGATAAGCTTGGGAAGGTCATCGCAATGGCCCAACACAGGCACTCCCAGCACATGAGCCGGCGCAGCAGGTGACGTGCCATTGCCTTCTACAAAGCCCACCACACGGTAGCCCAATCCCGGGGACTGACGTATTTTCTGGAGAATCATACGCCCGACATCGCCGGGTCCGACAATCAGCAGACGCGACTCATTATAGCCCTTCGACTGCAACCACCACTGCACGCGGCTGTGCGCAATGCGGCCCAACCACACCAAGAGGATGGTGAGCAACCAAGTATAAACCATCATCAGACGTGGGTAGTCCAGCTGATTTTTGTAGATCAGCCAGATCAGCGCGATGGCGATGACAGTGGCGACCGAAGCGGCGCCGAAAATGGAGTAGAACTCATCGATATGGGACGTGGCACGCCGACGCTGATAAAGGCGATAAAAAGCGAAGACAGTCACCACGACCGCGGTGTGGAGCAGCATCATCCCAAGATAGTGGGTAAACGGGGCGATCTCCGCGTATTCCGACTGCAGGCGCAGGAAATAGCCCAAGACAAAAGCCAGGGCAGCCATAACCGCATCGGTCAGCACCAACGAAGCGATCAGGATTCGCGCAGCGCGTCGATTCATAGAACACCCATCATCCTGACTGCCCTGTCAAGCGAGGTGGGGACAGGGCCAACTGGATCTTGGCGAAGCCGGAGCGCAGGCCGATGCCTAGCAATACCAGCCAGTGCAACAGACGCGGTGTTGAGGAGGCATAGTGTTTGATGTAAAAGATGCGCATCGCGCGATAAAATTCCATCTGAGCCCGTGGACTGTGACGGCTGGCCGCCCGTTTCACATGCCGCACGGTTACCGCCGGGTAGTAATATGTCTTCCAACCCGCTTGATGCATCCGGTAGGCCCAATCGAGATCTTCGCCATACATAAAGTAACTTTCATCGAGCAATCCCACCTGCTGGATCGCCTCACGACGTACGACCATGCAAGCCCCTACCACGGCGTCCACTTCCATCTCCTGGTCGGGATCGCAATAGGTGAGATTGTAACGGCCAAAGACCGGATGGTGGGGAAACAGCCGCGACAGACCCACCATGCGGTAGAACGACACAGCAGGGGTGGGAAAGCTGCGACGGCATGCCAGGTCCAGGCTGCCATCTTCCAGAACCAATTTAGGGCCACAGATACCCACATGCGGATGGGCATCCATAAAAGAGAGCAAGCTCTGTAATCCATCCGGTGGCACCACCGTATCCGGATTAAGAAGCATGACGTAGCGCGGCAGTTCAGTGTCGTCCTCTGAAGCGCCTTCGCTTGTGTCCGTGTCCCGAAAACCGTAAGCTCGCAAAGCTAAATTGTTGCCATAGGCAAAGCCGCCGTTGACGCAGCTGGAAATGAGATGCACCTGAGGGAATCGTTCACGCACCATCTCGCAGCTGCCGTCGCACGAGGCATTATCCACCACACAGACGACAAGAGAGAAATCCCCTTCATTTGCGTAGAGGGAGGCGAGGCAGTCGTACAGATAGTCACACGTATTATAATTGACAACGACGACGAGCAGATCCAACATCGTCAGTGGATTCTAACACATAGGACGGTGGTCGACAAAACTTTGTGGAATAAGGGAACGTCGAAGACCCCATCTCAGCGATGAAGGGCCAAGGGCGGCACGCGCAGCAGATACTCGGCTACATCAAGATCCCCAAATGTGCGCAATGAGACCAGCGTATAACGCTGTTCGAGCCAAAGGCGATGCGGGTGGTCGAGATAACCGGCAGCACGGTATTCTTCGACCGCCCGGCGGAATATCACGAACCACACCCGCTCATGTCCACGCACCGCAGTCGCGATGTCTGGGACGGCAAACAGACCCAATGCCTCTTGGGTGGGGTAAGCCAAGGTATCACTGGGACTGCCGGGGGGATCAGCGACAAAGGACTGCGGCAACGTGCGGTCATAATAATAGGTGGGGAAGAAGCTCAGCTTGTTGCTGTGAACGATGACGTCACCGACTTGGTGATGAGCGCGCAAAAAGGCTGCCACGCGTGCGAAGGGAGCGCGTGGGAAGCTCGTGTAGGTATAATGGTTCCCGAGCGATATGGCGACGATCAGCGCACAGGGAAGTAGGATGCCCCATCGAACCAGTCGCGGCCACGCACCACGCACCCACAATCCAGCCAGCAACACGTAATAGGCCAGCGCGGAAGGCAGCAGGGCGCGCACTATGTATACCGGGCTCAGCTGGGAGACGACGAAGAGCACCGCAACCGGTATCCCACCGAGCACAAACAAGAGCATATCCCACGACGGAGGATTTCCTGACCACAATATGTGACGCCGCCGCCAGAGGGCCAGCGCACACAATACGACAAGCAGCACGCTGAAGAAGAGGGCAGGGGGCAACAGCCAGGCCGGCAATGCCTGATTATCATAGGCGAAGTGGAAAATAAACAATGTCTGAACGAGCTGTACTGGACCAGGTTGCGCCACCCAATAGGCTTGTTGTATCTTGCCGAACTGGCCAGGCAGCGCCAGCAGCCACGGCGCAAACAACCCGAGCATGAGAAGATGAGCCAGCACCAGCGGCACTATGTTTCGCCAGCGCACACCGTTCGGCCTGAACCATTCCCATATTACCCACGCATCCAGCCCCAGAATGAAGGCGAAGCCCAGGTTATGGGCATATAGCACGATCGCGCCGCACAGACCGACGGCCACCCAGCTGCGCCATCCCCCTCCCATCCAGGCATGCGCAAAGAAGTAAGTCATTGTGATCGCGGCCAGTCCCAACAAAGCATACATGCGCGCCTCTTGGGAGTAATAGACGGCAAAAGGAGCACATGCCACCACAAGTGCAGCGCCCAGGGCGCCACGCAGACCGTGGAGAAGACGGCCGAACCGATACACCATCCCCACTGTGGCGACCCCCAGCAATGCCGACAACGCGCGTACGGCCACCGGCGACTGGCCAAACAGTTGCATCCACCCATGCAAGAGCGCATAGTATAGGAGCGGATGGACGTCCGCCGCGACACCATGCACCGGGGTCAGTGTGCCATGCAGCATCGTGGAAAATGATTTCTCCGCATACAGCACGGCAAACGCTTCATCGTACCAAAGCGGCCGCTCACCGAGATGGATGAGACGCAACGCAACTGCCACGGCGAAGACGCCGGCCAGTCCGATTCGATCGCGTGACCCGGGATGCAAAATGCCGATCTTCACCACCTCTCCAGAGGTTTTATCGTCCGCTGACCATCACCCGATAGACCGTCAGATCCTGACTGCGAAATACCGGTTGCAAATACGCAGCGCGCGCAGGATCAAAAGGTCCTATAGCACGCTCGCGCGGGCCGTGCACGACATAGTGAATGCCATACTCGCGCAGCAGGTTTTGTCGTTCAGAATCATCGGCGGAGCTATAGAAGCGCGCCGCGGCAGCACGTTTGTGCTGTAGATCTACCGTCTCGGCCCAGTGTCCCATAAATACCCGCCGCCCGCTGCGTGCCGCGATAAAACCGCTCAACTCGTATGAGGCCAATATGGTCTCTTCCGGCTGGCTGTGTTCAGCCAACCATTCCACTGCGGCAAGCTCGGCACGGCTGACCACCGTATCCGGGTGGCCGGCCGCCGCAGCCAGGCCGGCGCTGGCGATCACCACCAAAGTGGAAGGCAGCGTCAGGGCGATCAGCAGCACCTGCACCCACGTTCCAGGTGATGCGCACGCTCTGCGCTCTTTCGCGCTGTATCCGATCAACCCGCGCACACGCTGCCCCATGCGCTCGCTCCAAGGCACCACGTAATGCATCAGGCCCGGCACCGCAAGCAGACAAAGCGCCACCCCGCTCCCCTCGATGACGCGTCGTTGGATAGGAAAGACAGATGGTGCGTATAGCAACAGAGCGACCCCCAACAGCCATATGACCAGCAATGGCCAGCGCCGCGGTTGACGCAGCGCCCACCAGCTGCCAGGCAACGCCAGCCCTAGCACCACCCCATAGCCCAACACATAGTGCCAGGGCGACGGGCTGAGGGTGAGATTTTGTGCCTGCCAGCCGGCAAATATCGGGTTGTGAACGAGCACGAGGTACTGATAGATCACCATGGGCAGCGCCGTCAGCCAGACAGCACACAGCCCCAGCAAATGGCCCCATGACACATTGCCCCGCACGAACTGATAAGCCCAATATCCCACCAGAGTCAGCGCCACCACCGGTATCATGAAAGCGTGAATGACGCTCAGAACGCAGGTCGCTAATGCCGCGCTGAGCAGATAGGGCCAGCGTGCCTCTTCGATGAAACGCAATGAGAGGATAAATGCAAGCAACAAGCACGTGAGCGCGACACACGTGTGAGGAAACAGCATCACCGTGAAATAGCCGTACATCTCAATCAGCCAGAAATCCACCGGCGTGATGCCGCCCATTTTGTAAGAACCGGTGAGCAGCAGCGCCAGCCAACCCAGCCCGGACGACCAGCAAACCATGGTGAAGGCGAGCAGACGTTCGGATGCCTGGCTCAGGAAGAACGCGACAAACCGGTACGCCGTCAACAGAAATATCAGGCCGCTCGCCAGCCGCGCTGCATGGTAGGCCAACACCAAATCCGCGTGCACCCAACGCGTCACATGGCCAAGGGCAATGTAGAAAATATAGAGGTAGGCGCCCGAGTGGGGTTCTGAGGTGAGGAGAATACGATATTGCCACTCACCTCGATAACCTAGCTGCATCTTGGCCAGATAGCTGTAAATGTCCTCTACATCGATGATAAAGCCCGTAAAAATACGCTCATGGGTGGATGTGACCCAGCCTACCAGGTAGGGCAGACTGGTGACCAGCAGCACGGCCAGCGCCACAGCTGTAGCAACCACCCATTCCCTTGCGCGTGACTCAACGTGTTTCACCCATCGCCCTCCACCCCGGCCATGCGCTCAAGCCCCACAACGCACTGGTGATCCCGACGGGCAAGATAGGACTGATCCATTGGTGCTGTCGCCAGGTGTATTCTGGATCGTGTGTGGCTGGCAGTGCCATAAGGGCCACCGCCCAGACCACGACCACGATGCCTACTTCAATGACGGCGATGGCCATCTGACCTCTACGGCTGGACAATTGGGCAAAGAAGTAGAACAACGGCAGGAACAAAATCAGCTGATTGGCTTGGGTGGTGCGCGGCGCCATCATCGCGGTGATAGCGATCAGCCAGCTGAAAAGCCAATTGCGCATCTCCGGTTTTTCCCACACCTTTGCCGATGCGTGTGCTGTATGGATCGGTGTCTTCTGAAGTGCACGCCACCATACGGCTGCCGGCCATAGCACCATGATCCCGGCGAGGAGCCAACTCAACCCCGTAGTACCCGTCAGCAGTTGCAGCGGCGGTGCAAAGAACGTGTAATCGGCATAGCGTTGCAATCGCATCAGCCAATGCAGCGGCCAATCCGGCAACCAGACGGCGGGCAGCAGAATCAACAGCGCCAGCGTGATGCCGAAGGATGCTGCCACGCGCGTGTGGCGCTGCCAAAACGCCCACAGCAACATTCCCGGCACGATCAGAAAGGTCATCTGTGGCTTGACCGTCGCCAAAGCGACGCACACACCTGCCAGTGTCCAACGCTGATGATGCAAACTCCACCATGCCAGTGCGATCAACATCGCGATTACAATGGCAACCTGGCCGAGAAGGAAAGCCCAGACGTTCTGATACAATCCATAGGCGCATAGCAATGTACACGCCCGCAGCCACAGCGGAGGGGACCAACCCACCGCCCGCGGCGCGACCCACAAAAAAACCAGGAAGCTGCTCCCAAGCACCAAAAACCAGATGGTCTGCGCCAGTGGCAACGGCAGGATGGCCAGCGGCCCTATCACAGCCACGATGGACAAGGGATATGAAAATGCTTGCTGATCCTCATAAGGATATGCCGTACGGCCATAGATAGCGTGCTGAGTCTCTTCCAAGACGGTGGCGCTGTAAGGGTTAAGGCTATCAAGCAGCATGCGGCGTAATGCCAGCCAGGGACTGAACAAATCCCACACGACCGCGCGCTCATGGGCGGCGAACCAGGCATAGAGCAGCCAGCCGCTGGTACCCAGGATGGTCACCGTCAAAACGGCCAGCAGGCCGAAAATCAGGGATGAGGTATGCGATCGATCCTGGGTCATTGCCTCAACCGATACAGAACGTAAGCCACTCCATCGTCGTAGATCGACTCCAGGTGATGCGCTTGCAACTCCGCTAATACGTTCAACGCCTCAGAAGAAATCGGGTCGCTACCTTGCTGCACCGCTGCTTCGAAGATGGCGCGATTGAGCAACACATGGGTGACCCCTTGCGTGCTCAAAGCCCGGATCAAATGGGACATCTCGCCGTATTGGCGCACCCAGTAAACCAGGTTGTCATACAACGAGTCCGGCAGACAGACCCGTTGGCAGTGGTACGTGCGCGGTTCCCACAGAAACAGGATTTTGGCTGACTCCGGAAGTTCGCTGATGGACTGCATCACCGCGGTGTACGCTGTGCCCACGCGACGACCCACGTAGGCATTACGCGCCTCGCTCCCCAACAACGGAGCGAACGGATGATCCCGGATAAAATTGCTCACTACGGTGAAAACGTGGAGTGCTAACACGAGCGCGATCGCCACTCGAAACATCCAGCTGATTGAGAGCGCACGCGTGTCCAAGGCGGGCAGCCGATGCAAAGCCAGTGCGGCCGCTAAACCCACCAAAGGGAAAATGGGCAGCAACAGCCGGCTTTGCATCAATAGGGCAGAGCGCGCCACACCCCACAACCAGATGGCATAGAGCGTCCCACCGAAAAGTGCGATCCAACCCAGCCCGCGCTTTTCCTCATGGTTCAGGCGGCGCCACTCAGCCAGAATGGCGGGCAACAGGGCGAGCAGCAGTGGCCCCAACGTCGCCTGGTAGCCGGCCCTGCCCTCAACACCGAAAATGGTCATCTCCCATGGTGCTATCAGGAGTCGCCATGGTTGCGTTGCCAGGCCACTGCCGACGCGGTCCCACCACGCGGTCCGTCCAGCATCCCAAGCAGGACCGCCCCATACGTAAGGATAGATGGGATTGCCCGTCAACACCCAATTGCGCAGATACCATGGAGCTGCGACAAGCGCGGCGACGCCGCTCAAACAAGCCCAGCGCAGCCAAGTGCTGCGCCACCCATCGCGGCGCAGGCGCACCAGCATCAGGCCGGCAGCGGCAAGCGGATACCACAGCGCAGTGTACTTGATTTCCATGGCCAGACCGCATAATATCGCGGCCAACACCAGCCATTGCCAGCGCGTATCCTGCAGCCATAACACCAGGGCATAGAAAAACAGCAGGGTGTAGAACATCAACGCCACATCTACGTACGGCCAGGTCGCGACGAGAGAGACTGTCGGTACGGTCGTGAGGAGAGCGGCAATCGGCCATGTCAGTTCCAGATGCCATAGTCGTCGGCCCAAAGCCGCTGCCCCCAAAATGGTCGCGGGCAGGAAAGTGAAATGCAACAATTGAGGTGCGCTGTCACCGCCCAGTGCTTGGGTGAAAGCAAAGAGCATCTGGAGAAGCCCAGGAAAACCGGCATAAGCGCTGTCAATTGCAATGAACAAAGAATGAGCAGCCAGATAAAGCCGGACCTGGCGCAAGTGGTATACGAGGGCGTCAAAAGCGTAAGGTGGCGCCAGTGCCCAGACCCATCCCAGCGCCAGGCAGAACATCGCAACACCGGCCAGCAGCCATTCAAGGCGTCTGCGTGGACGAGGCAGGACAAGTCTCAGCGTTCGCCAGGCGACGTGCAGCGGCTGTGGACGCGCAATCTGCCAACCCAGCAGAGATGCCCCCAGCAGCGCGACCCAGACAGAGCTGAGCAACCCAACCCAACCAAGCCCCATCACCGCATAGCCTAAAACCGCCCCTCCTACCCCCAATCCGAAGAGCACCTGTTCGATGGAGGATAGGCTATGTTTCATCAAGTTCACAAGACGCAGCCCACTGCCAACCGCGATGATGAGCACACCGAGCCAGAGCGCCACATCCAGCGCAACCTGCCCAAGCGCACGCAACTGGATCAGATCAAAGGGCTTATGCACGACATAGTACGCTGCCAATACTCCAAACAGCCAGACGATCAGCCCTCCAACCGCCAGCGCGGGATGGACAGAGCGCAACCGGGAAAGTTGATTGCTCACCAGGGTTTTTGTCGCTCGCAGGCTCCGATCAGGCCGTTCTGCCATGGGTGCTTGGACACCTGAGGTGTTCGACAGGCCACTTCTTGTCGGTGCAAAAACTTGCTAGTTGACTGACCCCAGCTGATCTCGCGTGGTGTGTCACGGAAGGGGCAACTCGCCCAACACTCCGCGAATCAGCTCGGTCAGACGTGGCACGATGATCTTGGCAGCTTCTAATACCTCATCGTGAGAGGTGACGCGCTCCGAAGCAGGCTGGTCGATGGCGACGTTGCTGATGCCGGAAACACCCAGCACGCGCATCCCGGCGTGGCGCGCAACCGTCACTTCAGGTGCGGTGGACATGCCCACGGCATCTCCCCCGATGAGGCGCAGGAAACGCACCTCAGCCGGGGTCTCAAACGAAGGGCCAGCGACGCAAACATATACCCCCTCGTGCAAGGGAATGGCACGCTTCTGGGCAACGTTCCGCGCCAATGTGCACAGATCCGGATCATATGCATGGGACATATCTGGGAAACGCGGGCCCAGTTCATCGAGATTGGGACCTCGCAGCGGATTCGCGCCGGCCATACCGACCAAGTTGATGTGGTCGCGGATCACCATCAGGTCACCAGGGGCGAAAGCAGAATTGAGCGCGCCAGCAGCGTTGGTGACGATCAACGTATGCACTCCTAACAGGCGCAGCACACGCACCGGCAGAGTGATCTGCTGCATTGAATATCCTTCGTAGTAATGCGCACGTCCCTGCAGTATGGCCACGTAACGACCCGCCAAACTGCCCATCACCAGGGCGCCAGCATGCCCTGAGACAGTGGAGACGGGAAAATGGGGAATGTCCGCGTAGGAGATGACCTGGCGGTCCGTTATAGCATCTGTCAGCGCGCCCATCCCGGAGCCCAAGATGATGCCCACCTGGGGTGTGTAGGCACAATATCGTTCAATGACCCCTACAGCCGCGCGCAGTTGTTCCAATGCAGGGATATGCTCCATTGTTCGTTACAGCCTGCTTAAGAGGATCCTCTTCTTCTGCTCGAACTCTTCCGGGGTCAGGATGCCCCGCCGGCGCAATTCCTCCAGCTGCCTGAGCAGCTGCAGATTGTCAGAGCCCTGGGACGAGGGTGGTACAATGACATGCTCCGAAATGTCGATGCCCAGCCCGGCCTTCTGGTTGAGCATAGCAGTTTTGAAACCCAGCGGGTCCCTGATCCGCTGCATGCGATTCACCCCCATCTCGCTGGCCGTCATGATCTCGATGTCTCCATAGTTCAGCAGACGTCCCCAAATGGATTGGATGAGGGCAACATCGTTGACCTTCTCCAGCGAGGAGTCGATCACCCGTTTGGTGATGATCCCTTCCGTCTGGATCACACGGCGGTTAGTAATAATGTATTGCTCATTCCACCATCGCAAGAACATGAAGATGAAGCGACCAAGGGGCAGCAACAATACCACCAAGGCCAGCAGAATGGGCGGAAAGGTGGACAGCGTAGCGAGAAACACCACACCACCCGCGAGGACGAACATTGGGAGGAGATTGATAAGCGCATGATACCATAACACAATCCAGTGCTGGCGTGTCGTAAATACAATGTACTCGCCACTAGCGAGCAGCTTTTCCTCGTATCTCATGAGATTTCCTCGTTAATGGGTGCTGTGAGGCACGACAGTCCAAGAGCGCGACAGACGCGGACAACTCGCAAATCCTGTGACGGCGGCGACGGGACACGTAGGCATGCGCAGGTGCCGTGCGAAGAGAGTGCACACTATAGTTCACTTTCCTGGCTGACCTGTTGATACACCTGGGTGGTCGAGATGTTAGCGTGTCCCAACAGTCTCTGGATGTCTTGCAGAGATTTACCTTGACTCAGCTTATGCGCGGCGAAGGAATGGCGCAATGTATGCGGAGTCACGTCCTGAGAAATGCCCACCTGCTCTACGTAATGCTTGATGATCAACCATAGTCCTTGACGGGTCAACCGCTGGCCGCGATGATTCAGAAACAAGGCTTTTTCGGAGGGGTCATGGGCCAGTTGGGCACGCCCGTGCTGCAGATAAGATGCAACCGCCTGAGTAGCGGTTTCGCCAATGCTGATGACGCGTTCCTTGCTCAACGATTTCTTGCCGTGGATAGAAACTGTGCCAGCTTGCAGGTCGATATCATCAATGTTCAGAGAGACCAGCTCAGTGACCCGCATTCCCGATGCATATAAAAGCTCCAACAGCGCATGATCTCGGTGCGCCTTGGGAGAGTCGCTGCCGGTCGGGGCTGCCAACAATCGCTCGATATCGCGGCGCGAGATCGCCTTGGGCAGCCGTTTCTTCACCTTGGGGGAATCAAGCGTGACAGTCGGGTCATTGCTGATGACAGCTGCTGCAACAAGATAGTGAAAGAACGATTTCAGAGCAGCCACTTTCCGGGCGATTGTAGAGGAGGTATATTCGCGCTCCCTGAGCTCCATAATATAAGCACCAATAACTTCCCGGCCGACGTCACTCCACGTGATAGGCATCACAGCCCCTTTTTCTTCATCTTTCTGGACTCCAAACCGCCTCTGCAGATACCCCAGGAA
>QEXY01000035.1 GCA_003130875.1 Ardenticatenia bacterium
CCCTCAAAACGATGCTTTGCATCCGTTGCCCTTTTGCAGTACACTTTGCTCCATCTCACAGATCGCGATAGAGAAGAGGGATGCCCATGCGAGTCGTGGCGCTTCTGATGGCCGGTGGTGCCGGCACACGTCTCTCCGTGCTGTGCGAATATCGAGCCAAACCGGCCATGCCATTTGCCGGCAAGTTTCGCATTATCGACTTCACCCTTTCCAACTGTGTCAATTCCGGCATCTACGACATCGCGGTGCTCACCCAATATCAGCCGCACTCGCTGAATGAGCACATCGGCATCGGCAAACCGTGGGACCTCGACCGGCATCGCGGTGGCATCCAACTGCGCCAACCTTATCTGGGACGTCAGGCAGGTGACTGGTATCGCGGTACCGCCGACGCCGTCTATCGCAATCTGGACTTCGTGTTGGAAAAACGGGCTGATACTGTGCTGATCCTCTCCGGTGATCATGTCTACAAGATGGACTACCGCCCTATGCTGGTGTTCCACGAGCGACAGCATGCGGACCTGACCGTTGCCGTGCGCACGGTGCCCTTGGAAGAGACACATCGTTTCGGCATCATGACGGTGGATGAGGAGATGCGCGTCATCGAGTTCACCGAAAAGCCACCTAATCGTGACAAGGGCACATTGGCATCGATGGGTATCTATGTTTTTAACACGGATGTGTTGGCGCGCAGTCTGGAAAAGCTCCATGCTGAAATCCCAGACTTGGACTTCGGCAATCACGTAATTCCACGGTTGGTCCAGGAAGCGCGTGTCTATGCGTATCATTTCGATGGTTATTGGGTGGACGTGGGCACCATCCATGCGTACTGGGAGACCAATTTGCAGATGGCCCAACCGGTGCCTCCATTGAACTTGTATGACCAGGATTGGATCATCCATACACGGGACCAAGAGCGGCCGGCCAGCAAGATCGGTCCCCAAGGGCATGTCCTGACCAGTCTCATCTCCAACGGGTGTATCGTGCGTGGAAGAGTGGAGGAATCGGTGCTCTCGCCAGGGGTCTACGTATCGCCAGGCGCTGTGGTCAAACGTTCCGTGATCTTCAACGACACCTGGATCGGTCCGGGGGCGGTTGTGGACATGTGCATTCTGGACAGCCATGTGGTGGTCGGGCCGGGCGCCATCGTGGGATATGGCGGTGAAAACGTGCCCAACATCACCCAGCCGGACTGGCTCAACACGGGCATCACGGTAGTGGGCGAACAGGCACGTATTCCTACGGGTGCGCGTTTGGGCCGCAACGTAATGGTGCACCCCGGACGCAACGAGGAAGACTTCGTGCAGCTGGAGATTCCCAGCGGCACGACGATATGAGCGCCGTCGAGAACCTCTCTGCGCCTCATGGCATCCGATGCTCTCTACTCAGGTGTAGAAGTGCGATTAAGTTCTCTTTGATCTAATATAGACATGAGCAAAATGGGAGCAAAATGTCAGACGAGATCAAACTGAAGGGTGAAGCAGCGCGTCGTGCCGCACGTCAGTTGGCGATATTGGACACGGACACCAAGAACCGTGCGTTGCAGGGCATCGCCGAACAGCTCATAGCACGTCAAGAGGCCATCCTGGAGGCGAATGCGTGCGATGTGGAAGCTGGTCGTGCTGCCAGCTTGAGCGAGGCGATGATCGACCGCCTGCTCATCACGCCACAGCGTCTGCAGGCAATGGCACGCGATGTGCTTGCGGTGATGGCACTGCCCGATCCAGTCGGAGAGGTGTTCGACGGAACAACGTTGCCCAACGGTTTGCAGGTCGCCAAACGTCGTGTGCCGATCGGCGTGATTGGCGTCATCTACGAATCGCGCCCTAATGTCACGGTGGATGTGTCGGTCTTGTGTCTGAAATCGGGCAATGCGGTTATCCTGCGTGGGGGTAAAGAAGCGGTTCACACCAATGTGGCGCTCACCCAGGCTATTGTAGAGGCTTGCCGTGCGCACAACATCCCAGAAGGGGCTGTGCAGATCATCGAATCACAGGATCGGGCTCTTGTGCTGGAGATGTTGCGGGCACATCAGTACATCGATATGATTATACCGCGTGGTGGTGCAAGTCTGCATGAGTTCGCTCGCCAGAATGCCACCATTCCGGTGATCACAGGTGGAGTAGGTATCTGCCATATCTACGTGGACAGGACCGCCGATTTAAGCAAAGCGTTGCCCATTATTCACAATGCCAAGACACAACGGCCGACTGTGTGCAATGCGCTCGACACCTTGTTGGTCCATCAGGATATTGCAGCCACATTCTTGCCTCAGGTCGCCGACATGCTGGCTGCGGCGAACGTGGAATTGCGCTGTGAACCGCGTGCATTGGCTGTGCTGGAAGGGCATCCAGCGGTACGGCCGGCCAGTCCAGCTGATTTTGACACCGAGTTCCTCTCTCTGGTGCTGGCGGTCAAAGTGGTGGACGGGTTGGAGGAAGCACTGGAACACATTCATCTCCACAGCACGCACCACTCGGATGCCATTCTCACTGAAGATTACAGTGCTGCGATGCGGTTCGTCAACGAGGTCGATTCGGCTGCGGTGTACGTGAATGCTAGCACGCGTTTCACCGACGGGGGGCAATTCGGCCTGGGAGCAGAGGTTGCGATCAGTACACAGCGGTTGCATGCACGTGGGCCAATGGGGCTGCGCGAGCTCACCACGTACAAGTGGGTCATCTTTGGCAATGGCCAGGTGCGCGCGTAGCCTTCTGTTCAAATAACAAAACACTCGTTATGCGAGGGACGCAGAGAACTATGGCATAATCTCTGCGTTTCTTATATCCTCCCAGTGAAACCAAAACCATGAGAACAGCCTGGTAGAGAGGTGCAACGTGCCACTCAAATCACACACTTGCGGTGAATTGCGTTCCGCTCATATCGGCCAGATGGTCACATTGGCGGGTTGGGTGCATCGCCGCCGTGATCATGGTAAGCTGATTTTCATTGATTTGCGCGACCGTTGGGGGATCGTGCAGGTGGTGTTCAATCCAGACACCTCGGCTGAAGCCCACGCGGTTGCCGAAACCTTGCGTCTGGAATACGTCATCCAGGTCAAGGGGATGGTATGCCGCCGACCGCCGGGAATGGAAAATCCCGATCTGGAAACCGGCGAGGTGGAAGTGGCCGCACAGGAGATCACTGTGCTCAATACGGCTAAGACACCCCCGTTCTACATCAACGAAGACACACCCGTGGATGAAACCCTGCGTTTGCGCTATCGTTACCTGGACCTGCGTCGCCAACGGATGCAGCGCAATATCATCCTGCGTCATCAGGTCGTGAAATTCATCCGAGATTTTCTGTGCAATGAGGGTTTCATCGAGATCGAAACCCCGATCCTGTTCAAAAGCACGCCCGAGGGGGCACGGGACTATCTGGTGCCCAGCCGTTTGCATCCCGGAAAGTTTTATGCCTTGCCACAGAGCCCCCAGCAGCTGAAACAGCTGCTTATGGTAGCCGGCTTCGAACGTTACTTTCAGATCGCGCGCTGCTTCCGAGACGAAGATCAACGCGGTGACCGTCAACCGGAATTCACTCAGCTGGATATAGAGATGAGCTTCGTCGACCGCGAAGATGTGATGGATGTGGTCGAGCGTCTCTATACCGCCGTGATCGAGCAGGTGAGCGACCGCCAGCTGCTTTTCAAGCCTTTCCCACGCTTGACCTACGCCGAGGCGATGCGCCGCTTTGGCACCGATAGTCCCGACCTGCGTTTTGGTATGGAGCTGGTGGAGATATCCGATCTGGTGGTCGGGTGTGATTTTCGTGTCTTCTCTGAAACGCTCGCCGCAGGAGGCATCGTCAAGGGGTTGAAGGTACCAGGTGGAGCCAGCTACAGCCGCAAACAGGTGGATGAGCTGGCTGAGTTTGTGCGTACGTTCGGCGCACAGGGGCTGGTGACGTTAGCATTGGATGAGCATGGCCAGGTGCGCTCTCCAACCGCCAAATTCCTGAGCGAGGAGACACTCCAAAGCATCATCCGGCGCATGGAGGCACAACCAGGAGATCTCATGGCCTTCGTGGCTGACCGACCCAGCATCGCCAATGAAGCGCTTGCCCGTCTGCGTGTGATGCTGGGCGACAAACTGGGACTGCGGGATAACAAACTGCTTGCGCTCTGCTGGATTGTGGACTTCCCCTTCTTGGTGTGGAATGAGCAAGAGCAACGTTGGGATCCCAGCCATCATCCCTTTACGGCGCCTATGGACGAGGATATACCCTTGTTGGACACGGATCCAGGGCAAGCACGTGGCAAGCAATACGACCTGGTGTGCAATGGCTATGAGATCGCTGGTGGTAGCGTTCGTATTCATCGGCGTGAGATTCAGGAGAAAGTGTTCCGCCTGATTGGGCTTTCGATGAAAGAGGCACGCGACCAATTTGGACATTTGCTTGAGGCGTTTGAATATGGAACACCGCCTCACGGGGGCATCGCGCCCGGCATCGACCGTTTCGTGATGCTGTTGGCGGGTGAACCCAACATTCGCGAGGTGATCGCCTTCCCCAAATCGCAAAGTGCTATGGATTTGATGGCCGGAGCACCCTCGCCTGTCTCACCTGAGCAGCTGAAAGAGCTACACCTCAAATTGGACTTGTGAATAGGCTGGTGCGAAAAGCATAATAGTGGGCGCTCTTCGTCACAGAGAGCCAGATCGATCAAGCGTTTGACCGTGCTGGATATACGTGGCAAGATTTGTCCTTGAGAAGGGAAGGTCATGTCGACGGACGTCCGTGAAGAGGTAACTACCGCTATAGCAGAAAGGAGCGTTTCTCTGGCGCTGCGCCCCGACTTACAGGCCATCGCGGAGCTCATCCGGCCGGGCGAAAAAGTGCTGGATCTAGGCTGTGGGGATGGCACCCTTTTGTGTTATCTGCGCGATGTGCTGGGAGTGACGGGACGGGGGATTGAGCTGTCTGAGGAAGGGGTTCTGTCCTGTGTGCGCAGAGGCCTGAGCGTGCGGCAGGGCAATTTGCACGAAGGGTTGGGCGACTATCCAGATGGCTCCTTCGATACCGTCATTCTGAGCCAGACGCTACCCTACCTCAATGACCCGGCTTTCATCCTGTGTGAAATGTTGCGCGTCGGCAAGCGAGCCATTGTCAGCTTTGCCAACTGGGGGCATTGGCGTTGTCGCTTGAGCTTGTTGTTCACCGGCCGTATGCCGGTGGCGCCTGATCTTCCCCAGCCATGGTATGTTCCCCCACGCATTCGCCCCCTCACCGTGCGTGATTTTGGCGATTTCTGCAAACAACAGGGTATTCAGATTACCACAGAGATTTACTTGGCCGGCTCACGGCGCATCCCAGCGCGACGATATAAAAATCTGCTTGCCACTACTGCTATATTCGAGCTAAAGTAGTGTCTATTGGCAATGACGCCGAAAGGAGGTGGCCGCGCGATGAAGCAGGTGATAGCTCGTCTACTGATGATACTTATGACAGTTTTATCGTTCCCCTTGATGGCGAATTGTCGATCGGGCAATGCGCCAAGGGAAGAATCTGGATTACAAGGCACGATCACGATTTCTGGGGCTTGGGCACTTTATCCCCTGATAGTGCGTTGGAGTGAGGAATTCCGGAAGCAACACCCTGCAGTGGAGTTCGACATATCCGCTGGCGGAGCCGGCAAGGGGATGGCCGACGTGCTGGGAGGAGTGGTGGATATCGGTATGGTGTCGCGTGCCATCTCTGCGGAAGAGGAGGGACGCGGTGCTTTTGCCGTGCCGGTAGCCAGGGATGCCGTCTTTCCCATCGTCAACGCCCAGAACCCTGTTCTGGACGACCTGATGCGCGCGGGGGTCACCCGCGACGTCTTTATCGACATTTACATCACCGGTCGTATCACTACCTGGGGACAAGTAGTAGGGCGTCCTGAAGTATCGGCCCCTATCCACGTCTACACGCGTTCCGACGCCGCCGGTGCACCAGAGACGTGGGCCAATTATCTGGGCAAACGGCAGGAAGACCTTTTGGGGATCGGAGTATACGGAGATCCTGGGCTTATGGAAGCGGTGGTCAAGGACACACTGGGTATCGGCTATAATAACCTCGGTTACGCATTTGACCTGGCATCTGGAAAACCTGTGCCGGGTGCAGTGGTATTGCCCATCGATGCCAACGAGAACGGCGTAGCAGATGCTACGGAGCGATTGGAGACTTTATCAAAAGCGCGCAACGCGGTTGCACAAGGCCTCTATCCATCACCTCCGGCCCGCGAACTGTACCTGGTAACCCGTGGTAAACCTTCCGGTATTACCCGAACTTTCATCCTATGGATTCTCACCCAAGGACAACCTCTTGCGGACACCGTCGGTTATGTTGCATTGTCCCGCGAGGTGATCGATACCACGCTGATGAAGTTGGAGTGATCGGGCATAGATCACTGCCAAATAGTTGTTGCGGGGTCATGAGATGAAGCGTGTGGCGCTCCGTCGAGCTACCGACCAAACAGCTAAGCATATCACCGCCGCGGTGTCCGCTGCAACCAGTTTGTTGGTCGTGTTCATTGCGCTGGTTTTGCTGGTCCGCTCATGGCCGATCTTCGTCACCAGACCGCTCAGCGAGCTGTTATTCTCCACAACTTGGAAACCTCTCCAGAGTGCCTTCGGATATTATCCGTTTATCATGGGCACTCTGTGGGTGACCTGTGTGGCAATGGTGATTGCCGTCCCCATCTGTCTGTTGGTCTCGATTTATCTGGCGGAGTACGCTTCCCGCCGTGTATACGCTATGGTGAAACCTCTGATCGACGTATCCGCGGGCATTCCCTCTGTCATCTTTGGCATCTGGGGCGTCATCATGGTGGTGCCACTTGTACAAAAGCTCGCCGCGTCGAGCATCGGGCGTAGCCTTTCCCGATTGCCCCTCTTTGAGGTGCACAATCCGACCGGTTATTCTGTGTTGGCAGGTGGCATTGTGTTGGCCGTTATGGTCTTTCCGGTGATCATCTCTGTGGCAGAAGAAGTGATCCGCGCCGTGCCGACGGGATTGCGTGAAGCTTCGTGGGCACTGGGCGCCACCCGATGGCAGACGATCAAGTATGTTGTGCTCCGTCACGCAGCGCCAGGGGTATTGGCGGCTATCGTGCTGGGTTTCTCGCGCGCTTTCGGCGAGACAATGGCGGTCATCATGGTGGTGGGCAATGTGCCCCGGGTGCCACGCTCGCTGTTCGATGCGGCCTATCCGTTGACTGCGCTGATTGCCAACAGCTATGGTGAGATGATGTCCATCCCTCTATACGATGCTGCACTGTTAGGAGCAGCATTGCTTCTGCTGGTGATCGTTCTCTTGTTTAACCTCGGGGCACGTCTCGTGCTCATGCGGATGATTCGCTACAGGTGATGGACTGAGGGGTGGGATGAAAAAACTACGGCATCTTGAGGAGCACGTCTTTCGGTTTCTGATGTGGTTATCGCTGCTGGTTGTGTTGGGCAGTTTGATGCTCATCTTGGGCACTATGCTCTGGCGTGGCCTTCCGTCGCTCAGCCTCACTATGTTGACCCAGATCCCTAAAGGGGGATACTATCTGGGAGAGGAAGGTGGCATTCTCAACGCGATCGTTGGTTCGCTCTGTCTGGCAAGCGGCGCCACCGCTTTTGCTTGGTTGTTCAGTTTGCCGGTGGCGATCTACCTCCATGGGTATGCCAGCCGCTCGCGGACTGCGCACTTGATACGGCTGGCAATGGATGTGCTGTGGGGTGTTCCCAGCATCGTATATGGAGCGTTTGGCTTCATCATCATGCTCTGGCTGGGCTTGCGGGCTTCTTTGTTGGGTGGCATCATCGCACTGGCGTGTTTGGAATTGCCTATCATGGTGCGGGGGATGGACGAGGCACTGGGGACGGTTCCGCCCGCATTGCGCGAAGCATCCTATGCGTTGGGTGCCACGCGGTTCGAGACCACTATAAAAGTGTTATTGCGCCAGGCTGTGGCAGGTTTATTGACAGCGGTGCTGTTGGCTTTTGGGCGCGGCATCGGCGACGCCGCCTCGGTATTGTTTACGGCGGGATACACGGATCGCCTTCCCGATTCCCTGTTCCGACCGGTTGCCTCATTGCCTTTGGCTGTGTTCTTCCAGCTGGCTACCCCCTTTCCGGCAGTGCAGCAGCGCGCTTATGCCGCTGGTCTGGTGCTGACAGTGATCGTATTGGCGGTCAGTGTGATGGCTCGTTGGTTATCACGTCACCTGACGCGCCATGTCGTGCGCTGAGGAAAAGGACGAAATGGATGAGCGCCCCCACATTGAAATCCAGAATCTGAGCGTCTGGTATGGAGAGCAGCGCGCTTTGAAAGATATATCGGTTGCCTTCCCAGCTCGCGGCATCACCGCTGTGATTGGGCCATCTGGATGTGGCAAGACGACCTTGTTGAAAAGCATCAACCGGTTGCTGGAGACGAGCGATAATGTGCGCATCAGCGGGCGCATCCTACTGGATGGCGCCGACATCTATGCTCCCGGGGTGGATGTGACCGAGATTCGCACCCGTGTGGGGTTGTTGGCCTCCAAGCCCTTTCCGCTTCCCATGTCGATCTACGATAATGTGCTCTACGGGCCGCGGATTCACGGTCTGTGTCGACGCGACAATGCCGATGCTATCGTCGAACGTTATCTGCGCGCTGCGGACCTGTGGGAGGAAGTGCGCGAGCGGTTACAGACACCCGCCCATGCCCTTTCAACGGGACAGCAGCAACGCCTGTGTCTGGCACGCGCACTGGCTGTGGAACCGGAAGTTTTGCTATGTGATGAACCCACCGCCGCATTGGATCCCATCTCGGCTCAACGCATTGAGGATTTGCTGCGCGGTCTGAAGCGCCATATGACCATCGTGCTGGTGACGCACATCTTACGGCAGGCGCGACGCTTGGCTGACTACGTTGTGTTCCTGTGGCTGGGTGAGTTGGTCGAGGCCGGGCCAGCTGAGCAGGTTTTCAATAATCCGCTGAGTGAACGCACCCGTGCCTACCTTATGGGTGACATCGGATAGGGACAGGTGTCCTTCGAGATACGCCGTGTTGATGAAATGACGAACCGGGGTCCTCTGAAAGCCCGTTGTGCTCTTCTGCTGGGATTGTTCCTTTGGATGGCTACACTCGCGTGGTTGGGCGGCTGTGCTCCGGGTGCTCCTGCGCCGACGCGCACTCGTGCCCCTAGCGTGGGCGAGATCATGCGAATGATCACCAAAACTCCCACTCCCACAACCCCAGCGGACGAACCGGACAAACGCGAGACCAAACAGCTGGTTTTGCGCGCTCAAGCACGGCTGGCGCTGCTGAGGAGCTACCGAGCGCGTGTTGTGGATGAAGCGGGACGGACACTTGTCCTGTTCGAATATGTGCGCCCGGACCGCTATCGCCAGGTCACTGACACAAAGGAACAGATCGGTATCAAGGATTTCTTGTATACACGCACCCGAGGCAGCCCGTGGACAAGGCAAGAATGGCCTGGCATCGGTCGTCTGATGAATGAAGTCACCATCGCGCCGGAGTTTATTTGGGACGTGGAAAATCAAGGGCGCGAGTCCATCGCGGGGGTTCTGTGTTACCGGGTTCGCGTGGTGCTGCGCGTCGGTGACACCCAGTTGACGGATACCTACTGGATTGGAGTGGACGATCGGCTACCCCGCAAAATGATCACCCAGGTGGATGAGCACACCTATGTGACCAGGCTCCTGTACGACTTCAATCGGGATTTTCAGATTGAGCCCCCTAAAATGGATTGATCACGCGCTCTCCGAACGAGAGGACCCCCCTTCTTGTAACGTGCGCAAGAAGATGTGCACAGCACGCTCGACCAGAACCGAGCACGGCCATTGGCCCTGTGAGCCATAGCCCAAAGCTTTGAGATCAGCACAGCGGGTGGCGCTTAACTCGCGGAGGAAATTTTCGCGATATTGCGCAGCCAGCTGTTGGCAGAAGCGATCATCCTGTCCGGAGCGGGTGCGTCCATAGAGCAGGCCAATCAGCAACACTCCACCACTCAGTGCGCCGCACATTTCCTGACGGCTGAGCCCCACACCTCCGCCGAAGGCGCAGGCCAGCTGGCACATATGTCCTGCATCGATCTCTCCTAACAAATGCTCGCCCACGGCGAGTACAAAGGCCTCTGATCAGTGATATCCTTGGGCGTTCAGCCGTCCAGCGTGCTGAGCCACTTGTGGTTCGTTTGGTTCGATGTTATGCACACTCATAGGGTATATGCCTTTTCGTGTTCCTCAGCCGGCTTAATATCGAGCACAGGGGTACCGTTGATGGCATCCAGCCCACGCACGCGAAGCACATTGCCTTCGATGGCCAACAGGGGCACGATGCTCACCCCGATGGGGTTCGGTCGATGGGGACTGCGCAGCGCGAAAACCCCTCGCAGAGGCTGGCTGACATCTCCGCGCGGATGTTGCAGGAGCGCGTAACCCTGAGAACGATGCAGATGGAACAGGATCATGATATATTGGCCAGGTGTCAGCCCTTGAAGCCCGTCCATCAAATCGGGTTGTAACACAATGCGTGACTCGACGTCCTGCATCGCATTCGGGGCAACTGGGTCTGGGTATTCGTTTTCGACATATCCGATAGGGTGGTAACAAATCTTTTTCATAGCGCTTTCCAAAATGGTCAGAAGGTGCTGCTCAGACCACCGTCCACCACAATCACTTGCCCGGTTAGATAGCGACAGTAGTCCGACGCCAGGAAGACGGCAGTGCCAGCAACATCTTCCGGCAGTCCGGCGCGCGCAAGCGGGATTTTCCGCATCCCCACATAGTAGTTAAGAAACCAGTCGGTCGTGGTTTCGTCCACTCCATCAATGATGGACATGGGGGTGCGCACAAATCCCGGTGCGATCACATTGCACAAGATATTATAAGGCGCCAACTCCACTGCCATAGACCTGGTGATGCTGATGATACCACCCTTGGTGGCACAATAGGCACCACATCCGCCGCTTGGGGTCATCGCCTGTATGGATGAGATGCTGATGATGCGCCCCCACTGCTGCTTCGCCATATGGGGTGCGACCAATTTCGAACCGTACCACGTGGCTTCCAGGTTGACCGCCATTGTGCGGCGCCAGTGTTCAATTGAGTCCGCCTCTTCAAGGATAGTGCCATACCAGACCACCGCAGCGTTGTTGACCAGGATATCGATGTGCCCCCACCGTTTCAGGATATCGTCCACAGCGGCGCGGTAGCGGTCGTAGTCTGTGATATCGAACGCATAGACCCCAGCGCGCCCTCCGGCCGCTTCGATCTCCGCTGCGATGCGGCACAGGTTCTCCTCGTTGCGCGCTATGAGCGCTACTGTGGCACCTTCGGCGGCATATTCACGGGCAATCCCCTCACCGATGCCCTGACTTGCTCCAGTCACCAATGCAACACGTCCTTCCAGCAAACCTTTTCCCATTGTCAACCTCTCCCTGAGCATGCTGAGATTCACGTGTAGACGGATATTGTGATATTGTGCGAATCACGAAGATCTCTTAAGAGGTCATCTTGTCCAACAACGAACGGATATGACGAACCCCATCCCGCGCTGCCGTGTCCGGATCCGGTTTGGTAAATGCCTCGATGGACAGATAGTTTATATAACCAATGTCACGCAGCATCTGAAGGATGGGTGCGAAGTCGATAAGGCCATAGCCGGGCGTCTGGCGGTTGCTGTCGGCCAGATGCACGTGCCACAGCTTTCCGGCTTCCATCGCGCGACGGAATGGCTCGCTCCATGAAGTTTCTTCGGTAAGCATATGATTGGTATCGAGCAGCAGACCGACCGCAGGGTGGCCAATCTCTTGCAGGAAAGACAGCCCCTCTTCTGCGGTGGTGATGCAGTCCGCCTGGAAACGATTCATGGGTTCCACAACCAGGCGCACACCCTGTTGCTCGGCGAACGAAGCAGCCTCGCGCAAGATATGCGCCAGTTTAGCACGCCCTTCTGCTCCGGTCTCGCCCACCCGTCCACGAAAGCTGCCCACTGTTACCAACGGTGCGCCGACCGCTGCAGCGAAGCGGATCAAATCGTTCAGACGGGAACGCGCCTGTGCGGACACAGACGGATCAGGATGCAACAGGGTCAGGCCGCTCATGCCCAGCGAGACGCTGGCTATCGCAGCCACCTCAAGGTTGTGGCGTTGCAGCAAGTCCCGTACGAAAGCGGCGTCGAGTGTGGTGGGGTTCATCGGCGCCAGCTCAACACCTTCCACACCCAATGCAGCGGCTTTGCGTACCCTCTCCTCAAAAGTGCCACTGAGCAGAGCTACGGGACCGGGGGTATCGATTTCAGGGGTCTGAACACACAATGCTAGCTTCATCGCGCCTCTTTTTGGTTATCCACCTCCCTCAAGAAGGCGGTGGATAACCACTTTACCTCCTCTCTTCTTTGGTCTGCTTGGTGAGTCCTTCATAATTCAGTAAGGAAGCGTATGACGCACACAGCGCCTAATGCCACAGATCACGCGCGATATCATCCAGGCCGAGGCGCCGTAATACTTCCGGTCGTGGCACCGCAGTATCCGCTGTCCAGCCCATATCGCGGAGAAATTCTTGGGTCATCTGTTCGATCTGCACCCTGATGCCAGCCGTGGGACCGTCGGGCAGCGCGGGAATGCCATACGCGCGCTCTGGAATGGACCACGTCAATGGGTTGATGCCTGCGCGCACGTTGAATGCCTGGCGCACATTGGCGATGCGTTCTCCGGTTATCATCATGTCCTGAAGGGTGAAGGGGTGTCCCCATGTCGCGCTGATGAACTCTGGCAGAGCTGTGACCATCATAGACAGATAACCGAAAAGACACAGGCCCGCCGTGCTGGATACGTGATGGAGACAGAGTGCCTCTTTGACCCAATGGCCACGTCCTGCCTGCTTGTGCGGTTCTTCTCCAAAACCCGGGCGGTCCGAAGCATAACCCGGCGGCACGATAAATTGACACGCCTGGGTGTGACGGCCAGGTGTCGCATCCATGCGATAGATCACCCCCATGGCAGGCTCATAACGCGGGTCATGCATCGGGAGCTCTTGCCCGCCAATGTGGATTGCGAAGGGCCTGGCAGCTGCTCCCAGCCTTTCTGTGGCGCGCTGTACCCCTTCTGCCAGGAAGTCGCCGATACCTTCGCGCCGTGCGATTTTCTCCAGCAATTGGTTCATCGCCGTGTGGTTACCCCAGCGAAGCTCCAGCCCATCCGTGTCACCCGGTCCAATGACGCCGGCCTCATAACATTCAAATGCGAAGGCGATGCAGCTGCCGGCGGAGATGGTGTCCAGCCCGTAACGGTTACACAAGTCATTCGCGGCGATGATGGAAGGGTAGTAACTGTTCATCAGCAGCGGCCCAAACGCAGCGCCGGTTTCATATTCGGGCTGATGGGCCTCAAAAGGTCGGCCGGCATATTCCAGTTGACAGGTGCCCCAACATGCGATCGGACAGTGCCAGCACGCTTTGCGCTGCACGCGATACTTGAGCAGCTCCTCAAATTCCAGGTTCTCAGCGCCTTGAAAATGGGCGACGCTATCGCGCCAATTGCGCACTGGGGAGTCGCCGTTGACGGCGCCGATGGAGGTGTAGCCTGGTGTGCCAGTTTTGCGGTAGAAGTTGGAAAAACCGACACCGCTTTTGATCTGGCCGGCGTACTTTTTGTAAAGCTGTCTCATTCCTTCCGGGTCGGCCACCGGTATGGTGAGGTTACCGCGTGCAGCCACCAGTTTGAGACGCTTCGCGCCCATCACCGCTCCTACACCCGAACGCGCAGCAACACGCCCTTTGTGATGCACAATGCCGGCGATGCGCACCAGCTTCTCACCGGCCGGCCCGATGCAAGCCGCTTCGACGTCGCGACCCAGGGTCTCTTTGACCCAATCTTCCACCTGATAACAGTCCCATCCCCACAGGGCCGAGGCATCACGTAGTTCCGCCTTACCGTCTTCCAAGTAGAGATAGACCGGCCGCGGGGCTACACCGGTAAAGAAGATCCCATCGTAGCCAGCGCGCTTGAGCGCCACCGCGAAGAAACCACTCCCGTTCGCATCCCCCCAACCATCTGTTAAGGGGGATTTGCACACCACCGTCCAGCGCGTACCGGTGGGCGTCATCGTGCCCGTGAGAGGTCCGGTCATAAACCCGAGCACGTTTTCAGGCGATAGGGCATCGGCTGTGGCAGGTACATGGTCATACAACAAGCGCGCGCCAATTCCATATCCACCGATAAAATCATGTTGGAGTGCTTCCGATACGGTTTGTTCTTCTATCGCACCCGTGTCAAGATGCACCCATAACATCTTGCCCATATACCCACCCAGCACGGTTTCACCTCCTCAAAAAGTAGAGAAGCTGAGCGAGCCTTTCCTCAAGTGCGCGAGGTTATCGCACATTGGAGTATCTGCCCATTGGTAATACCGACCAGCAACAGTGCGCCCGGTAGCACGCCAGATGGGGCTGCCACGGTAGAAATACCCTCGTCCT
This sequence comes from Ardenticatenia bacterium, assembly GCA_003130875.1. Classification (GTDB taxonomy): domain Bacteria; phylum Chloroflexota; class Anaerolineae; order 4572-78; family NAK82; genus NAK82. The sequence continues at coordinate 14,452 of QEXY01000035.1, forward strand.
CAGGCAAGTGTAGTTCCAGCTCGTGCCACGTGTTCCCGGTGTCATGGGAGACATATAACGCATCATCCGTGGCAACGGCTATATGCAACGCCCCGCCCGAACTCGAGCTTACCAGAATGGTGTTGACGGTCTCAGGAAACAAATCTGGAGACACGCGTTGCCAGCTTTTGCCGTCGTCGTGCGACATGTACAGCCCACTTGCCTCCGTTCCAACAAACAGGGTTTCATCAGTCGGATAAGCGGGTGATACTGTCAGGCTTAATACTGGTGCAAGCTCAGAGGGAAAATTGAGCGGACGCCACGAACGACCACCGTTGATGCTTCGGAAGATACCCGTATCGGTGCCCGCCCACAACGTCTGATCCCTGGCAAAATCCGGAGAGATGGCCATGGTCAGAACGTGCAAGTCCACCAAACCAAAGTTCCAGCGATGCCATTGCGTGCCGCGGTCAGGGGAACGCAATACACCGTCTTCCATACTGCCGGCGAAGATAAGACCATCTTGAGCAAAATTGGGTGATGGCAGCAGCACCGTGATCACAGGAGGCGGTTTGGGCATATTGCCCAACACCCACGATTTCCCCCCATCCTCGGAACGCAGAACTCCACCGCTTGTGCCTGCATATATCGTATGGTCGTCGGAAAATGCGGGTGACAGGGCAACGGCAGGGGTGACCAGCGCATCCGGAAGCTGCAGTGACTCATAGGCGTTCTGCCATTCCTGGCTTCTGGCGTCCCAGCGGAAGAGACCGCTCTTGCGACCGACGAAACAGATGCCATCTTGTACAAAGTCAGGCGATGGAGCGATCGCGTACACGTAATCCTGAAACTCTTCCATCTCTTGCATCGGGAGCATCCTCTCCGTGTTGGGGTTATGATCCGGCTGCCTTGTGATGTGCTACCGGTGGATCCTTGCGCTGTACTAATACCTCGATCGTCAGCGCAAGACCGACAGCACTGATCACATCGGTGACGATTGCCTTCTGCACCGCTGCTGAATCGAGAATGCCTGCTTCTGCCATGCGCACCACGCGTCCGCTGCGCACATCAAAGCCGTGGCCTCGTCCGGCCAGCTTGACCTCGGCGAGCACTTCACTAGCATCATAGCCGGCGTTGGCGACGATGGTGCGCATCGGCATCTCAAACGCTTTGGCCAGGATACGATAGGCAGCCCGCTCGTCGGCATCAGATGCCTCCTCGAATCGAGCACGGAGACAGGGCACACAATCCAGCAATGCTGTGCCACCACCCGGCACTACTCCTTCACGCAAGATGCCGCGCAGCGTGTCGGAAGTATAGATGGCCAGCGATTTGCGCGCTTCGATGTGAGATGGACCCAATCCTCCCACCCATAACACGGCTGAACCGCCTAGCAGCCGTCCAATGCGCTCGCGCAACCGCTTGCGCTCGTCCACGTCGCGTGCACGCGCAAACGCTTCTTTCAGATTGTTCACGTGCGCTTGGAGCGCTCTCGGATCGCCCTTGCCTCCGATGATGCCGAACTTGGTCTTGTCCGCCCAGATCAGGCGGGCATATCCCAGACGCTCCAGGCTGAAGTCGTTGAGTGTCTCTCCAGCGTCGTGGATCAGCGGCCGACCGCCGGTTAAGGCGGCCATATCCTCCATCACCATCCGCCCTTCCGTGCGCCGGCTGTCCGGTGTACGCACCGCGGCCAGGTCGAACACCCCTGGCCGTCGGTTCGCCAACAGCAGACCGCGCACAGACGGGGACATCTCGTCGACGGTGATCATCAAGGCGCGGATGCCGGAACGGCGCACAGCTTCCAAAACTGGTATCAGTTCGTGCGGTTCTTTCATTGCTAGGTCGCTGATCAGGATGGCCGCATCCTGTAAGTCCACCCGCAGGGTGCTGTGGTCGGTGATCATATCTGGGGAGAGCACACCGCTATTCCAGTAGGTGCCTTCGACGTATTCACGCTCGATCTCGTGGCGACGGCCATCGCGGATATCCAGCTGGCCGTACTCGCCGATGATGTCGTGAATCTCACCCAGGATGGTGGCGAGCTCGTGATCATGGCAGATGGATTCGGCCAGCTGTGCGAGCTGCGTCGCACCCTGCACTTGGAATGTCATTGCATCGAGCTCACTTCGGATCAGCGGGATCGCCACTTCGAAAGCGCGCCGCAGGGCGATCGGATTGCCTCCTGCCACAATGTAGCGCAAGCTCTGGTTGTACAGGGATTGAAACAGGACGGCAGCGGTTGCGGTTCCGTCGCCCACATCATCCTGCAATCGCCACAAGACGTGGCGCAGAAACATCGCGCCCATGTCTTCATTGCGACGCGGGAGTTCCTGGACGCGCCGCGCAATCAACGCGCCGTTGTCGAGCATTTCCGGTGGAAGGCTGAGCGCAGTGCGCGCAACAGCCACCTTGCGCGGCAGCGGCCCAAGCGTCGGGCGCACGGCTTCGGCGATCAGGTTAACACCACGTTGGAAGCCTCGATAAGCAATCGGATTAAACACCACACGAGGTTTGCGTAGATCTGGCTTGGGAATGGGGGCACGTCTCACCGTTCTACCTCGATGTCCTCCGCATCGCACCAGGTTGGCATATAATGGCAGCGGCTTAGAATTGTAGCATAAACGGCGTGTAATGCAACCACACCCCTGTTCTAGGGTGGCCCTACAATTTGACATAGATTTCAAATTCTGCTATCATGGTTTTGAAAACGATAGCATGATATCGTTTTCATCTCCTGAATAAGGATATTTGGCACGTTGTAAGGGAGAGAGTGTGCCCACCATTGCAGATGTCGCGCGTCGTGCAGGTGTTTCTCCTGTCACCGTGTCCCGTGTGCTGAACGGCACAGCACGTGTCCATCCCGCGACTCGTGATGCCGTCGAGCGTGTCATCGCCGAGCTGGGCTATGTTCCCAACGTCGTAGCGCGCGGCCTGCGTTCGCGCCGCACCAGCACGTTAGGGCTGATAGTGCCCGATATCGGCAATCCTCTGTGGACGGCGGTGGCGCGTGGCGTAGAGGATGCGGCGCGCAGCCATGGATATGCGGTCTTCCTGGGCAATACTGATGAGAACCCCACCCGACAAGAACAATATCTCCAAACTATGCTTGGTCAGCGCGTCGAGGGGTTGATCATTGTGCCATGCGAGGCGGATGTGCACGATCTCATCCCTCTCCAGGAGCAAGGTATCCCGGTGGTGGCGGTGGAACGAGTCTTCCAGGGTTGGGATACCGATGCTGTGACGACCGATGTGGCGGCTGGCGCACGTGCGCTGGTACACCATCTGGCAGCACTGGGCCGCACATGCATCGCTGTTTTGTCGGGGCCGATTGCCCTTTCCTCGGCCGATGATTGTGTCGCTGGCTACTGTTTAGCGCTGCATGAGCTGGGTCTGCCCGTCGAGCCCAAGATGATACGCAGGGGTGAATTCCGTGCCGTGTCCGGTGCGCATATGACCGAGCAGCTGCTCGATGAAGGGGTCCAGATCGATGCTATCCTGGCCGTGAACAGTGCTCTGGCGCTCGGCGCCCTAGAGGCGTTGCAACGCCGCGGATTACGCGTGCCAGAGGACGTGGCGCTGGTTTGCTTCGACGATCTCGGCATGTTGTCAATCTCGCTGCCCTTTATGACGGTGATCGCTCAGCCGGGCTATGAAATGGGCAGCAATGCCGCGCAGCTGCTTTTCAGCCGTCTACACAGCACACAATTCTTGCCTCCGCGCCGTGTCGTGCTGCCCACCCGTTTGATTGTGCGCTACTCATGTGGATTCCACCTCAAGCATACCAAGGAGCAGTCGCGTTTATCTCTCCCTGCCCTGCATGCCTCAATGAATCAAGGTGTGTTGATCAAACCTCTAGGTGACGCGGAACGCCATGCCGGATACGCATATCTCGATGGCGCCGGCATCGGGCTCACAGGACAATCTCCCAGACCCGCTGATTATGATAGGCCCAACGTTGAACGATTGCTCCGCATCCTGCGCCACGAGGAAGCCGATCGGGTGCCCCATTTGAATCTTTGGGTGACAAGTCGCGCCGTATACGAATATGTGCTAGGCCGTTCCCTGCGCGATGCACAGTCGAGTCGGACGCCCGATTTGCCCCCGGGAAGTCCTGAGGACCATGTCGAGTTCGCTGCACGGCTGGGCATGGACGCGGTGGCGTGCAATTTCATCTGGCAGCCCAACAACCTTTTCGCCCGTTCTTCAGACGGTTCGATGTGTTACGTAGGTGGCTCAGTGCGCAGTTGGAGCGACCTTGACAAGCTAGAACCTCCACCGGTGTTGGCTGATCAACTGGATATCTTAGAGCGCTACCTGCGCGCGGCGCAAGGCACCGGAGTGGGTGTCGTGGCCAGCTTTTCTTCGTTCTTCGACTGCGCAATGCGCGCTGTGGGCACAATCGAAGCGCTTTACTTGTTCTATGATGACCGGGCTTTTCTAGAAGCCCTAATGAACATTCTGCTTGAACATCAGCAGCGGGTCATGCGCGCTGTGTGCGACCGGTTCGCGGAGGAGCTGGCATTCGTGCTGGTCAAGGATGAGATTGCGCACAATGTCGGGCTGATGATCCGCCCTGATATGTTCGAAGAGATGTTCGTGCCTCGTATGCGACAGTTGATCGCGCCGGCCAAGGAGCACGGTAAGCTGGTCGGCTTATATACGCGTGGGCGCATGGAAAAGGTATTGCCCATCCTGGAGCACATTGGTTTTGATATCGTGCTGCCCATGGAACCGGAATGCAATGACCTTGTGCATCTAAAGCGCCAATGGCGTGGCAAGATGGCTTTCATAGGGGGTATTCCCCTTTCATTGTTGGCATATGGCAACTGGGAGAAGATAGAAGACTCGGTCCAAGAGGCATGCATCCAGTTGGCGCCCGGTGGTGGCTATGTATTGGGTGCCAGTGGTCCTATCACGGAGGGGGTGCCACCGCAGAACGTTTGGATGATGGCCCAGGCAGTACACAAATATGGGCGGTACGCACGCTCAAGTGAGCCGAGGTAAAGCACAATCCCCCATCGGGCCAGGCAACCACTGGAAGAGCACAGGCATAAAGGCAGTGTCCGCCCCAATTATGGGCTGACGAAATACACTCAAAAATCTTAATGAAAAAAGGAGAAAGGCACTATGAGTCTCGAGAGCATTTACGACGCAGTTCTAAATGGTGATGCCAAGAAAGCGGCTGCCGAGACGGAGGCTGCCCTCAAGGCAGGGATCAAAGCGGAAGACATCCTGCACAAGGCGTGCATCCCAGCCATGACAGAGGTGGGCCGTCTCTTCGAAGAGGGCGAGAAGTTCGTGCCCGAGATGCTCATCTCTGCGCGTGCTATGCAGGCCGCGATGAACATCCTGCGCCCCGAACTCGTGAAGGCAGACGTCAAGACACTGGGCAAGGTGGTCATCGGCACGGTGCAAGGTGACCTGCACGATATCGGCAAGAACTTGGTCAAGATGATGCTGGAGGGTGCCGGCTTCGAAGTGATCGACCTGGGTGTGGATGTCAGCGCTCAGAAGTTTGTGGATACTGCTCGTGAGCAGAATGCGGACATCATTGGCCTCTCGGCGCTCCTGACCACCACGATGCCGGGGATGAAGACCACCATCGAAACATTGAAAGAGGCTGGGCTGCACGGCAAGATCAAGGTGATGATCGGCGGCGCCCCTATTACGCAGGATTATGCTGATGAGATCGGCGCCGACGGATACGCGCCGGACGCCAGCAGCGCCGTGCGCAAGGCAAAACAGCTATTGGGCATCGCAGCCTGACATCTCCGACGGGGCTTTTCACAATCGCCCCTTGCAGACAAACTTTGTAAACGGCTAGGTTGACACCGCCGCTGGTCTTTCTAAGAGGGGCCGGCGGCGGTGTGAGATGGTGAGCTCCATGACAAGAGAATTCCACGTTTCCCGTCTGGCTCGAGAGCGCTATCGCTTCGATGAGTCGCTGTTCCAGCTGAGCGGTAACGTCATCTTTGCCAATTTCCACGCGGCGCGCACGTTTGCCCAACGTATCAACCGCACGCGTGACTTGGCACGCTTCCCCGAACAAGCCGTTCGAGCTGGCCAGCTGAACGCCATGGGATTGATCGACGAGATCCTGCACTATGTAGTGGAGCTGTATCGCCAGCAGAAGAATCCAGCGGTGATGTCACAGGCGCTTGCATGGCTGGAAGGGCGTCTCGGGCGGGAGGCGGTGGAGCAGACACTGCGCCGCTTCAGCGATGAATTCCCCCCCATGGCGGTTTACCGACGCGAGATCAACCTGGATGCCTACTTGACTGGCGAAAGCGATGGGGTGCCACACCGCAATATCGCCCTGGAGGAGCTGCTGTTGCTCTGGCTGGCCAATGCCAACCCTGCCTTTGCGCCTTTCCTGGAGTTGTTCGATGACGAACGACTGGAACGCGAGACCGTGTATACACAGATCATCGCCGAGCTGCATGCCTTTTTTGAAACCCAGCCCCGCTTCGGCCCGGACAATCAGAATCTGGTAGACATGTTGCGCAGCCCTGCGCTCGCCGTACCGCATTCATTGCCCGGTCAGCTGGAATACATCCGCACGCGCTGGGGGGCGCTGCTGGGGCGTTACATCTTCCGCATGCTGGGCAGCCTGGACCTGATCCGCGAGGAAGAACGTCCGGTCTTCCCAGGACCAGGCCCGACACGTGTGTATGAGTACACCGGTCTCGATCTGGAGGCAGAACGTTTCAGCCCGGATCGCGAGTGGATGCCGCGCTTGGTCCTGATCGCCAAGAACACCTACGTGTGGCTGGATCAACTATCGCGCAAGTATAGGCGATCTATCCAGCGACTGGATCAGATTCCCGACGAGGAATTGGCGACTTTGGCGGAATGGGGATTCACCGGCCTGTGGTTGATCGGACTATGGGAGCGCAGCCGTGCCTCGCAGCGCATCAAGCAGCTGTGCGGCAATCCTGAGGCAGCCGCTTCCGCCTATGCACTGTACGACTATCAGATCGCCGCCGAGCTGGGCGGTGAACAGGCGCTGCTGGACCTGCGCCATCGCGCCTGGCGATATGGCATCCGTCTGGCCAGCGATATGGTGCCCAACCATATGGCCATCGACTCGAAATGGGTAATCGAACATCCCGACTGGTTTATCGGCCAGGATTATAGCCCATTCGCCAGCTACACCTTCAATGGACCGGACCTCTCTCAAGACGAGAGGGTGGGCATTTTCATTGAGGATCATTATTACGATCGCAGCGATGCTGCGGTGGTGTTCAAACGTCTGGACCGTTGGACCGGCACGGTGCGTTATATCTACCACGGGAATGATGGCACCGGAATGCCGTGGAACGACACCGCGCAGCTCAATTATCTAAAACCCGAAGTGCGCGAAGCGGTTATTCGAGTGATTTTGGACGTGGCGCGGCGCTTTCCCATTATCCGTTTCGACGCCGCTATGACGCTCACCAAGCGGCACTATCAGCGCCTGTGGTTCCCCGAGCCTGGCACCGGGGGTGACATCCCTTCACGTTCCGATCACGCCATGACGCGTGCCGAGTTCGATGCCGCCATGCCCAATGAATTCTGGCGTGAGGTGGTGGATCGGGTCGCCCAGGAGATGCCAGACACCCTGCTGCTGGCGGAAGCTTTCTGGCTGATGGAAGGGTATTTTGTGCGCACCCTGGGTATGCATCGGGTGTACAACAGTGCCTTTATGAACATGTTGCGCGACGAGGAAAACGCCAAATACCGCAGCGTGATCAAGAACACACTCGAGTTCGACCCTGAAATTCTCAAGCGTTTCGTCAATTTCATGAACAACCCGGACGAACGCACTGCAGTGGACCAATTCGGCAAGGACGACAAATACTTCGGCGTGTGCACGATGATGGTCACGATGCCGGGTCTTCCGATGTTTGGGCATGGCCAGATCGAGGGGTTCGCCGAGAAGTATGGCATGGAATATCGGCGTGCCTATTGGGATGAGCAACCCGACGAATGGCTGATCGAACGTCATCGCCGGGAGATCTTTCCTCTGTTGCATCGGCGCCACCTTTTCTCCGAAGTGCAACACTTCCGTTTATATGACTTTTTCAACCCGGATGGCAGTGTGAATGAAGATGTCTTTGCCTATTCCAATCGTTGTGGCGAGGAGTGCGCGCTGGTCATTTACAACAATCGCTTCGCCGAGGCGCGCGGCTGGATTCGGACCTCGGTCGCCTATTCAGTCAAGAGCGGCCAAGGGGATGAGCGTCGCCTGGTGCAGGATACCTTGGGTGAAGGGTTGGGCTTGCATCACGCTCCGGGCTGGTTCTCCATCTTTCGCGATCATGTGAGCGGGCTGGAATACATCCGTAGCAATCAGGAGCTGTGTTCCCAAGGATTGTACGTCGAACTAGGCGCTTATAAGCGCCACGTTTTTCTCGATTGGCGCCAGGTACAGGACGATGCAGAAGGACATTACGCTCGTTTGACCGCCTATCTGGCCGGGCGTGGTGTGCCGAGCATCACGGCGGCCATGCGCGAGCTTTTGTTGCAGCCCGTATTATTGTGCTTTGAAGCGCTGTTGGAGCCGTATCTGTTAGGCCAGTGGTGTCTGGACCGTCCAGTCGCGGATGAACCGATGTGGTGGGAAGCACTATGGGAGCGCTTACGCGCGTTGCTGCAAGCAATCAGAGCACACACCGGCGGCAAAGAGGACGATCAAGCAATCCTTGCCAGATTGCGATGCGAGATGGAGACAGCTTGGCAGCTGCTCTGTAAGCCTCCCTGCACAGTGGAGCAAGGCTTTCGCACCACTTGTTCTTTGGACGATCCATTAGTGCGTGCCACATTATACGGTTGGCTCGTCGTGCATCGGCTAGCCCAGGTCGTGGACCGCGACAATGCCGCCACGCTCAGCCGCAGCTGGATGGACGAGTGGGGACTGGGCAGGCGGCTGAGCGAAGCTTTCTCTCGCGTGCTCCAAGCGGATGAAGTGGCAGCCGGGCGTGCCGTGCTAGGGGTCAAATGGCTGGTCTCCTATGGCGATTGGTGGACGACGTTCGATCTTCCTTCCGCGTCGGCAGTGCGCTCATCCGTCGAGGCCGCTTCGACAACTTTGGATCTAGGAGCAGGCCATTTATTGGGCACATTGTTTGCTGACGCCGATGTCCAGCAGTTCTTGGGCGTGAATCGTTATCAAGGTGTGCTATGGTTCCACCGGGAGTCCTTCCAGCAACTCCTGTGGTGGTTGTACCTAACCGTCCAGATCGGCCTTCATTGTGACCCGTCTGTGCCCCCGGATATGACAGCCCCTCTGCTAGATCAGGTTGAGGTAATTTTGCAAAGCTGGGAAGAGATGGCGCATCGGTGCGGTTATCAGGTGGAGAGATTCTTGGATACTGTGGAGACTGAGCCGGTCGCCCACGCGGAGGGACAAGATGGGTGCGCCTGATGTGACAAACAATATACCAGGTGTATCATAGCAATCGTTGGCGCAGAGTTCAGGCGCTGCCTGCATCGTTTGGGAAGCACATTCTCAGGTTCGCAACAACAAGCTGGATATCTGTGGAGCGATTCCTCAAGCTGTTCCTATGCCGTCTGCATACCTTATGGACAGCGCTTGCCGCAGAAACAGACTGCCAAGCAGCATCGCCCAGCTTCTGGCAGCGCCTGGAGTGTCTCATTTTTCCATCGATCATCGATCAATGTACCAGTCCGATCCCTAACATTGCGTGACTATCTGGTGTTTGCCTTACCTGGCATCGTCATCTCTTCCATCGTCGGGATGTGGATTGCACCAGAGGGTTTGATGGGCTACGATTGGCGCCATTACTTCAGTTTAGGCCAGTGCACCTATGGCACATCCTATTATCCCCCCTGGATTATTCTGGTGGCTTATCTGGGCTGGCCGGTTCTGGTCGGGCTGACGCTCTCCGGTCTGGCGCTGGCGCTCTATCAGAGGAGAAGCACACCTATTGCAGCGGTGAGTGCATGTCTTACCTTCCCCGTATTCTGGGTTTTGTTTCTGGGACAGGTGGACGGGGTAGCGCTTTTCGGCCTCACAGGTTTGCCCTGGCTCATACCTCTGGCTACTATCAAACCTCAGGTGTCCTATCTGGCCTGCCTTGCCAATAAGCGCTATTTTTTGGCTTTGATCGTCTGGCTGGCAATCTCAATTGCGATTTGGGGATTGTGGCCGCTCGATATATTGGGCATCGCCGAATTTTCTGCCTGGCAGCAGCCGCACGACATTCACCTGTGGCCATGGTGGTTGCCGATCGTGCTGGTGATGTTATGGCTTTCACGTGGAGACGTTGACATGTTGATGCTGGCCGGCACATTTGCTATGCCCTATTTGCACCCCTATCACTACGTGCTGGTAGTACCAGCATTGGCGCGCATGGGACAAGTGACTGCCATGCTCCTCAGTGCAATATCCTGGCTGCCGGTGCTTGCTAACTGGTATGGAGACTGGTGCTGGTATCTGGGACACCTGTTTCCCATTATACTCTGGAGCAACCTCTGCATACGCAGATGGCGCTTTGCTGGCAGCTGGCGCGCCCTTGTGGTACTCCAGTCCTGGGTGCCAAGAGAGCTCGCTGGACAACGGATCGACATACCGTGAGGAAGCCACTTGCCAACAATTCAGGTCGCGTTTGGGAAGGGGCAGACTACAAAGCTCTGATGGGGTTGCTCCTGACGAGCTGGGTGGTGCGTGGGGTAGTGGCCTTGCCGATGCAGCATCCTGGCTATATGGATGCGGCCTATAGCTATGACATCGCGCTCAACCTGGTGCGCGGCAATGGCCTCAATGAGCCATTTTTATGGAACTACCTGGATAATCCTGCTGGTCTCCCTCATCCCAGCCATCTGTACTGGATGCCTTTACCGACGATGCTGTCCTGGTTGGGGATCATCCTTTTGGGGCCGAGCTACCGCGCAGCCCAGATACCCTTTGTCTTTCTGTCCGCATTGCTGCCCTTGGTCAGCTATTACGTTACCCGTCTGGTCTCGCCACACCGTCTCCATGCCGTGGTCGCCGGATTACTGGCGATTTTCAGTGGCTTCTTCGTCCCCTACTGGACCCACACGGACAACTTCACCCCGTTTGCGTTGGCCGGCAGTATCTGTCTGATCGCCACGTGGCACGCTTGGGAAGCACTTGAGCAGGATGCTGTTGGACATGGTGGGCGCTGGTACATCCTAGCGGGTTCTATGGCTGCCCTGGCCCAGCTGGCGCGCGCGGATGGAGTTTTGTTGTTGGCGATATGTGTTGCCTGGACTATCGCGCGTTTGCGCTGCAACCCGCGTCACGCACTTGGAGCCTTCGCATGGATGGTCGGCAGCTTTATTATCGCGATGCTGCCATGGATGGTGCGTAATGTGCTAGTTGTGGGAACACCGTGGCCGGCCTACGGTGCACAGTCTATCTGGCTCACCCGATACGA
>QEXY01000036.1 GCA_003130875.1 Ardenticatenia bacterium
GCGCGCCTTTGGGGTGGAGACCCCGCTGACCTTCCAGACCGACTGGGGGCAGGAGTTTGGGGGCGACAGTCCGCAGCCCGTGGCGGGACGGAGCCGTCGCTTCCTGCAACTCCTGGGCGGCGAACGGCGGCGTTACCCCCTGGGGCGCGAGGGGGAGACAACGGTCGAGTGGAACACCGTCATCGCACCGACGATGAGGCGTTTTATCGCCCCTATCTGCTTCAGGCACAGAATGTGCGGCAATTCCTAGCGCTCAGCGCCCGTTGGGTGTATGGCTACAATGGGTTGCGTCTGCACACGGGGGTGGCGTTACACTACCTGCTCAGGAAGTGCCCCATGCGCTGGCCGTGGTGACCGACGAGTTCAGTGAGCGGGATGAGCACACCACTTACATCAGCGCGACGCTGTACGTTGAGCGCGATTCCCAGAAGCGCATCGTGATCGGGCAGGATGGCCGTATGCTCAAAGCCATCGGTCAGAGTGCCCGTCAGGAGATCGAGCAGCTACTGGGGAAGCACGTCTATCTCGACCTGTGGGTCAAAGTGTGGCCCAAGTGGCGCAAGAAGGAAGCGGAGCTGCGCCGCCTGGGCTACCGCCTCAGAGGTGGGTGATGCTAGCCTTATTGCTTTGAGGACAAGAGTGCGTGCACCGCTTCTAAGAGATTATCCTTTAAGCTTGTCGGCTTACAGCATATCACAAATGCCCACAGCCCAAATTCTCCATGGTGATTTACAGCTCGAACCCAACGTCGGGCAGCTGCTTCCTTCTGACGGTCTTGCTCTGTCTCGAAGCCTTTCACTTCCAAGATAACCTTCACCTCGCCAGCAACACCAGCGCGCAAGCGGATAAGGTAATCAGGTCGGTATTCATGGCGATCCCCCTGCCACTCGTAGGGGATCGTCAAATCCAGATGGTCATTTCTGGCATAGGCAATTACCTCTGCCATCTGCTCCAGCTGGAAAGCCACGCTGCGTTCCCACTTAGGAGCATCCAGTACCACATGGCTGATATGGCTCTTGACGGTGCCGACGGCGGGACGAACTGTGCGGAAAAGCACCTCGGATGTGGAGCCCATAGGACGGAATCGCTCTATGACCGGCAATATGGGAGGCTCTCCCGCTTGAACATCCGGCTCAATCGCCTCAGTCAAGCGCTCGACGATCCGTTGTCTGTATTTAAGTAGAGCAATTTCCTCGAGTGGTACATCTCTGCTCACCAAGACCCGTTTCTCCAGATACTCCCACACAATGTTGAGCACCTGGGGGAACAGAACATGGCGCGCGCTCCAGTCGTCCCTTTTGTCTCTCAGACGCTTTGTCAATTCGGCTGCGATCTCATAGGCACTTGCCTGAAGTCGCTTCTCGCGGTGAAAAGGATTACGGTCGTGCAGCACAGCAGTGCCTGGCCCGAGCCGGTCAGGGCGTCCAATGCGATAGCCCACAGCGGGTTTAGCGATCACCTCAGTTGGTTCACCAGCAGGTTCAATGATCAAATAGGGCACTTGCTCCAGATCCACCCGAATGCGTTGGTACACGTCAAAAACATATCCTTCTACGCGAGGAAAGATGATTTCCAGATGTTTGCGTTCGGGCAGAGCACGCACCAGGGTGGGGATCCTTTGCACCTCGGTCCGCCCAACGGGTTTCTTCCTGACCGGGATCACCTCGAAAGGCACACCGTAGACATCCACATATTCCGCCTCGAACAGCCCGGTTTCCGGATTAATGTCGTAATGGGTGCGGCGTAATCCACGGCCCACAACTTGCTCACACAACAGTTGCGAGGTAAACGCGCGCAGGCCCAGGATCTGGGTGACGTTCTGGGCATCCCAGCCCTCGTTGAGCATCCCGACAGAGACTACACAACGGATATTCTTGCCTGGTGGGTCACCTTCACCCTCCCATTCGGTCTTGCCGACCGTGTCCACGATCTTCCTCAGCCGTTCGGCGGTCTCTTGCTTTGTCTCCCCCTCGATTGCGCTCTCGGCCTCCGCCAGAAGCTTTGTGTCAATACGGAATGTCCATTGAGTCTGAGGGTCGTGATTCTTCAGTTCGTCTAACACGTTTCCACAGGCAATGTGCTCATAAACCAGTTTGGAGAGATCGGTATTGTCACAGACGACAATCAAGACAGGCGGCACGGGGGAGCTGTTCTGCTCAAAAGCTTCGAAGGTTTTCTTCCACTCTGAAGCCAGTGTCGCCAATGCTCCCTCGGCCTCGCGCAGCACCGATTCGGGTTTGGCACGGCGGCGGGCGGTCTGTCGTTCCGAGGCAGGCAATGCCTGGTTGATGTGTTCCCACAGGCGAAAGTACTTTGGGATGAGTGCTCCGGTGTTGTCGTCGACCGGAACACGCGGGATTTTGACGAGGCCGGACTCGATGGCGTCCACCAACCCAAAGTCAGAGACAATCCATGGCAGAGGAGAGCCTTCTTCATAGCCGCTCCCTTTAATGTAAAAGGGGGTGGCCGAAAAATCGGCACAGAAGTTGATGCCACGCACCTTGTTGATCTTATCTAACCCGCTCACCCAGACTGTCGCCTCTTCCCGTTCGGCAATCTCCTCTAGCGAGAGGCGCTCGCGCATTACCTCGGGCAGCGATGCGGGACGATAGGCATGGTGCGCCTCGTCGTTGATCACCAGGATGTTCTGTTTACTGCCCAACTCTCTCAGCACACGGCGACAAAATGCGGTGTCACTCTCTGTCCCGCGTTGTACCACGCCGCGCGAGCGACGATCATCTTGGAGCTGAAACAGATGCCAGTTGGTGATTTCAAACCGGCCCTGCTGCAGGCGCTCCATCATACCGGGTGGCAACAGATCGAACCGGTCGTAATAATTGTTCGATTTCCAGGACAGGAGCACCTGCAGGCGCTCGCGGACGGTCAGATTGGGGCACACAATGAGCACCGCATCCGAGAAACGTCGATCCTGCAGATTGGCGAGCTTGTTGAGTACCTGCCAGGCAATCAGCATGCCCATCACCACCGTCTTACCGCTGCCAGTAGCCATCTTGCAGGCATAACGTACCAGCCCGTCATCCCTGGGGATTTCTATCCCTTGTCTCTCGCCTGGAGATGCTTCCACCAGCCAGATGAGCGTTTCGACTGCTTCACACTGGCAGAAGAACAGTCTGTGTTCGCGCCCTGGATCATTCCAGTGATTCAAGAGCTGGCGTGTGATCGGTGTGACACCAGGATAACCGCCCTTGCGCCAGACCCTGATGCGCTCGCGAATGGTGTTGACTGTATCCAGCGGCACGAATTCCTCTTCCAGCAATGCCATCTGTGGTCTCTGCGTGCGCGCTTTCAGATAGTAGCCCGCGGGGCGGCGACCCTCTCTCAGGAGCGGCTGCCCGGCTTCATAAGCCCAATAGCGCGTGGGCTCTTCGAAGGGGGAATTGAGGATGGGGTTGTCAACAAGTAGAGACATCAGCCCATTCCTGCGATCGGGAGTTTTCGGACCAGAATTTGAATCTCCTATCTTGCATAAGTCACCTTCTCCAGCGGTAAC
>QEXY01000037.1 GCA_003130875.1 Ardenticatenia bacterium
ACCGTCAGGGAGCGGCACAAAGCGCACCTCAGAGAACGCCAAGCCCGCCGAGGTTTCTCCCCTGTTCATTCCCTGCGTTCCCGGCGTGCTCGGCGGTAAGATTTCTGCCGTTTGCTCACGCGCGCGATTCGGATCACACCATCCGGCATATCTTACGGCGCTGTGGCCAGCGGAAGACGCATCGCGCACGCCCGTGCGTCTATCCGGTGTACGGGGCGTGGGAGGGGGTATCGCAGGGATGAGGGGATTGCCCTTTTCCCGCCGGTGTTGTTGGATGGCATTGTGGCCGATCGGCTTCTCATCTGTGACCCAGAGGCTGGTAATGATCTATGGCCCATTACATTTCCGATCATCCAGGTCGTGGTTAGAGGCTTTTTATCTATCAACGTGCTCGGCGCCACAGTTGATGGTGCTCATCGAATTCCCATCCAGGAGTGCTCAGGTGCAGCTCGTGGTGCGCCCAACCGCTGGCGATGCGTTGCCGCGTTTCCTCCCAGGGGCGCACACCGCTCAAGGTGTCCGCAGCTTCGACGTTACACGCCCCTACGGCAACCGCTGCTGTGACGGCGTCCACCAGCTCCATATCCCGCAACAGGGCAGCCAAGAAACCGGCGATGGTGGAGTCGCCAGAACCGGCAGTGCCTACCACTTTCACTTTGAAACAAGCGATCCACATCTCCTGGTTTGCCCAGGCGCTCAGGTTGGAAGGACGTGCGTGGCCCATAGCTGCGAGCGTGGCTTGATCTGCTGTGCGCACATAGAACCCGCGATAGCCCAATTTGAGACCGATGATCTTACCGCCCCAGTCGAGCAGTTCCTGGCTCAGATCGGAGAGGATTTCCGGCGTGATGAACGGCAGAATATCTCCACTGCCACCTGCCTTTTGGTTCAGCTTCTCATAGGTCTCACGTTGCACCATGAACAACATTTCTTCGACGCTGGGCAGGAAGACATCCACAAAGGGCATGGTCGCTTGCAGAATCCTGCGCCAATCCGCCCGTCCGGCTTCCGAGGAAGGATCCGGCACGGCCATATCCAGCGAAGTCGTGACACCCGTTGCTTTAGCGCGGCGGAAGATCTCCGTCAGCTGGACACCGCCATCGGTGTACATCAGGCGCATAATGGGCGGGTAACCGAAGTGAAACAATGAGGCTTGGGAGACCACGTCGTAGCGCACGTCGGCGGCACTGAAGGTGTCGTTGGCGCCGGGATAGTGTAGGAAGAAACGATCCACATCCGGTGGGCTGATGACAATTGTGTAGGAGGTGTTGACAGATGGATCCACCACCATTCCCTGGATCAGATGAGGATCATATGCCGCGATAAGGCGCAGCACGATCTGACCGAAGGGATCATCGCCGATCTTGCCCATCAGCTGAGTCGAAATTCCCAGCTTGTGCAGCGCCAGACCAGTGTTGGACACCGGTCCACCGGTCGATAGGATCGCCGGCCCGATCACGGTCAAACCGCCGGGCCGGAACATTACACTGAAGGTCTTCTTGTCCGTTCCAATATCCAGAGTAGGGATTACATCCAGGCATAGGTGTCCTGCTGCGACAGCGGTGCGGGCTTGGTGCACGGGTCATTCTCCTTCCTCTAGCAGGAGTGATTGGAATGAACAATGGCCATTATAACATGGCTTTTTGCAAGCACGAAGGAGGGAGAGGGTGTTGAAAAACTCTTTAGTTACCCGCTTTATTAGCCCATTTTCCTATGAAAATCTGAGCGGTCAAGGGACTTTTTCAACACCCTCAAGGAGGGAGTACGATGCTCAGCCTCAGCCCTTTTGATTGGTCGACGGCAGATTTTCACCGCGGAGATACATTACTGCCCATTGGGGAGCTTGACTTATTTGCGAAAGGGCTATATAGTGTCAAACGTAGAGGGTTATCCCCACAAGGTACGGTGCTTCGTACTTCTTTTTTATCGAGGGAGGAGACTAGGTTATGCAAGGAGGCAAACTGCGTGTAGCACTGGGATGTGTTGTAACTCTA
This sequence comes from Ardenticatenia bacterium, assembly GCA_003130875.1. GTDB lineage: Bacteria > Chloroflexota > Anaerolineae > 4572-78 > NAK82 > NAK82. The sequence continues at coordinate 1,995 of QEXY01000037.1, forward strand.
CTTATTGTCCCCGCATTGGTGAACTTTTGGTTAGGAGAACCTCTGACACCGCATATCGCTCCTGCCTATGCTCAGGAACCATCCCAAGGTGCTGAGGATCAGATCGCCACATGGCTATCTGATTCCCTACACGGTACCACACGGGGCATGGGGTACTTTTACGGTAAAGAGCAAGGCGGTATGGAGCTGCTAACCGGTATCCCCTATGAGGATTTGCCCTGCAAGAATTGTCACACGCGCTACAACAAGGGTGACAAGAAAGGGGAGGTGCGTTGCGAAAGCTGCCATATCGCCGATGCAGAGCGCTTTGCTCCCCCGCAGAGTGCCGTCAAGTTGCCCCAATTCGCCGAAGCCGGCCCGTCGGGATGTCTCTCATGCCATCGGCGTCAAGCGTTTGAGTGGACACGCACCACAGTACGCCTAGACGCAGAGGGCAAGCCGGTTACCGATCCGGTGAGCGGTGTCGAGATGCAGGTGCCGGCTATCACCGATGTGCATCGGAGTGCTCCACCGGCAGGCAAGGGTCTGCAATGCGTGAACTGCCACGATACCGGAGACACCCATGGGGATGGAAAGATTTACAACTCGCTGCTGGAATCACCGAACACCGAGTGCACTGACTGCCATCAGCCCGATAAGCTCTCCCAACACATGGGCCATCAGGTGCATGCCAACAATATGACCTGTGCGGCATGCCACGTCCAGACCGTGGTGTCGTGCTTCTCTTGCCACATCAATGCCATCGTGAAGGGTGCTCCAGAGTTTCCTTACCAGCGTGTCTTTGGATGGAAATTCCTCATCCAAAACGATGAAGGCAAGTACGATGTCGGCAATTTGATGGCTGCGGTGTACACGGACGATGCGGGTGAGGTCAAAACGTTTGCCGTGATCGCTCCGTACTACGGCCACAGCGTAGCCAGCCTGAAGGGGGATATGAACAAAGCATGTGCCCAATGTCATGACAACTCCCTCGTCAAGGCGTACAACGAAACCGGCAGCATCACCATCAGCCAGTGGGATGCAAGCGCTAACAAGGTGGTGTTCCCAGCTTTGGAGGGGAAGGTGGTGCCAGTGCCGGCCGATTACGCCAAGGCGTTCAAGCTCGCCTATCCGGTCATCAGCAACTTGGATGAGGTGGCAGCGGCGGGTGCCGATGCGGAGAAGACGGCTAAATGGATGTTGGGTAAGGAGGGTGTCGACCTGTGGCAGATGCTCTACGCCAAGCCACTGGACAAGATGCCAGCCCAGGTGCAATTTAATTTCCCCACCCCCACACCTACCCCATAAGTGATTGTCTAAGTACCTATCGGGGAAGCCCTCTTACCGCTGGACGGCCAATGCCGTCCAGCGGTATTTTGACGTCCTATGTCCCTTTGCGTGCAAGCTCGAGTTGTGGTATACAGATCAAACGGAGGTGGGTGTATGTTTTCACTAGAAGGACTGGGGCGTTGGCTGATCCTGCTGGGAATGGCCATTGCAATGCTGGGCGTCTTGTTCTGGCTGCTCAGTCGGGTACCGTTCTTTCATCAATTGGGCAGTTTGCCAGGCGATATCCACTTTCGAAGCGCCGACGGTCGCTTCTCCTGCTGGATACCGATCGCCAGCTCTATCCTTTTGAGCATTATTCTGACTGTCCTGCTGAATATCGTCATCCGCTTGCTCAACCGGTAAACATAACAGGTCACCGAAGAACCACGATGGTCTTATCCACGGGGCGGTACAATCTCACCCATATGGAGAGGAACTTCTCCGCCTGAGGTGGGTGAAAACAACCCATATCACGATCAAGGTCAATAGTGCAGTCGTTGCCCACGCCCCCTGGGCTACAGTGGAGATGGCACTTTGCTTGACAGCAACGCCTATATAAGCCCAGATGAGCACCAACACGTAGGCCACATCCCGTCTTGTCAGTCCCATCACAAATGCTAAACCCACCCCGATGAAGAGCATCCCAACGGCCCACCACTCTGCAGCAAGACCCCATCTGTCCCAACGTAGATAATCCAATACGATGGTGGTGTTTGAGATTGAAGCGACACTTACCCAGCCCAGGTAGATACTGAACGGCAGATGGACCAACCACCGCTCCGCCAAGGGCACGCTCACCCCCCCAATACCCAGCCGGATGTAAATGGCGATCAGGCAAAGCAACAGGCCAAATATTGCGATCAGAGTCAACGGAAAATATTCGTAATGCCACAAGAACAGCCAAACTATGTTGGCGAGGCAGCTCAACACAAATAGATACCCGATCCGCCCCAGCCTTGGATTGTCGCGTTGGGCAGGCAAGGCTTGATAGATAGCGAATGCAATGATTCCCAGATAGATCACTCCCCAAATGGAGAAGACGTAGCCGGCTGGCACAAAATAAACCTGGAAGCGATCTGATATCTCACCAGTGGTCAAGTTGTTTAGGGGCAGGGCATTCGCCATCCAATTGAAGCCAATAGTAGCAGCCGCAGCCACTACGTTGAGAATCTGTCTGGTCGGTCCTTTGTCCATGGGGTTCCCTCCACAATTCTGTCTCCAGCGGGACTATCCCCCTCCTTGTCGAACAAGATCCCCAGCAGTACATCCAAGCGGCTGAAATCAGGCGCCAGCAGGTCGGCACCCGCGCTGGTCAGCCGACGCACTTTGTGGGGATTCCATCCGCGGCGCGCTACCTCATCGGTCGCCATACCCAATGCAATGGCTCCGCGTGCTGCTGCCTCACGGATCTCCACCGGACCATCTCCGACGACCAGCAGCTCGCGGCCTGATAATCCGTGTTCGTCCAAAATGCGTTGGATAATTCGTTCTTTGTTGTTGGCCTCAGTGGCATCCAGGGCACCGTAGATTCCACCTGTGAAGTAGTGGTCGATCTTCAGCACGGACGCCTCGCGCATAACATAGGGGTGATCGGTGCCACTAGCCAGATAGAGCTTCACTCCGCGAGAGTGGAGAGCACGCAAAAAATCCTCCGCTCCGACGATCATAGCATCAGAAGGGGATATCTCACCGCGCATCACCCGTTCCACCCGTTGATTAACCGTCACCAGCAGCCGATCCAGATAGATTTGCTTGTACTGTGCCGCGGTCAGCGGCTCACCGGCCAACCCGTGGCGGCGCACCGCATCCACCAGCCAGCGCATTTGCTCAATGGTGAGGATACCAGTAGAGCGATCCACATACTCCCGCACCTCTTGCTCGATCTCAGGTGTGACCGGGTGCGAACCACAGATCGCTTCCAGCATAACAGGGATCATGGCTTCTTCCCATCCCTGCCGCAGGGTGGAAATGGTGCCGTCGAAATCGAACAAGGCATGGCGAACGTAACCGAGACGTTCCGTCACCGAGGGATTCAAGATGCGCAGATAATCATCCGTGACTGTTCCTGTGACTTCTGTCATCCTGCAATCCTGTTTCTACCGCGCGAACGCTTTGTAAAAGTCCCTGTTTAGGGACTGATCAGCCTGCCATAAATGGGTAGATCATGCAAATCAGGGAGCGAGCGCTTGCATCAGCAAGTGGTACTAACTGTACCCTCAAAATCGCACCGCGGATGACCCTTGTGGTGCGGGTGGCAAGCGCCCTCACAGAGGGACATCTGGCAGCACGCCCGCCAGGCGCGACCTCAGTCGCCGGTTTTCTCTGGGCCACTACTCCAATTCGCCCCTAAAGAAATGTGCCTGTCGAACAACTTAACCGTTTTCCGTGCAGGCCACGCTGCGTGAAAATCCCCATTACGAGCCCAGGCATATAGATCGAGCCGGTTGTCAGCACCGTTTATAGGAGCTCGTGCGCGTGCGCCTGTATCTTCCGGATGGCTGTGGCGATGTCGTGCATAGCCTGTTCATCGGCAAGGAGCATGCTCTGCGGCAGCCAGACCGCCTCGGCCGCACACGCACGCTCGGAGACAGGACAACGCTTGGCGAAATCGCTGTAACGGATGCGCTGCCCGTGGGCAAAGGCATCCACTGGCCATGGGCCACCCATAAACTTCTTTTCCAGAAACATCGGATTGGCATACAGCGGTGTGGCATAGCCGGCGAACGCGCCGGTGATCCCTTCCGCTTGTAAGGCCTGCACAAAACGTTGCTTGTCGAGGCCGGCAAACGCTTCCGACCGATAACGAAAGATATAGAGGTGAAAAGAGTGCGCCGTGGTGGAAGGCGCGATCGCAAGGGGCTTGATGCCCTCGATTTCGCTCAGCAGGCGATTGAGCAGCAGAACATTTGCCGTGCGCCGTTGCATCTGTTCTTCGAGGCGTTCGAGCTGGATCAGCAAGATAGCGCCTTGAAACTCGGTCATCCGGGCGTTGGAAGCGAGCACGTAATGACGATACCACGGCTCCCCTCGTCTGCGCCCTGCCCACACCAGCATTTCACACATCTCAGCATAGTCAAGGTGATTGGTGGTGATAATACCACCCTCGCCAGCTGTCAGATTCTTAGACGCCTGGAAGCTGAATGAGCCCAGTGCACCCAGCGAGCCGCACTTGCGCCCACGGTACGACGCTCCGTGGGCATGCGCGGCGTCCTCGATCACGATGAGGTTGTGCCGACTCGCTAACGCGTTAAGGGCATCCATATCACATGGCTGTCCACCAAAATGCACTGGGATGATCGCACGTGTGTGTTCGGTGATCGCCTCGGCGACGTGCTGCACATCCATCGTGTATGTATTGGGGTCTATGTCCACGAAGACGGGGATGGCGCCTACCATCAGGGGGGCTGTTGCTGTGGCGACATAGGTGTAGGCCGGCACGATCACCTCATCCCCCGGCTTGACCCCTGCAGCGCGCAACGCGATCTCCAAGGTGACGGTGCCATTGGCAGCACAGATACCGTAACGACAATCGTGCGCGCGGGCAAAAGCGCGCTGGAAACGTGCCACCATACTCTGAGGCTGCTCATCGCTTTCGGCCAACTCGACTCCTTGGCCATAGGAGTGGCGCCACCAGTGACCGGAGCGCAACACTTCCAACACCGCACGCTCTTCGCGCTCATCAAAGACCGGCCAACGCGGCCACGGCGCCGTGCGCACCGGATCTCCGCCCAATATTGCCAGTTGCTCCATGGTGTACCGCGTCTCCTCGCTTCTTTAGGATGTCAGCGCTTCGGATAAAGGGTGCTCATGCAATGGCAGCGTTCAGCTCATCCAACAGGCGTTGTTGCTCGGCAGGACCATAACCGCGCGCCGCCGCTGCCTGCACGATCGGTTCCCAGAAAGGCACCGGGCTATCCTGCCATGGGATGCCATACCGCTCGAACACTGCGCGTGTCTGCGGCCAATGTTCCGCCACCATCGCCACTGCCATCAAGCCATGCACCGGCGCCTCCGTAGCTCCAGCTGATGAAGGCTGCATGGCCGACTCTCCTGCTTTGATGTTCTCCGTTTCAGATATGGGCATGATGCCCTCGGCGACCTCTTTCAGTCGGAGCAACCGCGCCGCATTGCCTCCCAAAACAGCCTCACACACCTCGGGGGGCAATAGCAATTGCACCTGCACACGGAAAGAGTACAGATCGGGTTCGGATTGCCGGCGCGGGAAGAGAATGAGCGGATAATCGGAGCCGAAGAGCAGCTTTCGATGGTCGACGCAGCGCAGTGCTACCTCAAAGATTTCAGCTGTGGGGTACAACAGCGGCGAAGCAGCCGTGTCATACCAGACGTTGCGCAATGCCTTGCGCACGTCAGGCATCAGTTCGTAGAAGAACAAGCCGCCGCCCCAGTGGGCCAGGATCAGTTTCAGCTCGGGATAACGGCACGCCAGCCAGTAATAATGACGCAACGGAGTGGTGCTCTTGCCCAAATAATAGCGGCCCACTTCCTCGCTTACATGCAAGCTCAGAGGTACATCATATGTGATGCACGTCTCCACCAAGCGCAAGAAGTCGGGATGGTCGATCCCGAACCCCTGGGCATAAGGATTCAACTCACCCACGCCGCGCATGCCGTTGTCGAGGCAGCGCCGCAGTTCATCGTGTGCCTGAGCACCCGCCATTGGCTGCACGACGGCGAAGGCGATCACCCGCTGCGGCCAGCGACGCACAAGCGCCAGCAACTGGTCGTTGTGTTCCACACACGCTTCGTGGGTACGTCGATATTGCGCCTGGACGACCACATAATCGACGCCAGCAGCGTCCATGTCCTGCACCATGCGTTCCGCGGACACCCAGCCCTGCAAGGAGCGAGCGCCCGCGGGAGGGCGCAGCAGCAATCCCCAGTAGGGCTCCCGGTGGCATAACGTGTCGAGCTCTTCTGACGTCAATGGGGGCATATAGTGCACATGCGCGTCGATATGGAGCATATCGGGAGATCTCCTTAAACGACGTGGCTGAATTCACTTCTCGTCTGTTATTGTACCCTGCCCGCCCAGGTGCTGCAACCCATTCGGCGGGTTGGTGGTGGGCTTTTGGGGAGTTTCAAAACAATCGCGCGGAGTTCCTGGGGTGTATCGGCTTCAGGGCTTTTTTACTCCGTGGCCGTGCCCTTGGCCACCTGGACGGCATCCGGCGCACGCGCTGCGTGGGCTGTCACCCACTCCTGCACCGCCGCATACACCGCC
>QEXY01000001.1 GCA_003130875.1 Ardenticatenia bacterium
CGTCCGCCAGAAATTTGAGAAAAGCGTGTATTTGGTCTTCCATAAGCGTTACTCCTTTTCCCTAGCGCACATACCGCGTCCGTTAACGCTCTGGGTTCAGCTTGTCACCTTTATTGTATCACGACTTTTCATAAAATCAAGTTTGAGCGAGTGCGACATAACACCGAATGCAGTGATAAACATTGTCCACCTATCTCCGGAAAGCAAAAGCAGCGTGCAGAGACACAACTACCCTCTCACCTGGAGTAAGAGGGCAGTCGCATGGCTCCGACACACAGAAGAAAACACGCCTGCGGGCGCGAAATCACCCAGGACCTCTTAAACCACCTCGATACCCAGCAGATAGCACAAATCAGTCAGCTGCTGGCGGTGATCGCCATAGGCGATGATGTAATGTTGTCCTAAGACGCGCTGAGCAAATTCTTCCACAGGAGTGTCCAATATCACCTCCAGGCTGGGCAGCTGCGGTGCAGGTTGTTCCCAACCAGCTTCCTCCCACTTCCGCGGTGTCACCGCCTCGCCGGTGGCGATGTGCATCCGATAACGATCTCCGCGACTGGCCAGTCGACAGAGCGTGACACGGCCGGTCTTCACTTTCGACACATTCAGAATGCCATCCTTCAGGCCACCGAAACCGGGCCACGGCAGCACCCGCACCGGTCCCTCGACGATCTCAGAGGGCACATAGTCGGGCACACCCATCAGCAATCGATCCGGGAAAAACTCATAGAACTCTAAATAAGCACCTACCTGGCCGGTCAAATAGCGCACAATGAGCTGGGTCACCGCGCCCAATCCATCGTTTTCTGGGATGGAAGCCACGCCACCTTTGTCTGCCAACAGCATCAGCACCATAGCCGGCGGGAAATGGAGCAGCTTTTTGACACCGAAGACGTCCACAAGGGAGATCGCCTGGTAGTTGCGTTCGGCTACCTTCTCCATCACGGCCAGATACATGCGGATGCCCTTCTCCAGTGCGCTGTCATCCACAGGACGCTCAAAAGTCCACTCGCGGCGTAGGGACTCCAACAAGGGAGGCACCGCAGCGGCGGGCACTTGCTCCATCTTTTGCACGATCTCCAGCGTATCGAATACCTCCACTTCCGGTCCGATCACCCGTCGTAGTGAGACCCCGTCCACCAGAGTGCCATACAGGTTCATGTCACGATAGCCCATCATCCCGATGCGCGCCTGGCGCAGCAGCGCAACCGCCCGAGCCACCTCGGCGAAGCGTTTCACTTTATCGACGGCAGCAAGCGGCGCGTTGGGAGTATCGTACACATATTTGAAGCGATAACCCAGGGCCTCCATAGGGTCGCGCAGCGCGCTGGTGCCGGCCTGGTCTGCGGTCGTTACCAGTCGGTCACCCTCCATATGGCCGGTGAGACCCCACAACACCATCGGCTTATGGGCAAAGGGGTCGATCACGCTGATGACCGAGTGAGAGGGGATCCAACCTGCCACACAGACGACCAGGAGGTCGAAGTCATCGCTTGCCAATTCGCGGCGCGCCCGTGCCTCGTTCTCGCCTTGGGGGTCATCGCAAACTGGGGCTGTGTAAACCAGCTCGATATCGCGTGCCTCAAGCGCCTTACGCGCCGCTTCAACCTTGCGTTCGATAAGTTCGCGGGGACTGTTGACCTCCCCGAAACCGACAAAGCCAGCTTTGATTTTGCGCAGCACCATAGTGGCCTCTCCTTTTGCAAGTTGTGTGCTGAGGGGTGGATAAGCTAGAGCAAGATTGCCTCAAATCATACATAGGAACATATAGCGAAGCAAGCTCAACCAAACTTCTGGCTGAGGTGGAAAAGGCTTTCCAGCTCGGACACCAGACGACCTGAGAGCCTTCCTTATCACACTTGTGCCAGTGCCATACCGCCTAACACTAGCCCGGCGCCGGCAGCGGTGGCAAGGGTCAGTGGTTCACTCAGCACCCAGACGCCCAGCATGGTGGAGACAACAGGCGTCAGATACAGAAAAACACCCGCCTGGGAGATGGGCAGCTGCTTTGCGGCATGCCACCACAGCAAATACGCAGCTGCTCCACAGCCAAGGGCAAGCCCCAACAACGCCCCCCACGTCTCGGCGGACCAATGCAACGTCACGCCTTCTGCAACGGCAATTGGTGTCATGGCCAGGGCGCCGATCAGACCGGCGAGCGCTGTCACCGGCAGCGGGCCGTATGCCAGCACCAGTCGCTTGCCGGCCACGATATAAAACGCCCCCGCCAGCGTTGCCAACAGAGCCAACCCATTCCCCAGCACCCGCGCATAGAGCTCCACCTCGCCAGCCCACACTCCTCCGAGGGTGATAAAGGTGACGCCCAATAATCCCATCACCAAGCCGACAGCCGCACGCCAGCTCATGCGCTCCCTTAACACCCAAACTCCAAGCACTGCGCTGAGGATGGGATAGGCGTTCATAATAAGCCCTACATCCACCGTGGTGGTGTAAGTAAGCGCCAGATTTTGGAACACATAAGCCATCCCTTCACCGATGACGCCTAAAGCAAGGAATAAAGGCCATTCACGCCAGACGTGGCGGAGAGCACCACGCGCCTCCTTCAAAGTGCCCACAAGGACGACCAGCACAACACTGGTGATCCACCAACGCAGCGCCGCGACCGTCAGCGGCCCCATCTGGGTCATCGCCATGCGCGTGAGCAGAAAACTGGTACCCCACAGCACGGCCGCGGTGGCAGCGGATGCATATGCAGCCCACATATTACTGAGATCCTACCTCTTCAAGCCGCAGTGAAACCACCCGGGACACGGTGTCTTTTCCCATCGAGATACCATAGATGGTCTTAGCGGCCTCAACGGTGTGACGATTATGGGTGATCACAATGAACTGGGTCTGTTGGGAAAGCTCTTCCAATACCTGGCGAAAACGGCCTACATTGGCTTCGTCGAGCATAGCGTCCACCTCGTCCAGGGTGCAGAACGGCGTCGGTCTAACCTTGAGCAGGGCAAATATCAGCGAGACTGCCGTCAATGCCCGTTCACCTCCGGACAGCATCGCAAGGGTACGTGCACGTTTGCCGGGCGGGCGGGCGATAATGTCGATCCCAGTTTGCGAGATGTTCTGAGGATCGGTCAGCACAAGGTCAGCATCCCCTCCGTTGAATAGGCGTCTGAAGTATGCCTTGAACTCTCTGGAGACCGCATGAAATGTGGCGAGGAAATCGCGCTCGATGAGCTGATCCAGCTCGGCGATGACCCGGCGCAAATTGGCCGCCGCCTGCTCCAGATCGCTGATCTGGCCCTTCAGGAACTCATAGCGCGTGCGCACTTCCGCATACTCTTGCGGAGCATTCAGGTTGACGGAGCCCAATTGACTGAGTTGCACGCGCAGCCCGCGGATCTCTGCTTCCAGGTCCTCAGGGATCTCGTCCACAACCGGAAGAGTTGAGACCAACGGATGAAGCGGCAGGGGTGGTTGACCGTTTACACCTTCGCTCAAAGTTATATCCACCAGACCCAGCTCGCTCTCGATCTGGCGTCGCAACGCGCGCAGTGCATCTTGGCAACGGGTCAGCTCCAGAGTGGAACGTGCATGCTCACTCTCGAGATGACGCAAGCGCTCACGTTGACGGCGTTCCTCTTCTTCGAGCGCCGATTGACGTCCGCTCAGCTCATCGAGTTCCGCCTCCGCCGGTGCAATCAGGGCGCTCAACGCGCTGATCTGTTCGGCCAGGTGGGTTAGACGCTCGCGTCGTTCGCCCAGCTGCGCCGTCAAAAGCGCAATTTCACGCATCAGCTCCTCGGCGCGAGCTCGCCTGTTCTTCATACGGTCTTCTATTTCGCTCAGCGCAGCCATATCGCCCTCTAACAGAGCACGTTGCCGCTCCACCTGTGCCTGAGCGGCTGTCAGCGCTGCTTGTGCCTGAGACATCTCGGCCAGCGATGTCTCCTGGCTCAATGCGGCTACTTCTTTGGTCAGCTGCTCGGATTCCGATTGGGCGTTTTGTTGTTCTGCCCTGAGCAGCTCAATCTCCGCCTTGGTGTGCTCCACAAGCCGGATCAGCTCAGCTCGCTTGGTTTGAGCACGCTCCGCAAGATCACGTTGCCATGCAGCAGCTTGCATAATGCGTTCCATTTCTCCCGCAAGAGCAGCGCTCTCACGTTCAAGGACACGACGCTGCGTCTCCAGCTCGGTAGCCTCCTGCCTCATTTGTTGCAGTGCGGCTTGCGCCTGGGTGAGATCAGAACGACATTCCTCCAGACGTCGTGACAACTCCTCCTCGGTTGCCTGGTGTGCCTGGATAGCGGACGGCAGCTCAAGCCACTCCCGCCGACGCGTCAACAGACCTACGCTCCTCTCACCACCTACACTGCCTCCTGTGACACTGCCTCCCGAACGCACCAGCTCGCCGGCCAGGGTGACAATCTGAAAGTTCCCCTGGACAGAGCGCAGGACACGCCGTGCCGTCGTCAGATCTTCAACCACAATGGTGCGCCCCAGCAACAGCTGCAAAACCGGCCGCAACCGCTCCGCGCATGTCACCAACGTGCTGCCGACACCCAACACCTTACTATCATGCCCTGCCAGGGTGATCGGCCTGGACGGATGAACCGTATCTAAAGGGAGAAAAGTAGCACGCCCCTTTCGGGTCGCCTTGAGATACTCGATCGCAGCTTCGGCATCCGCCCATGTCTCCACCACAATGTCCTGCAGGTGACCGCCAAGCGCCGTCTCGATCGCAATCTCCACAGGAGCTGGCACATGCAACAGCTGGGCCACCGTGCCCAAAACGCCTTGCAACTGGCCCTGGTGTGCTGCAGAAAGCACCGCGCGCACGCCTTCGTAGTAGCCGGTCAGATCGCGTTGCATCCTCGTCAGGAGATCGTGACGCGCGCGCAGTGCCTCCAGCTGACGACGACAGACATCAAGCGCGTCCTTTGCCCTGCCAAGTTCTTGCTCCATCTGGTGGCCGCGCTGCGATTGCTCCTCTATGCGCCTGTGCAAGTCAGCGATCACCCCTTCCAGTTCCTGAGCCGTTCTGGTCTTCTCCTGAAGCTGATGCTCCATTGCACTATGCGCGTGCAAATGCGCATCGTATGCTGCAATGGCCTGTGCAGCCTCGCGCTCTAGTTGGGCAATCTGTTCTTGCAAGTGCTGCAACCGGGCGTTGCGATTGACAATCTGATCGGTCAGCTGACGGACGCGTTGTTCCCAGCGCCTCTGTTGTTCGAGCAAATTCTTCCGCTTGCTTCGTTCTTCCTCCAAACGCACATCCAACGCCTGCACGCGTTGCTGGGCGGCTTGTAACCCCTCCTCAGCCTGTATTAGGGCTACCTTGACGTGCTCGATTTTGTCCTGCATCGCATTCCGCGAGCGTTCCAATGCCTCAACCTCGCCCAGTATTTCATCCCGTTGGGCGCTGAGCAGTCGCACTCGCTCTTCTCCAACCGCCAGATCGCGTTGCAGCGTCTCTGCCTCAGTGTGCAATGCACTGCTCTGACGATGCCACTCACCTACCTGCGCACGCACAGCGCTCTGCTGGGCAACCAGGTGCGCAATCTCGGAAGCCATTCCTTCTAACTTGTGCGCCTGAGCTGTCACCGCCAGGCGATCGCGTTCCTCATCCTGCCGGGCCTGGTGCAGCTTCTGCTGTGCCTGATGCCATTGGTAACCGTACCAAATACGGAGCAGCTCGCGAAGATTGGTCGAGATCAACTGGTGGGCACGAGCACGTTCTGCCTGACGTTCCAGTTGTTTCAGCCGTGGTTCGATCTCACTCAGGATATCGTGCAGGCGCACCAAATTGGCCTGCGTCGCATCCAAACGAGCCAGCGCTTCCGTACGTCGTGCGTGGTGTAATCCGATACCGGCAGCATCTTCCACCAGAGCACGGCGTTCCTCCGGCCGCAGTGACAGGGTGGCATCCACCAACCCCTGGCCGATATGCAGATACGTACGCTGACCCAACCCACCAGCCGCTAGCAATTCGGTGATGTCGCGCAATCGCACCCGATTACCGTTCAGCAGGTATTCGTTCTGCCCATCCCGCGACGCACGCCGTGTGATGGTGACCTCAAGGAAGTCCACAGGCAACCAGCCGTCGCGGTTGTCCAGCACCAGCGTGACGGTGGCTAAGCCCAGGCGAGGACGGCTCTCCGAACCGGAGAAAATCAGGTCTTCCGTCTTGCGGACACGCAGCGCGGTGTAGCTCTGCTCGCCGAGCACCCAGCGGATAGCATCTGCCACATTGCTCTTGCCACTGCCGTTCGGACCCACAATGGCCGTTATGCCGCTGTCGAAGTGGAAGATCGTCTTGGTGGCGAAGGATTTATAACCTTGCAGTTCTAGCGTCTTGAGGCGCATCCCACAGAAGCCTTTACCACAGCCATTCCAGATCCATGTTTCCGATCCGCACAGTGTCGCCTGGTTGCACGCCGGCGCGGCGCAATGCTTCCAACACGCCCATTGCTTCCATCTGGCGCTGCGCGCGCTCGGCCGCATCGGCATACTGCCACATTGTGCGCGCCACCAACTGCTCGATGCGCTTTCCCTCTACCAGCCAGACGTCCCCCTCGCGTCGCACGGTGAATTCCGGCGTCTCATCAAAACGAAAGACAGGCACTTCAGCGGGCGCAAGCGCCGGCGGCGGCAAGGTCTGCAGCAGCTGACCGACATAGCGCATCAACTGCCAGACCCCTTGACCGGTCGCAGCCGAAATAGGAAACGCCTTCCGCTTTCCAGAGAAAAACTTCTCCGCCTCTGGCCAGCGCACCTGTGCCTCTGGCAAGTCCATCTTGTTGAAGGCGACTACCTGAGGACGCTCTGTCAAGATAGAGTTGTACAGACGTAACTCTTCGTTAATTTTCACGTAATGGTCGAGGACGTCGGGCTGACTACCATCCAACACATGAATCAACACGCGCGTCCGCTCGACATGGCGCAAAAACTGGTGGCCCAATCCGGCGCCGGCGTGGGCGCCCTCGATCAGACCAGGGAGGTCGGCCAAGACAAACTCATATTCGCCATTTACCGACACAACTCCCAGATTGGGTTGGAGTGTGGTGAAGGGATAATCAGCGATTTTGGGCCTCGCAGCACTGACAACCGAGAGCAGTGTGCTCTTACCCGCGTTCGGCATGCCGATCAACCCGACGTCGGCCAATAGCTTCAGCTCCAAACGCAGCCAACGCCTCTCGCCTGGCTCTCCTTTTTCGGCGATCCGCGGCGCCTGATGAGTCGAGGTGGCAAAGCGAGCATTCCCCTTTCCTCCGCGCCCGCCACGGGCCACCACAACGCGCTGACCAGGAGTAGCAAGATCGGCCAATACTGCTCCGCTCTCGGCATCATAGACCACCGTGCCCACTGGCACGCGGATCACCACGTCATGGCCGCGCGCACCTGTCTGATTCTTGCCCCGTCCGTGAGCGCCACGACCAGCGGCGAAGTGCGTCTGCTGGTGGAGCGCGAACAGCGTGTTCATCTGGGCATCCGCCTCAAGGATCACATCCCCACCGTCGCCGCCGTCGCCACCCGCTGGACCGCCACGTGGCACATATTTCTCCCTGCGGAAGGCGACAATGCCATTACCTCCATCGCCACCCCGCACGTAAATTCTTGCCTCGTCGATAAAACCAGAGGTTTCCATACTCCAATCGCTATCAACACCTGCAAAAGGCGTGCCAGGGATTAACTCCAAACAATCTTTAAATTATATCGCAATATCCTAGTAAAGCTCAAAAACGCAAACACCGGAAACGCGAACAGCATAGAACTTATCAGAAAGGGGAATGCTCTGACGAGGCACGCCGGGTTTCTTATGCATCCCTTGCAGACCCTTCAGAGCGGGCGCGAGAGAAAAACTGTCGCCTAACGGCGCAACCGGTATATTTCGCTGAACAGACGTGCAACTAGCAGTATGTAAATGATCCCCAGCAGGACGTAGAAGCGTATATCCCCCCACAGAGATGGCTTGCTCGCGGTGAGCTTATAGGCAAGCGCAGTGAGCTTATCACCCAAGGTCACCCCAACATAGTAGGTTTTGAACGCGACGTCCACCCGAGCCGGCTGTCCGTTGATGATGCCTGTGCCATGGGGATACAGGTCCCCTTCAACCCCTCCCAGCGTGATGGCATCCTCTGGTGTGGAAGTGGGCGATTCGAAAAAGAAATGGTAGGTCTGTCCCCCCGAGTCGGGCAATGGATCAAAGACAAAGGACTTCCAATGCCATCCCCACACCTCGCTGGCGCTGAAGGAGATGTGCACCAGATCTTCCTGCGAGTTTATCCTACGAAGATGGAAATTCACCGGCTGCGTGTTGCGCCGGAAGTAGCCATAGAGCAAGACGTCGATGCGGTACAATCCTGGTCGCGGTGCCAAGAAGGTCTGGCCGATCTGCGTCCCATTCGCCAAGTTGATGGCGGGTGACGATCGGATGTGGTTGACTGGTTGGCCCTCGAAGCCTATCGACTCCAAAGTCTGAAACACAATCAACGCTAATCCCGCCAAGGCAAATGTTGGGAGAAACATCCAGAACAACCGTTTAAACACCTTCATCGGAAATAGACCAGAAAAAAAACCTTCACAAAATATAAGACCTAACGCCACAACGGATAGAAGAAAGGCACAACGTGCGCCAGCAATACAGCCGCATCGAACAAGAACAGGAAAACTGTGAATGCCGCCAGAGCTTCTAAGCGCCAGTGATGAGGTATAATCTCACGCCATCCGAGGACGATCAATCCCACAGTCGGCAGCATAGCTACAAAAAAATAACGCCCCACGAATGTATCTTCATTCCACACAGTTCCTTGCAATACCACTAACATTCCCAACATCACAAGCATCAAGACAAACATCCAAAACACCCGCCAAATCGGCCGATCTTCCGGAACACTCGCTCTGTCTCTTATGTAACGCCAAACGAAAATACCCCAGCCAATTACTGATGCTCCCGTCAGTACGAGCAAGGTCCACATCCATTCGTCACTCACAGGGAGCGACTCCCAACCCAGAAAGGCCCACCAACTCCGGAAGGCCCACAAAAACCCTCGGCTGGCGGACGTAGTGATTATCGAGACGAAGAACTCCTCCGGCCCTACTCGGTTGAAATACGTTTCCAGAAGTCGGATCTTGATGAATATCCGAGGCACAGCCAGCACGACGCCGACAAGGACAGCTAGACCGACAACAAAACCTATCCACCTCCAATAACCACGCAACTTCTGCCAGGCATATATGGCTATCATCAACGCCACTATCGGTACCAGATAAGCACCAGGTGGCTTGGCAGCAGCCGCTAGAGCTGTGCAGACCACGGCTAAACCAAACCAAGTCCAGCGCCATCCCCGGAGCAGCAGAGCAATGATGGCCAGAACAGCCGCGCTTGCAAACAGTTCCGCGATACCCCCGTCATTCACACCGGCCAGGATAAAGGTGTGTTGGGGATGGAATACAATCAAAAGAGGCAACAACCACCTGCTGAAAGGGTCATCACGGAACAACATTTTCCCGGCCCATACAGCCAGAAATATGATGCCGATATTGACAACAACAGACCAAAGGCGAGCCCAGTAGAGCTGCAGTACCACGTCCTGATGCTGTGCGGGGTACAATGCCGCAGAAAGAAGATAATAGGTGAAAGCACGCGGTTCCGCTGGACGTCGGGTCCTGATAGCAGCTTCCAAACGAGCATGCTCCTCCTGTGCATTTTGGGGCGATTGTTCAAATGGCGTGTAATCCCAGAAACGAAGCTGTATCATCGAGGAGGCAATCTCAGTTTGGAGATTGCGCCATGCCTCATCTTGCTGCGGGGCAGGTGGTAAGAGTGGTATCCAGGCAGAATAGAAATGATAGGGCTCGTCATGCACTTGCCATGGAGGTATGACAGCGGAGTAGACCACCCCTCGCGCCAGCGCCAGCGCCAGCAATAACGCCAACAACCCCACTTCACGCCGAGATGCCCACCCTCTCAGCGTCTGTGGAAAACTCACCAATGTGGATCTGAAGCTAAGTCTGGACTGGAGATATCGGTCGACACGCATTACGGGTCACAACCTCAAGATGAGGCTCAGCTGGACTATCGGACAGGCTGGGCTATGATAAAACTGAGAGGGCTCTTTGGCAATTCGACAGAGCACTACGAACAGCATCCTCACGGCACGATCCACACCTCCGTGAGTGTTTTCTGAGGACTGCCATCGACCAAGGGCACCTGCTCGCCGGCGGAATCGCGCAGCCCAACCACCAGCAAGTATTCACCTGTCGGCGTCACTGGATTGAGATTCACGTCGAAATCGGCCCGCACAACCTCATCAGCCCGCCAATGAACGGTAGGATACAGGTAAAACGCGTTTTGCGCTCTCTCCAGCGAAGCGCCCCACACTTGCCCGATTGGGTCCACCATATGCACAAAAGGCGTATAGTTCTGATCGCAAGGCTCGTCTCTGCGCCAATACGTTACCACGTGAATCCATCCGCTGGGAGGATGAAACAGATCGTCGGTGGCACGCACCTGCACATCCGGCACAAAGTACCCGATCAAACGGACACAACTTCGGAACGCTACCGAAATGGACTGCGCGAAATCCGGCAGGCGGGATGTACGATAACCTGGCACATAAGCGCGCACAGCTAAACCGGGCGGGTATAGCTCGGTGGCCAGCGGATACCGTTCCGCCAGCCATGCGTTCACCCGCCGCTGTGGGTCGGCCATTTCCACATGGGATTCGACCAACCACACCACTGGATGGCGCATGCTGATAACCGAAAGCGGCCCATCCAGATCATGGTGCGCCTCCACTGAGCTGAACACGGCATAGGTCTGTCCCCCTCCGCGCCAATAATACTGCAACGGATAGCGCACCCAATCAGGATGGATGAGAACCGCTTCTTCCGGACGGCTGTGCGCTGCCAGGTAGGCAGCGGCCTCACGCCAGCCCTCTTTGCGCGCCGGCGGACTCCACTGTCCTGGCAATGGCACCACAGACAAGACCAAAGGCAATGCGATGCAACCTCTCCCTGCCCAGCGCCATAGCAAAGCAGAGCGCAGCCGCGCCAGATCGCCCAGCTGCGTTGCCCCCAGAGCAATCGCCACCAAGAACCATGGCACGATCACGATAAAGTAGCGCTCACCAAAGAAAGCGAGGCGGTTGCGCAGCAACAACAACGATGCAACAGCTAAAGGAACCAACAGAAGGAGAGCGATGAAGAGACGTATTGCAGGGAACTTCGTCCCCGGGCCTCCCCTCCTCCCCAGCAGGACTGTGCGGAGCGGGATCAGCCCGATGAAAGCGAAAAGCCCCATTATCACGACAACGACATCAGCCCAGAGAGATGCAAGCGGTGCCTTCCAGACAGTGAACCCCCTCAGCAACGTCCAAAGTCGGTCGGCCAGCCCTTCTAATGGGTCACCCGGCCCTGCCTCTCCGCTGACCCGCACCGCCGCCGACAGCAGAGGACTCACCAAGAGAGCCGCCACGACCAAGCTGCTCAGAAAATACAGCCCTATCCGTGAAAACCTTGGTCGAGTCAGCAGCAGATAGAGGCCGTGCGCGGGCACAAGCAAAGCGGTATAGAGATGCGTGTACAGCCCGATCATCACGCATATACTGTATGCGACCCAGTGCGGCAGAGTTGCGCCGCCTCTTTCGAAGGCACGCAACGCGGCGAGGAAGGACCAGGTCGTGCACGCCGCGACGAACACCGCCAGGGCATACATACGCGCTTCCTGGCTGTACCATACCAGAAAGGGATTCAAAGCGATCAACCCCCCAGATAGCAGCGCCACCTGTTTGCCCAGCGCGTTACGTACCAAGCGGTACATCACCGCGACCAGCAACACACCCAACAGCACGGAGGGAAGGCGGAATGCCACCTCGCTGTCTCCAAAGACAAGGCGCCAACCATGCAAAAGGAGATAATATAGCGGCGGTAAACGGTCTTCCACCAGGTTCATGCTGACGTGAAGGATGCGGCTCACATCAGAACGTGCCCAGTGGACGCTCATCGCCTCGTCGAACCAAAAGCTGTGATATGTGAGATTCTGCGCGCGCACGGCGAACGCAAGGCCGATGAACATGACCGGCAGCCAGGTGTACGCCTTCCCGTGCCCTCCCCTCACCTCACCGCGCCCTCCCTTAAGCTGAGCGGCACCAGCACCCGCTCACCCGGCTGCAGCGCACCGGATGGCTCCAACACGACCGGCCCCAGGCGAGGCAATTCCGCCCGAGACGGGTCATAAAGCCCGACCTCCAGCCAATAAGTGCCGTCGGGCGTCTCAGGCGGCAACTTTAGGACCACTTGATCCGGAAATACACACCCGATCGGCCATTGGCTGGTAGGACGTGCCGGAAGATGGTCGCCATTCGCCAGAGCACCTCCGGTGTCATCCTGCAAGTGCACAAACACGGCATAGTTTTCTTCGACCTGAGACGCAGCTTGCCAGAAAAGGGCCAGTGCAATGCACTGCCGCGCGTGCGCGTGAGCCTCCGAGACATGAGGCGACGCCTTGCATGGTTCCAGAACAGGACGCAGACCCACCAGGCGAATCTGCCCACCCAGCAATGCATGCACAGGGTGGGTGATGATACGCTCCGGCTCCAGGTCCACATGGGTCTGCGAAGAGAGACGATAGTGATGCAGCTCCATATGCCAGAACTGACCATAATCATCCCGCATCCCGATGGTGTTCAGCAACAACGGCAGCACATCGAACGGATCGGTGATTTCATTCTGCCAACGCACCAGCCACACACCGTTCTTATGAGCTAGGATGTGTTCCAGCCGATCCGCGACCGAAAGGTCCAAAACAGCGCGCACGTCCACGGTCTCGATGGCAGGTAGAGGATGCCATCCCTCCCACCCGTAGTAATAGGCCCAGGCGGGCGCCATATGGCCCGAGCTGAGCAGTACAGTCTCATCCGATGTGATACGCTCACGCACAATTCGGGCGGTTATGCGAAAATCCGCCTTGTTGAACTGGTTGTCGCGATAGGGCATATACCAGTTGTGAAGGGAGTACACCGAGGTGGCGAGCACGAATCCCAACCCCAAGACCCCGATGAAACGCAGCAACGCCTTCTTCCCCACACCTTGCGGCGACTTCCAGACGATCAACACCGATAGTCCACCGGCCAGGGTCAAAACCAGAGCTGGCCAGGCGAGGATCGCATAGCGCGGATTGAACTTGGGCACCCGCCAGGCGAGCAGCAGGATGAACGCCACCGGAACCACAAGCCAGCTCAACACAAAAGGCAATGCCACACGGCGATAGAATCCTGCTATGCTTCGGTTAGCCCAGGTCCAAACAGCCAGGGAGATGAGCAAGAGAACCCCAAACCCAAAGGCCAGTGACAACCCGACTGTCTCCTTCACCGTCTCTCCCAAAGCGAAGGTGACAAACAGCCGACGTGCCATCTCCGCCACGCTGAGCGTGCCCGGCCAGTAACTGGTGTCTTGGACATAGCGCCCCAGCAAGAAGGGCAACCACGGAGCATAGAGAACTCCCACCGCTGCCAGAGACGCAAGGGCAGGCCAAAAGCGCATCCGAAACGAGCGCATAGCGCTCCCATGTTCTGCCCTGCCATCTGGCGAAGTCCGAGGACTCAGCATGCGGCGCCCTACGATCCACCCCCATGCGGCCCAATGAGCCGCCAGGAGAAAGATGGCAAAATAATGCGTGTAGAGCGCAGCGGCCATCGCGATGGCATACCCGATCGCTATCCAAGGGTTATCGAAAGGTGCAGACGCAGGAGAGACGCGTTGCAGATCTCGCAACAGCTGCAACCACAGATAAGTGCCCGTCAGGCCGAGGAACGTGAGCAGGGTGTACATGCGCGCTTCCTGCGCATAGTAGACGTGGAACGGGGCGAGCACCGCCAGCAGCAGTGCCAGCCGCGCCCCCGACGCGCCCAACAGGCGACGCGCCAGCTGCCACAGCAGAGGAAGGGTCAGCGTCGCAAACAGCACCGAGGGAAACCGCAGTGCGTATTCCGAAGTACCTGCTAGGCGAACCCAAAACCAGAGGAAATAGTAATACAAAGGGGGTTGGATATCATTCGCGGTCCAGACCGTCAGCTGCGGCAAGGACATTTGGGTGAGGTGCCAGCTCACAGCTTCGTCGTACCACAAGCTCTGCGCCGCCAGACGATAAACGCGCAGGGCAAATCCGATCAGCACGATGCCCATCAGAGCAATGCCGGACAACGCCCGGGTATTCCGTGGCACGTTTGCGCTGGATGGGTAGGATACCTTCATAGCCAATCGTGGGCAAAGCGACGACGGAACAAGGCCGCGCTTGATGGGTCGATGAACGGATGGTCACATGCGCAGCCTGCCAGCAGGATCGAGCTCCTGGCGCAAGATGCGCAACTCTTCCTCGGCAGGCGGAGCGACTGTGCCCAGCCTGTCCGCCACGCGCAGCGGCCAGCTGACCTGTTCCTGAACACGCTCGACCGTGCAGCCGGGATAGAGAGACGCCAGGAACATCTCACGGGTGATCCTGTCGAAGCGGAAGATGCCCATATCGGTGATCACGGCAGCAGGTCCTTCACCGTAGCGGCCCAACCGGGCGCGCGCATCACCACCTTCCAGAAAACCGGGACTGGTCACAAAATCGAGTTTTTCAACGAACGTGCGCCGGCTGAGCCGGGTGATGATCAAAACGCGACGACACATCAGCGCGATCTCGCAGGCGCCGCCGCTGCCGGGAAGGCGCACCTTGGGCTGCTGATAGTCGCCGATGACTGTGGTGTTCAAGTTGCCATAGCGGTCAATTTGAGCGGCGCCCAAGAACCCGACGTCGATCAGCCCCCTTTGCAGGTAATATTGCAGCAGTTGGGATATCGGCATCACCCCGACCGCACCGCTCACCAAACATGGATCACCGATGGAAAGCGGCAGCCGGGCGGGACGCGCCCCATACACACCGGACTCGTAGATCAGCTCCAGACGGGGGGCTACCGTGCGCTGCGCCAGGTTGCAGGCAATGTTGGGCAGCCCGATCCCTACGAACACCACTCGGGCATCTGCCAGCATCCGTGCAGCGGCTACGATCATCATTTCGGAAGCGGTGTAATCGTTCATCCGCTTCCTCTTTTAGCAGTATCGTCCATAGTTCACCCGGCCGCTCCAAGCATCACCCGGCTTGAGGCGCTGCCACACCTGGCCGCCCAGTTTCTCCACATACTCGGCGCGTCCGGACAAACCATACACCCACTCGTCCAGCCACTGTTGCAAAGTCTCTGGTTCGCGCGAGATAGCATCCCAGGCGATATACGCTTCAGTATCGCGATCATAGTAGCCTTGCACATAGGAAGGGTGCGCGCCAAACGGCTCGTGCACCACGGCATCCACGATCAAAGCCGGAATGACGGTACGATTGGGATCGGCACGGATGACTGCCTCGTCCACGATCTCCTCGGCGACAACGATGACGTGCTGCGCTGCAAAAGCAGCCTCGACCTGCACACCCAGCAATCCCCAGATCTGTGCGTTGCCTTCCTGGTCAGCACGTTGCACATGGATGATCGCCACATCGGGATGAAGGGGTGGCACCACGTACACCGCTCCGCTGCCATACGGATTCTCGACCCGGCGGATCAACGGATTGACGCGCGGCAGGTCCGAACCGGCAAAGGTATGCAGCGGATAAAATGGCAGTCCAGCAGCGCCGGCAATGTATCGCGCCACCATGCCGAAGTGGGTGTATTCTTCCAGCTCCAAAGGCGCCGGGATCCCCCGCTCCACCGCTCGACGCACGGCGTGCAAGGAGCCCACGCCGGGATTGCCTAAATAGGAGAAGATGAGCTTGCGCGCGCAGCCGGCAGCCACCATCTGGTCATAGATCAGGTCCGGCGTCAGCCGACACAGGACCAGATCGCGTTTGCGTTGCCGGATGATTTCATGGCCCGCCGCAAAGCAGATCAGATGGGTAAATCCCTCAATCGCTACGCAATCGCCGTCGTGCACCAGCGCGGCAATGGCTTCGCGCATCGTGGTCAATTTGCTCACAGGACAGCGACCCTCCCGATGTCTGGTTGAGCAGGAGGAGAACAGAGGACGAACTGCCTGGCGCACCCAAGGGGTCACGAGAGGTAGTCGCGCAGTTTGCGGCTGCGCAAGGGATGGCGCAACTTGCGCAGTGCCTTTGCTTCGATCTGGCGGATCCGTTCCCGGGTGACGCCAAACGCCTTGCCCACTTCCTCCAAAGTGTGGCCCTGACCGTCCACCAGGCCGAAGCGCATTTCCAACACCTTGCGCTCCCGGTCGGTGAGTGAATCGAGGATGCTCTGCATCTGTTCCTTGAGCAGCTGCTTGGAGGCCGCGTCCACCGGCCCAGGCATTGTCTCGTCCTCGATGAAATCTCCCAGATAGCTGTTTTCCTCGGAGCCGATCGGGGTCTCCAACGACATCGGCTCCTGAGCGATGCGGATGATGCGTCGCACCTTGACCGCAGCGCGTCTCCAACGTCGGTCCACGGCGGGATCGAGCGGCCGTCCGTTGAGGAGGGCATCTTCGATTTCGGCACGATCCTCATCCGAGAGCAGGTCCATCTCCAGGGCAAGTTCACGCGCCGTGGCATCCCGCCCCAGCTCTTGGGCCAACCGCCGTTGCGCGCGTGCGAGACGATTGATCGTCTCGACCATATGCACCGGGATGCGCACCGTGCGCGCCTGATCGGCAATGGCCCGGCTGATCGCCTGCCGGATCCACCAGGTGGCATAGGTGGAAAACTTGTACCCACGGCGCGGGTCGAATTTCTCCACCGCGCGCAGCAACCCAATGTTCCCTTCCTGAATCAGGTCGAGCAGGCCCATCCCGCGCCCCAAATAGCGCTTGGCAACGCTGACCACCAGACGCAGGTTGGCCTCCACCAGCCGTTGTTCAGCACGCTTGCCCTCTTCCACCAGGCGTTCCAACTGCTCTCGCTCGGCCGGGTCCAGCGCCTCCGCGGAAGCCAGCCGCTTGCGCGCCTGAACCCCGCTCTGCACCTGTGAGGCGAGCGCCTTTTCCTCTTCCTCGGTGAGCAGGTCCACCCGGCCGATCTCGCGCAGATACATCCGCACCGGGTCGTTGGTGAGCTCCGGGCTTTCCAGGTCCAGCAGATCCTCTTCCTGTTCGGCCTCGCGCTCGAGCTCCTCCTCAACGCGCGCTAATTCCGTATCCGGCGGTTCCTCTAGATCAAAGAACCGATCGACGGTGAAATCCTCCTCTTCCTCCTCCTCTTCTTCCAACTCTTCAATTTCCTCGTCATCCTCGGCCATGCCCGCCAGCTCATCCCAGAGCGTCTCCTTCCGCAAATCGGGACCACGCTCCCCCAGAGCCTCCCCCCGACGGCGGGAACGATCGGCTTCCCTGTGCCCGGATGACTTGGACACACGCTCCGACGACTCTAACGAAGGCCGTTCCAGGGATTCTTCGCTGCGCTTCGACCGTCTGGCCATTATGACTCCTCGAAACGTTGTTCCACCATCCACAGATCGACTACTCGACATCTACTCCGCTACGACAACCCCAAGCGGACCGCCTCCTCACGGCGGCGTCCCATCAAGGTACAACGGTCATAAGCACGCTCCAAGGCGTGCAACCGTTGCTTGGCCGTCTCGACCAGGCGGGAGTACACACGTTGCTCATCATGTGCCGCTTCGGCCGACATCTCATCCAGTAACAGGCGCAAATTGGCAATCTCCGTCTGGACCTGGCGGATGCGCAGACGCAACGTCCCTTTGACCATCTCCTCAGCAGCCAAGCGGGAGGGCACATCTCCCAACTGGACTCCGCGCTCACGTATGAAACCAAAATGTTGGTGCAATATGCTATCCAGCTGTGCGAGGCTTTCGCCCAATTGGTCGCGGGTGTCCTCCACGTGGGTCTGTTGGGATGCCCAATGCGCAAGGTACGGAAACAAGGATTGGTTCTCGCTGCGCTGAAAGTCGCTCGGCGACACACCATCAAATCCCAGCGCAGCCAGTTGTTCATTCGCACCGGCAAGGGCGTGCGGATGATACAGAATCAGCGCCAGCAGGTGTTCCTCGGCGCCGAAGCCAGGTTTTTGTTCCTCGCGATCTCCATCCGCCTCAGAGGTGACCACTGTGCGTGTCCGCGCGGACGATGCTGGCGGACGCTGGAGCTCGCTCAGCAATGTCCGTTCGCTGACCTTAACTCGCTGTGCCAGCTCACTGATGTAGTGATCGCGCTCCAGCTCGTTGCCCACTTCGCGGATCAGCGGCAACACCTGGCGCACCAGACGCGTCTTCTCCCGCGCCGCGCTCAGGTCGGTCTGGGCAGCCAGAGTCTGGATGACAAAGCTGACCACCGGAAGCGCCCCGGCGATGATGTGCGGCCACGCTTCTGGTGATTCCCTCAGAATGTCGTCCGGATCTCGGCCCGCAGGCAACGTCGCGATGCGGATGTCCACATCGAGTCGCTTCTCAAAACGGATCAGGCCCTGCGATGTGAACACCGGCTGCGAGCTGCGCTCCAGCGCCTCGCGCGCCGTCTCGATGCCGCGCAACGTCGCCGCACTGCCCGCCGTGTCGGCGTCCAACGCCAGGACCAGACGGCGGGTGAGGCGCTTCAACTGTTGTAACTGCGCCTCCGTGAGCGCGGTGCCCATCCCAGCCACGACGTTGGCATAGCCGGCCTGGTGGGCGGACAACACATCCATATAACCTTCGACCAAGACAGCCTGATCAGCCTGGCGAATGGCCGGAGCAGCCAGGTCGATCCCAAACAGAGTGTGTCCCTTGTCGAACAGCGGCGTCTGGGGCGAATTGAGATATTTGGGCACGTCGTTGGGATTGAGCGCTCGCGCGCCGAAGGCGATCACCTGTCCCCGTATATTGCGGATGGGGATCATCAGGCGGTTGCGGAAGCGATCGTAAGTGCTCTCACTCCCCTCCTTTTTGACAATCAGTCCCCCCTCAATCAGTTCCTGCTCGCTGTACCCACGCGCCAACAAGAAGGATTTGAGGCCCTCCCAGGCGTTGAGCGCATAACCCAGCTGGAACCGCTCCACGGTATCCGGATGGATCTTTCGGCGCACCAGATAGGCGCGCGCCTCTTCGGCCTCGCCGGCGTGGCGCAGGAGATGATGATAGTACTGCGCAGCCAGCGCGTGCATCTCGATAAGGCGCGCACGCTTCTGCTCGCTCGCTTCGGTGCGCGGACCGACAGGCTCTAACGTCACCCCGGCACGCTCCGCCAGGCGGCGCAACGCCTCGGAGAAATCCAGCCCTTCGCGACGCATCAAAAAACTGAAGATGTCGCCGCCGGTTCCACACGCCCCGAAACAATGCCACGTCTGCGTGTGCGGAAATACGACGAAGGACGGGGTCTTTTCGGTATGAAACGGGCATAACCCCTTGTAAGTGCGCCCTGCCTTCTTGAGTGGGACGTAGCTGGAGATGAAGTCGACGATGTCGATCCGATCCTTGATCTCCTCAACAATCTGCATGGCCGGCTCTACCCGTCCTGCACAAGTGGATACAACTTGGATTATACATAGCCGTAGGCTGGCGTCAAAACGCTTGGGGAAACACTCTCTCCACACGCACGTCAGCAGCGTAGCGCACCGGTGCCTAGATTTTTGCCGGAAAGACACAAAACCTCAAGCCGGAAAATGCAAGGGAGAAGATTGTGGAGGACCTCTGCAGTCTCTACATCTCCTACGGTGAAAAAAAACTTTTCTCAGCCGCCTTCCAATTCGCCCCCAATTGGCAATAAACCTTGGCTCGCCAACCTTTTTGACACACACCCACCGCTATGCTACAGTACCCTATCGGGAGGCACGAGACGATGCGCGACGATTTCGTGGCATGGGCTGAGGTCGATCTGGACGCCATTGCGCACAACGTCGCAGCCATCAAGCGCCACGTGGGCGACCGGGTGACCGTCATCGCTGTGGTGAAAGCGAACGGCTATGGCCACGGAATGGAGGCGGTGGCGCGCACGGCACTGCGGTATGGCGCTTCATGGCTGGCGCTCAACCACGTCAGCCCGGCCATCGCCCTGCGCCGCAAGGGCATCCAGGTGCCCATATTGCTGCTCGGCTATCTGCCCCCCGCGGTCGCGCCCAGCGTGGTGGAGCACGACCTGCGCCCGGCGCTCACCACCTGGGAACTGGCGCAGGCACTCTCCGCTGCAGCGCAGGCAGCGGGCAAAGAAGTGCCCTACCACGTCAAAGTCGATACCGGCATGGGGCGCTTCGGGTTGATGCCAGAGGAGGTGGTCGATTTCGTGCGCGCTCTGAGCCGTCTGCCTGGCCTGCGACTGGAGGGGGTGTTCACCCACTTCGCCTGTGCCGACTGGGCAGATGGATGCTGGGTGGACCGGCAGCTGGCGCTCTACCACGATGTCCTGCAGGAGTTGCAATCGGCCGGGATCCATGTGCCGATGCGCCACGTGGCGAACAGCGCTGCCACATTGACCCGCCCCGACACCCACCTGGACGCTGTGCGCGTGGGGATTGCGCTCTATGGTCTGCGCCCCTCGTTGCAGGTGGCGCCGTGCATTCCCCTGCGCCCTGCCCTCACGCTGAAGAGCCGCGTGGCGCAGGTGCGCACCCTGCCTCCCGGCAGCGGTATTTCCTACGGTCGCACGTATGTCACGGACAAGACGGCACGCATGGCATTGGTGCCCTGCGGTTATGGGGATGGACTGATGCGCATCATCTCCAACCGCGGCGCCGTGCTGATCCGCGGTCAGCGCGCCCCCATCCGCGGCCGTGTCACGATGGACACGATGATGGCCGAGGTCACCCACATCCCCGACGTATGCGCAGGAGACGAGGTGGTGATCATCGGTCGCCAGGGCGACGATGTGATCTCGGCAGAGGAAGTGGCTGCCTGGGCCGAGACCATCAACTACGAAGTCGTGACCCATCTGCTTCCCAGGCTGCCACGCGTCTACTGGCAGGACGGTCGTGTGATTGCCGTCAGCGAGGAATTATTCACAGATGGACTATTCTCAGCGGCACCATTACAAGCTTGATGCTTCTACTTTATGTAAAGCACCTGACGTGGGCATAACGGAGGCTGGATCGAAGATATGGGTGTTTATGCGGGCAAGTTTCTGCGGATAGATTTGAGCCGCCGCACCTGGCATGAGGAGACCATTTCTGAAGAAGAGGTGCGCAAGTGGCTGTTGGGCTCCGGATTTGCGGCGTGGAAGTACTACCAGGAGATGGACGCGGCCGTCGCGCCGCTCGACCCTGCCAGCCCGTTGTTGGTCTTCAACGGTCTGTTGTCCGGCACCTTTGCACCCACCGGCTGCCATACCTCGTGGTGTGGCCGTTCGCCGTTGACCGGCATCTGGAACGAGGCGACAGTGGGCCACCACTGGGGCGCCGAGCTGCGTGCCTGCGGATACGACGGACTGATCCTCACCGGGCGGGCCAGTCAACCGGTCTATCTCTATCTCAACTCTCTGACGAACACCGTTGAGCTGCGCGATGCCACCCACCTGTGGGGCAAGGATTATTTCGAGACGGCGGACACCCTGTTGGCTGAGACGGACCGTCGGGCACAGGTCGCCGGCATCGGCCCGGCAGGCGAGAATCAGGTCAAGATCGCCGGCGTGATGGTCGGTCCATCGCATTATGTGCGTGCCGCGGCACGGGGCGGTATGGGCGCCGTGTTGGGCAGCAAGCAGCTCAAGGCCATTGTCGTGCGCGGCAACCAGCGCCCCGATTATCCCGACCCGGCCGCCTTCCGCGAAATCGTGCGGGAACAGAACGCTTTCATCAAGGAAAACTCAGTCGCTCTGTCCAACTTCGGCACCGCCGGCGGGTTGATCGGCGCGGAGAAACAGGGCGACCTGCCCATCCGCAACTGGATGCTGGGCAGCTGGACCGACGCCGAAAAGGTCTCCGGCCAGACGCTCTACGGCAAGTACCTGGTGCGACACACCTTCTGCCACGCCTGTCCTATCGGTTGCGGCAAGGAGATCGAGGTGCGCGACGGCAAATATGTCGTGCCGCGTGGCGAAGGGGTGGAGTACGAGACGCTGGCCGGCTTCAGCGCGCTTGTCATGAACCCTGAGGTGGAGGCGGTCGCCCTGGCCAACTCGCTGTGCAACCGCTATGGCCTGGACACGATCTCCACCTCTTCCGCCATCGCCTTCGCTATGGAAGCTTACGAACGGGAGATCATCGGCCCCCAAGACACCGGCGGGCTGGTGCTGCGCTTCGGCGACCAGGACGCAATCCTGGCATTGATCGAGAAGATCGCCTATCGACGCGACATCGGCGACCTGCTGGCGGAGGGAGTGCGCGCTGCCGCCGAGCGTCTGGGCGACGAGGCAAAGGAGTTCGCCGTACACGTCAAGGGGATGGAAGTGCCCTACCACGACCCGCGTGCCTTTGTCCATATGGCGGTGAACTATGCCACGGCCGCGCGGGGCGCGTGCCATCTGGAATCGCTCTCCTACTGGAACGGCTACAACATCACCCTGCCCGACCTGGGCTACCCGGACAAGGTGCCGCCGCACGAGTCAGGCGCGCTGCAAGCCAGAATGGCGTATGACTATCAGAACTATGTGAGCGTCTACAACCCGCTTGGATTGTGCAAGTTTATCATCAAAGCGAAGGTGGGGCCAGAGCGCCTGTGCCAGATTGTCAACGGGGCGCTGGGCTGGAGCTGGACGCCACAAGATGTGCTCGCCATTGGGGAGCGCCTGTTCCAGCTGAAACGGTTGATCAACGTGCACCTGGGCGTCAGCGCCGCCGATGACACGTTGCCGCCGCGTTTGCTGCGCGAGGCACGCCCGGACGGAGCTGCGGCAGACGTGTTGCCCGACCTGGCCACCATGTTGCGCACCTATTACGAACTGCGTGACTGGGATGAGCAGGGCGTTCCACGTCGCCGCCGACTGGAGCAGCTGGGCATCGTCTGAGGACAGCGCCCGTTCGCCGCAGGCCAAGCCAACCATTCAATGCAAGGTTCCGAACCGACCACGCTGAGCGACCTAGCGGTCATCATCGTCAGCTATAACACATGCGCGCTGTTGCGCAACTGTCTGCGCGCGCTGGAATCTTCCTCGCCGCATCGCCCCGCGATATGGGTGGTGGACAATGCCTCCCAGGACGGCAGCGCCGAGATGGTGCGCGCCGAATTTCCCGATGTGCATCTGGTGGAGCCCGGGCACAACCTGGGCTTCGCCGCTGCCAACAATCGGGCGCTGCGCCAGATGGGGTTCGGCGGCGAAACGCCAGGCGCCCATCTGCCGGAATACGTGCTGTTCCTGAACCCAGATACCGAGGTGCAGGCAGACGCTGTAGCGCGTATGCGCGCGTTTCTGCGGGACACGCCGCGCGCCGGCGTGGTGGGACCGGCGCTGATCTACCCCGACGGCAGTTTTCAACACAGCGCCTTCCGCTTCCCCACCCTATGGCAAGTGTGGTTCGACCTGGTGCAATGGCCAGGGCGCTTTGTCGAGTCGTCACTCAATGGGCGCTATCCCCGTGCCCTGTACGCCGCCGGCCAGCCCTTCCGCATCGACCATCCCCTCGGGGCCGCGTTCATGACACGAGCGCAGGTCATCCAACAGGTGGGATTAATGGATGAAGGGTTCTTCATGTATGCCGAGGAAGTCGACTGGTGCATGCGGGTGAAAAGAGCGGGTTGGGAGATCTATTGCTTGCCTACTGCTGTGGTCGTGCACCATGGCGGCGGCAGCACGCGCCAACAACCGGCGCATATGAACCAGGTGCTGTGGCGCAGCCGTTTCCGCCTGTTTGAGAAGCACTACGGCAAACCCTTCACCTGGGCAGCCCACCTGTTGCTCCACCTGGCTGCCCATGGACACACCGCACCCAACGGGCAAGGACACTGAGGAAGATGCTCGACCTGATGGCCATCATCCTGACCAAAAATGAAGCGCGCCACATCGCTGCGTGCATCCACAGCGTGTCCTGGGCTGACCAGGTGCTCCTCTCGGATTCGTTCAGCGACGACGGCACGGTGGAGATTGCGCATGCGCTCGGCGCGGATGTGCTGCAGACACCCTTCGCGAACTTCGCCGCACAGCGCAATCTATCGTTGGAAGAAGCACGCCGGCGCGGCGCGCGCTGGGTCTTCTTCATCGACGCCGACGAACGCGCCACCCCGGAACTGGCTGCCGAGATCCGCCAGGCCGTGCAGAACACCGAGGTGGTCGGCTGGTGGGTGCCGCGTTACAACTATATCATGGGCCATCGTATGCGCGGCGGCGGTTGGTATCCCGACGCCCAGCTGCGGCTGATGCGGCCCGAGCGCGCCCATTACGACCCAACGCGCCACGTGCACGAGATCGTGCTGCTGGACGGGCCAGAAGGCACGCTGCGCGAACACCTGATCCATTACAACTACGACACCCTGCGACAATTTCGTGCCAAGCAGAGCCGTTACCTTCTCTTTGAGGCGCAGATGTTGCACGAGCGCGGCATCCGCGCCAAACCGTGGAGTCCCCTATCCATGCCGGCGCGCGAGTTCTGGCGACGCTATGTGCAGCTGCAGGGCTATCGCGATGGCTGGGTGGGGCTGCTGCTGTGTGCCCTGATGGGCTGGTATACCCTTCAGACCTATCGCCTGTTGCGCCGCCTGCAACGCGAGGACCGCAGCGCGCCGCAAAAGTGAGCAAGCGGTGAAAATTTGACCGCAGGGCACACAGAGACCGCAGAGGATTATGAAAAAGTCTCTGCGCGCTCTGCCATCTCTGCGGTGAAGGATCGTCTTCTCGCGCGGTCGGATACACCCCACCTTGCCGCCGTTCCAAGAGCTGCCCATCCACGTTTTCATAACCAGTCCCCGGTGGGCTATAATAACCTCATATGTTCCTCACACGCCTGGTGCTGATCAACTTTCGCAACTACACCCACCTGGAGCTGGAGCTGCCGCCCGGCCCGATCGTACTGCGCGGTGACAACGCCCAAGGCAAGACGAATCTGCTGGAGGCAGTGTTCTTCCTGGCCACCACCCGCGCCACCTTCACCCGCGCCGAACGCCAGGTGATGAACTGGCGCGCGCTCCAGGAAGAGCCCTTCCCCTACACACGCCTGGAGGGTCGCGTGCAGCGCGGCGGCCGCACCCTCCAGGTGGACATCACCCTGCTCCCGACCGAAAACGGTCAAATCCACAAGGAATTGCGCCTGAACGGCGTCAAGAAACGCGCGCTGGACGTGGTGGGGCAGCTGAATGCGGTGCTCTTCCTGCCCGAGGACATCGCGCTGGTCACCGGCGCGCCGGCGCTGCGCCGCCGCTATCTGGACATCACCCTCTGCCAGATCAAGCCGGCCTATTGCCGCGCCTTGGCCCTCTACAACCAGGTGTTGCTCCAGCGCAACGCACTATTGAGGCAGCTGGCAGAACGGCGCCGTGGCGAGGATCAGCTCGTCTACTGGGATCACCAGCTGGCCGAGCACGGCGCAGTGCTGATCACCACCCGCTATGAGGCCATCCACCAGCTGGACCAGCTGGCACGCCAACGCTACCGCATGCTGAGCGGCGATGACGAACGCCTTTGCATCTGCTATGCGCCCAGCTTTGACCCCGAAAACCGCCCGGCGGTGGACTACCAGCGCCCGCTGCACCTGGAGGAGCTGTGGCCAGAGCAGCCCACGCCGCTGGCCGTGTCCGAAGTCGCCCAGGCATTCCGGCAGCGCCTGGAACGCACCCGTCGTGAGGAGATCGCGCGCGGCATCACCGTCGTCGGGCCACACCGCGATGACATGCACTTCCTGGTGGACGGGGTGGACATGACGCTCTACGGCTCGCGCGGCCAGCAGCGCAGCACAGCGCTGGCGCTCAAGCTGGCTGAGATGGACCTCATGACCCGAGCAACCGGCGAGACCCCCGTGTTGCTGCTGGACGACGTGATGAGCGAGCTGGATGCGCGGCGGCGGAGGCACGTGATGGACGCCATGCAAGGGGTGCAGCAGTTCATCATCACCACGACCGATTGGAACGACTTCACCCCCCAGTTTCTGGCACGTGCCCACCGCCTGCAGGTGGTGGCGGGG
This sequence comes from Ardenticatenia bacterium, assembly GCA_003130875.1. Classification (GTDB taxonomy): domain Bacteria; phylum Chloroflexota; class Anaerolineae; order 4572-78; family NAK82; genus NAK82. The sequence goes on from QEXY01000001.1 coordinate 25,958, forward strand.
CGCATCACCCCATTTGAGGCAGGTTAGCCCCCCGGCGCGTCCCCCCCAAGGGCCGCCGCGAGGGCACGCCCGGCCGCCGCGGATAGCGCGCCGGCGTCGCCGCCACCTTGTCGACGACCACCAGATGGCGCACAGCGTCCAAACCGGGCACATGCACCCGCTGGATGTGTCCCAGCTGCCCTCCCAGAAGGCGCAGCGCCTCCTGCGCCGCGGCGACCTCAGCGGCAGGGGGATCGCCCTTTTGAGCGATCAGCACGCCGCCGCAGCGCACGAACGGCAGACACAGCTCCACCAACACGGGCATGGCAGCTAACGCGCGCGCCACCGCCACGTCGTATGCCTCGCGGTGCGCCGGGTCATGCGCCGCTTCCTCGGCACGGGCGGTGAGGATGGTGACGTCGGAGAGATGGAGATGGTCCACCACAGCGTGCAGGAACGCAGTCTTCTTGGCGTTCGCCTCCAGCAGGGTGAGATGGATCTCAGGAAAGGCGATCTTGAGCGGCAACCCCGGAAAGCCAGCGCCGCTGCCCACGTCGATCAGGCGCAGCTCGCCCGGCGGAAGCTCCAACGCCAGCACACAGGAGAGCGAGTCCAGGAAGTGCTTGGTCAGCACCCCCCAGTAATCGGCAATGGCGGTCAGGTTGGTGCGCTCGTTCCATTGCTGCAACAGTGCGTAGTACGCCTGGAACTGCGCGATCTGATATTCGTCCAGCGCGACCCCCAGCGCAGCAGCGCGTTCCTTCAGCTCCTTCATCGTCCCGACACCGCCAATCCTGTCCCGCTTCCCCGGATCCACAAAGAGGGCGCACGGCTCAAACGCCTGTGCGCCCCGCATCGCCCGCACCCTGCACCTGTCACCATGTCCTCACTCGGGCAATTGCAACACCTGACCGGGATGCAACAGATTAGCATTGGACAGGTTGTTGAGCACCATCAACGTCTCGACGGTGGTGTTGAAGCGCAGGGCGATGGCGGACAGCGTGTCCCCGGGCTGCACGACATAGGTACGGCGCGGCGAAGGGGGCACGCTGCCCGTCGGGCCAAGCGGCACCGTCAACTGCTGGCCAGGGTAGATAAACCAGGGATTGGAAATGCCATTCGCCTGGGCGATCGCCTCCACGGTGGTGTTATAGCGCAAGGCAATGCGGAACAGCGTCTCGCCGGGCTGCACGATGTGGACGGTAGTGCTCCCTCCTGGCGCCGGCGCGGGCGCGGACGGTGCAGAGGCGACTGGAATGACCAGCTGCTGGCCCACCTGGATAATGTCGCTGCTCAGCCCGTTCGCGCTCTTGATCGCCTCCACGGTCACGCCGAACTGCGTGGCGATAGAGAAGAGCGTGTCCCCCCAGCGCACCGTATAGATAGTGCCGGCAGGCGCCGGCGGCATGCTGGTCGGCGACGCGGGGATGGGAGTGGGGGAGGCCAATTCGATGGGCTGCAGCGGGAAGGTCTCCAGCTGGGGTGTCAAAATGGGCACCGGCGTGGGCGGCGGGCTCGCCTCCGCCATAGCGATGGCTGGCATGGCGACCTCGGTCGGCGCGGCAACCGGCGTCGGCGTGGGGGTTGGAGCGATCAGCTCCGCGAAGCCCCTCTCCGGCGTGGGAGTGGGAGGCACCGCGATCCGCGTGGCGCGCAGGGTGGGCGTCAGGGTAGGCAACACATCGTGGCCGATCGGCACCGTCGGCGCTGTCAGCACCAGTGTGGCAGTCGGTATATCCGCCTCCGCCCGCTGGGCCGGACGCACGGACGCTTTCTCGCGCGTGCACCCCGCCACCAGGGCAAGCGACGCCAGCAGCACCAAGATCACCAGATACCCCGAGGCCCTTTTCATTGCAGGTCTCCCCTTCAAATATTATGTAGACCATTCTAACTATACCACAGAATGCGATTTACGTCAAGCAAGTAGCGCCACGTGCTTACAGGTGCACCCCAGTTTAGGGGCGAGTCGTGCAATGACTGAAGTCGCGCCTGACGGGCTTGCCACCGGGCGTCCCTCTGCGGGGACGTTTACCTGCGCCACGACGTTCATCCGAGCCGCGACCGTAAGGGAGTGGTAGGAGCATTCGGACCACGAAAGCCGCAAAAGGGGACGAAAGTCGCAAAAGGTTTTCTGCGCCTTTCGCGTTTTTTCATGGATTTTGGGTTCCGAAGCTTCTCTGTATGCCTTGTAGCAAAATCTCCACCGCTTGCTAGCACGGGCACGGTTCTGTGGAGATCTCCAGGGTTTGGGCATCCTAGAACGTATATCCGTGCACCACCAGCTGGTCGCCCAGCTGGGTGCCGGTGGCGGCGAGCGTGCCGGCGGGCAGCTCGATGACGAAGTGCGCGCGCCGATTGAATTGGCCGATGCGCCACGGCTTAAGCGCGTGGTGCAGCCCGACGACCTTGAGCGCACGGTCCACGTAGAGCACGTCGATGGGAAAGCGCATGAAGAACATGTGGATCGAGTTACAGGGCACGATGAGTAGCCCCTCGCCGGGCGCCAGGCCGGAGCGGCCCAGCAGCCCCTTGAGACGCGTCCAGTGGTTATCGGCCACCTGGCCGTTGCTCACCAGCGTCTGGCCACGGGTGAGGTTTTCGACGCGGACGACCAATGATGGCATCAAACCTCTCCTAGTAGATACTCCCTATTAGGATGGCACGAAGATAAAATCGGCGCAATTCCGCCCTTGGATGTTATTGCACCCCCACCCCGCTACTTGCGCATCACACCCGCTGTGCTATCATGGCGTTAGAACGTTTGTTCTAACAAACAGATAGTCAGGAGCACGACAATGCGCCGCTGGATCAAACTGCACACCGATATCATGGACAACCCCACCATCGGCCGACTGTCCTGGGAGGAAAAGGGCATCTGGCTGATGCTGCTCGCCCTGGCCGGCCGCATCGAAGACTACAACGCATATGGCGAGCTCACCGGCAAGCTCGACACCCCCGAAAATGTGGCATGGCATCTGCGCTGCAGCCCAGAGGAACTCGCCCCCGTCGTCGAGCATTTCATCCAGATCGGTCTGCTGGCGTGCGACGTCGACGGTGTCCTCTACATCCCCGACTTCGCGGCAGCACAGGCCATCGATACCTCGGCTGAGCGGGTGCAGCGTTACCGCCAACGTCGTAAGGCCGCGACCGCCACGGCACAAGAGCGTGACGCCGATGTGACGCCACCGTTACGCGAGCGTGACGTGCCCGTTACGCCGGCGTTACACGAGCGTTACGCGACCGTTACGCCGGCGTTACATGAGCGTTACACGAGCGTTACACCCGCGTTACACGACTATGAAGCGCCCGTCACACCCGCGTCACATGCCCGTTACACCGGCGTTACACCCGCGTTACGCGATGTAGCTGAATCAGAACAGAATCAGAATAGAATCAGAACAGAACAGAATCAGAACAACATACAGAACAGAACACAACAACAACAGAACAGAACAGACACCAAGCGATCTGCTGTTGCTGCTGTGGATAACTCTTTGAATCAGTCTGTTGTGAATCGTGCTGACGCATTACATGGCATGGCGAATCGCACGAAAGAGCTGTCTGTTGCTGCGGATGAATCTGAAACGCCATCGGCCATGGTGCATCACCCGGAAGCGCTACCGGCCCCTGCGCATAGCATCCCGCGGCGACGCCCCAGCGCCGCGGTGACAGCGCCGTGGCCAGAAGGTCAGGTCGCGCCACCGGAGAAAGCCTATGTGGCGGTCGGAGGGGAGGACATGGCGCAGGCGGAAGCGCCGTATGCGGTGCCGCCCGATCCGGATGCGGCGTTGGATGCCGAACGCGCCCAGCTGCGCAAACAGTTGATTGCGTTGGGTGTGAACGCAACCGAAGCGGAACGGCTGGTGCAAATCCATCCGCCGGAGCGCCTCCGCGACTGGTGTGATCGGATGCGCCAGCAGAGCAGCCCGGGCGACCCGGCGCACTCCGTCACCCCGCGGATCGCGCGCAACCGCCCGCCACCCCAGCCCCCCGC
>QEXY01000038.1 GCA_003130875.1 Ardenticatenia bacterium
CCAGACTGGATCGGACGCCGCAAGATCTTGGACGTGCACGTGCGTGGCAAACCACTCGGCGGCGATGTGGACCTGGATAAGATCGCCAAGACCACTGTCGGTTTTGTGGGCGCTGATCTCGAGAACCTGGTCAACGAGGCAGCCATCCTGGCAGCACGCCGCAACAAGAAAACCATCGATATGGCCGAGTTCGAGGAAGCCATTGAGAAGGTTATGTTGGGCCCGGAGCGCAAGAGCCGCATCCTCACCGAGAGGGAGAAGGAGATCATCGCTTACCATGAAGCGGGTCACGCGCTGGTCGCACGCATGACTCCGGGTGCGGATCCGGTGCAAAAAGTGAGCATCGTCGCGCGCGGCATGGCCGAGGGATATGTGCTCCATCTCCCCGAAGACGACCGCACGCTCATCAGCAAATCACGCTTGATGGCCGAGATGGCCGTCTATCTGGGCGGCCGTGTGGCTGAGGAGGTGGTGTTCGACGATATTACCACCGGCGCGCGCCAGGACCTGGAACACGTGACGCGCATCGCCCGTTCCATGGTTACGCGCTACGGGATGAGCGAAAAGCTCGGCCCGATCACCTTCGGCGAAAAAGAGGAGCTGGTCTTCCTGGGCAAGGAGATCGGCGAGCAGCGCAACTACAGCGAGGAAGTCGCCTATATCATCGACGAAGAGGTACGCAACCTGGTCGATCAGGCATATCAGCACGCACGCGATATCATCACCCGTTACCGCGACAAGCTGACACTGATCGCCACACGCCTGATGCAAGAAGAGACGCTTGACGCCGAGCAGTTTGAGAGTCTCTTCGCCGACACACCGCCACAGCCCAAGATCGAGCTCAAGCCCCAGCCGGTCAGCGTGTGAAACAGCAGGCTACACTTGCATCTCCTCTTCGGCCAGGCGCCGCCGCAACACCTTGCCCACTCCCGACTTCGGCAAGCTGGGGCGAAACTCAACATACTTGGGCACCTTATAAGGCGCCAGACGCTCCCGGCAGAAGGAGCGGATTTCTTCCTCATCCGCCTGTGCTTCGGGTCGCAATACGATAAACGCTTTGACGCGTTGATCCGCTCCACCTACCGGCACGCCGATCACTGCAGCTTCCAACACCGCGGGGTGTTCGTATAGCACATCCTCGACCTCACGCGGATAGACCTTGAGCCCTCCCCCGGCGATGATCGTGTCCTTCTTGCGATCCACAATGCGAAAGTAGCCATCCACGCTCATCACCGCGATGTCACCTGTGTGCAGCCATAGCTTGCCTGTGTGATCGCGCCGCAGGACGTTGGCGGTCTCCTCCGGCATGCCCCAGTATCCTGCCATCAGCTGCGGCCCGCTGACGCACAACACTCCCGGCTGCTCCGGTCCTAAGCTCCGTGTCTCGGTCTCGCTGTCCACGATTTTACAATCGGTGTCCGGCAACGGCAGACCGATGGTGCCGATGCGATCTTCGCCGTGGAGCGGGTTGCAGTGCGTAATCGGAGACGCTTCGGTCAACCCATACCCCTCTACCAACACGCTGCCAGTGATCCGCTGGAATTCCTGCTGGACTTCGCGGGGGAGCGGCGCAGCGCCGCTGATGCACGCCTTGATGGAACGCAGCTGATACTGCCCTGCCCGCACCCCGGGATGTTGATTCATCGCCAGGAACATTGTGGGCACCCCCGGGAACAGAGTGACCTGATGCGCGTCGACCGCTGCCAAAAGATTGTCCAGCTGCCGCGGATCGGCGATCAGCACCTGGGTGTAACCGCGATACACCGACTGATTCATGCACATGGTCAGGGAGTAGCTGTGCGTGAGCGGCAGCGCAGTGAGCACTGTCTCCTCGCCGGGTTTCAAGGGGGTCAGCCAAAAAGCGATCTGCACCGCATTGGTGACGAGGTTTTGGTGCGTCAGCTGTGCCCCTTTAGGCAGGCCGGTGGTACCTCCAGTATAGAGCAGCGCAGCGATGTCCTCTGGCAATACCCGGATAGGGGACGTTTGCGCAGGCGCAACACGCAACAGGTCTAGCAGACGGTATACGTGGATTTCTTCGTAAGCATCGCTTGCGCCCTGGTCAGGGGATGTTGTCTGTCTACCCGCACCTAGAAGCGATTCCCATGAACGCGCGGCAAACTCCTCCAAACCAGTCAGCACGACATGGCGCAACCCGCTACCGGTAGCCACATCCTGCACCTGTTCCCATTTGGCCTCCCAACATAATGCCACCGTGGCGCCAGCGTTGTGCACCTGATGCGCGAACTCGCGTGCTACATAGGCGATGTTGACCGGCACCGCGATGCCGCCGATGCGCCAGATGGCGAAATAGCCGAGCACCATCTGGGGACAATTCGGCAGATACAGCGCAACGCGGTCTCCTTTGTGCACACCGAGATGCTGCAAAGCGGCAGCAAGTCGATTCACCAGGTCGTTCATCTCACGGTAGGTGATAGTGTTCTGGGCGAAGATCAACGCCGCTTTGTCCGGATAACGCCGCGCAGTCTCCATTAGCAGGTCGTTGAGTGAAACCGCAGGGTAATCCAGGCTGGCAGGCACCTGGGGTGGATAATGGGCATGCCACACTCTCGCTTCCATAGTCCCCCTGTCTCCTCTGTCATCCCCAAGGACAAATGGCACATCCTTGACGCTGGAGTATAAGGATGGCGATCCCCCTGTCAAGGTGGACGGTGACCTTTCCACACTCGAACCACGACCGCCCGAGAGCGAAAAGATTTTTTACCGCAGAGCACGCGGGGATCCTTTCTCTGCGCCCTCTGCGTGCTCTGCGATAAGATTTCTGCCGCTTGCTGACGCACGGCGTGGAAACCGGTGAAAAATCTCCTAAGGCTCTATATCGCCTCGACCTTGGGAAGGTCGGCGAGTGACTTCTCCAGCGCTTCCGGCGGGAACTCGAAGTCCTCCAGCTTGCCGTTCAGGTAAGCATCGTATGCCGACAGATCCAGGAGACCATGGCCACTCAGGTTGAAGGCGATGACGCGCGGCTTGCCCTCCGCCTTGGCTTGGAGTGCCTCGTCCACCGCCACGCGCACGGCATGGGCCGATTCGGGAGCAGGCAGGATGCCTTCGGTGCGCGCAAAGGTGACAGCGGACTCAAAGACTGGATTCTGGTAAACGGCCACTGCCTCCATCAGGCCCTGATCCACCAATGCTGCCACAATGGGCGCCATGCCATGATAGCGCAGCCCGCCGGCGTGGATGCCGGACGGCACAAAGGTGTGCCCCAATGTGTGCATCTTGATCAACGGGGTTAAGTGCGCCGTGTCCCCATAGTCATAAGCATATTTGCCACGAGTGAGGCTGGGGCAGGCACGCGGCTCCACCGCAACGAAGCGCGTGTTCAGCCCCTTGTGCAGACGCTCGCGCAGGAACGGCAGGGCAAAACCGGCAAAGTTCGAACCCCCTCCCACACAGCCGATCACTACATCGGGATAGTCGTCCGCCAGCTCGAACTGTTTGAGCGCCTCTTCGCCCACCACGGTCTGATGCAGGATCACGTGATTGAGCACGCTGCCCAAGCTGTACTTCACGGTTCCGCCACTCGTCGCCGCGACTTCGACTGCCTCGCTGATAGCAATGCCCAGGCTGCCGGGCGAATCGGGATCCTGTTCCAAAATCCTGCGGCCAGCTTCGGTCAACGGCGAGGGGCTGGGATGCACCTTGGCGCCATAGACTTCCATCAGATTGCGCCGGTACGGTTTTTGATAGTAGCTCACCTTGACCATGAAGACTTCTACCTCGATGTCGAAGAAGGCCCCCGCCATGGAGAGCGCGCTACCCCACTGTCCCGCACCGGTCTCGGTGGCCAGCTTTTTGACCCCTTCTTGTTTATTGTAGAAAGCTTGCGCGATGGCCGTGTTGAGCTTGTGGCTTCCCGCCGGGCTCACCCCCTCGTATTTGTAATAGATACGCGCCGGTGTGTCCAGGAACTTCTCCAGCCTTCGGGCGCGGATCAGGGGGGAAGGTCGGTAGAGCTTATACATCTCTCGCACCGGCTCTGGAATCTCGATGTACCGCTCGGGGCTGACCTCCTGCATAATCAATGCCATCGGGAAGAGAGGGGCGAGATCGTCCGGGCCCACCGGTTGTAATGTGGCCGGATGAAGCACCGGTGGCAATGGTTTCGGCAGGTCGGCCAGGACGTTATACCACGCTTTGGGGATGTCCTGCTCGCTCAGAAGAAATTTGGTTCGATCGTTTTGGGTTGTCATGGTCAATTTCCCTCCTTAAATGATAAATGTTTTTCATAACGGATTGCCCAAGTAGCCTAAACACAAAAGCCCTTTCGCCTGCTATGCTCCGGATTGCCGGAACTCTGAGGACGAAAGGGCTTTGTCCGCCGCTTCCGCGGTGCCACCTCAATTAGACCGCATGCCACTCGATAGGCGTCAATGTGCGCCAAGCAAAAGACCCGTGTGAAACGCACACGGGTCTCGAGTGCACCAGTCTCACTCTACGGGTACGCCGTTGAGCACTTCGCGAAAGTGCTCTCCTTAATACCCAGCTCTCTGATAACGGTAGAGTTTCCGGCGCCGCCTACTCGTCCGATGGACTGACTTTGGGGGCGCAACTCCCGGGCCCATTCCCCACCCGCGCACATACTGACCTCGCACCTTACGTCAGCTCTCTGAATGCCGCTTGAGTGGGTACTATTCCCGTTCGCAGCCGTTGGAGTATTCTCTTTTATTTACCCTTTATTATATGACCGAATGGCCTGATTGTCAAGTCGCGCGCCGCCGGGCGTGCTAGGGGCGATTTCACTCGCTGGTTGGTTGGACCGCTGGTACGGGCGCGACACACTGTGCCCATACGACGCGCGCAACCATATTTGTGCCTATGAAGCCCCACTGTCATCTCATTGGCGAACTGATACCTGACCAGCGTTCCATTTGCTGAGTATCCAGTTGAGCCCATCTACCTCTTTCTTGCAGATTTGTGCGACCTCGGCGTTCAGCGGTTTAGGACCGCCTGAAAGAGCTGGTGTGGCAGCTACCGTTATAATGATACAGGCCGGACTGAAGAGTTCCTTGGTCAAGAATCCGATAATATCGCCCTCAAGCAATTTGAGCGCAGCCTCACCATGCTGCACGAGCGAGTTTCCCTCTACAGTGAGAATATAGTCCTCAAGGGTGCGAAGTAGGGTGTCTTGGTCGAATATCCCGCTGGCCAGGTTGCCCGTGTCATCACAGCCCAAGGTGGCCCCATAGAATACCACGTGGAATATATCACTGGAGCTCTTCTCCGGGATGTTCTCCACTACGCAGGCCGCCTTGCCCACGCCGGCAATATCGAACTCGAGCACGACCGTCCCTTTCCACCACCACTTTTCTGTAATAGCAATCAGCACCGGCTCAGGAAATGAGCGCTCCCAGATGGCTCTCTCTCCATTCTGGTTGAATCCATCAATCCGGAGATAAGTGAACTTCTCGCCACCAGCGATGGTGAAGACGATCTGCTGGCCGTTAGAGCCCGCTAGAGCAGGTGCAGGCCATAATTCCCCAGACGTCAACATCAGCAACGTTCCAATGAGGGTGCCAATCAGCCATCGGTTAAGAAGTGTAACACAGGTTTTCATCTTACCCCTCCTTATACTTGTAGCGAACGCTCGCGTAATTTGAAAATCGCTCCGATTAGCCCTGCATAGTTCCGTACACGGAGTTCGGGGCTCTTCTATATGATCCCAGATAAAGTTTTAATATGTCATTTCATCAGTCCTTTAAGGGTGGAGAGTAGTGGCGCCAGCAGGCCGTTGCCAGGTGCTTCCCTCAGGCGACAAAGTGCACGTGGATCACATCGCCATCCTGCACCACATAGTCACGCCCTTCAGAGCGCAGCCGACCTGTCTCGCGTGCATGGGCCAGCGAACCTGCTGCCAGCAGCTCATCCCAGCGAATCACATCCGCGCGCACGAACCCGCGTTGGATGTCGCTGTGCACCTGGCCGGCGGCATGCCAAGCGGTCAGGCCGCGGCGCAACGTCCAGGCACGCACCACTTCACCGCCGGTAACCGTGAAGAAGGTGATCAGGTCGAGCAGGCGATAGCTGGCATGCACGAAGCGATCCAGCCCGGGCTCGCTGAGTCCCAGCTCGGCACGATACGCCGCTGCCTCTTCGGGTGGCCACTCGGCTAGTGCTGCTTCGCACTCGGCACACAACACGATCGCCTGACTGCCCTCTTGGGCAGCTGCCTCAAGGACACGCGCGGCCAGCGGGCCACCATCCGGCAATGCGCTCTCCGCGACATTCGCCACCAACAGGCGCGGCTTATAGGTGAGCAGGAACAGCTCATTCAGCAATCCGCGCGTCGCATCCTCACCCCCACTCTCCGCCTTGGTTGCGTGACCCGCTGCAGAAGTGGGAACGAAGGTGCGCGCTGGCTGTCCGGTGGCCAGGTGATCGCGCAGCTGCGCCAGAGTGGTGAGCTCCCATTCGTAAGCTTTGGGATTGCTTTTGGCAGCACTCTTCGTGCGCTCGATGCGTCGCTCCACTGTAGCGAGGTCCGCCAACGAGAGCTCTAGGTCGAGCACACCGAGATCGGCAACCGGGTCCAGTTCTTCGGAGACATGGGGCACGTCGGGATTCTCAAAGCAACGCAGTACCATCGCCAGTGCGTCCATTTCGCGAATGGCAGCCAGGAATTGGTTTCCCAGGCCCTCGCCACGGTGCGCGCCGCGTACCAAGCCAGCGATGTCCACAAATTGCACCGTGGCGGGCACCACCTTGGCCGGTTTGATCAGTCGGGCAAGGGCGTCTAGGCGCGCATCCGGCACCGTCGCGACCCCAATGTGTGGCTCGATGGTGGTAAAGGGATAACGCGCTACCGCCACGTTAGCCCGCGTCAGCGCATTGAACAGCGTGCTTTTGCCCGCATTAGGCAAACCGACAATCCCCACTCGGAGTGGCATATGTCACCTGTTGTCACGGCTTAGCAGCCAGCGCCGTACGCGTGCGCGCAACACCGCGGGCGTGACCGGCTTGTCTATGTAGTCCGTCACACCCTCCTCAAAACTGCGCACAATGTCCTGTTCCGCTGTCAAGGCAGTCAGGATGATAACCGGCAAATCTCGAAACTCCTCCGAAGCGCGCAATTCTTGTAACACCTGGAAGCCATCCATCTCCGGCATCATCACATCGAGCAGCACCAGGTCGGGCGACTGCTCCCTCACGACGGCTAATGCCTCATAGCCACTCATCGCTTGCAGCACCTCATAGCCGTCGCGGGTGAGCACTGTGGTGAGATACTGCACCATGGCCGGCTCATCGTCCACCACCAGGATGCGCGCGTGGTGTCTTGCCTCGACACTCGCAGCCTGCGCAGTGCCCGGGGTCGCAAGCTCTTCCACCGTCTCATTCAATTTGATCTCCATGCCCTCGGCAGCGGCAGACACCCTTAGATCCGAGCCCAGCTGACGGGCATATGCCTGGCCAGCTGCTTCAAGGTGGTCCAGCTCCTCATCGCTCCGATCAGGATCGTGGTGGATAAGCGCCAGCTGCTTGGCACGCGCAGCGACACACACCTCGACCGCATACTCCAGCGAGCTGTGGCCCCAGCCTCGTCGATTGACCAGCTCCTCCGCGGTGAACTGGGCGTCGTGGATGACCAGGTCAGCCCCGGTCAGAAATTCGACATGCTTCCTGTCCCCGGCATGGACAATGTCATCCAGACCAGGGTCTGTCACATCGGAACGATACAGACTAGGGGCAAAGGGCTCGTGATCGGTGACATAGACGACGCAAACGTTGCCGCAATGAATGCGATAGCCCAGGGTGAGAATCGTGTGATTCACAAAACAGGATTGCACGCGGATGTTCCCGATGATGAACTCCTCCTCACCGATTTCACGGAACACAACCTGCCCGTGTCGCTCCTCCAGAGAAACTGGGAAGTTGGCGTAGTCCATCTGCTGGGCGAAGATCTCCTCTATGTGTCTGTCCGTCCCAGAAGTGGCATAGATTGTGATGCGGTTCTCCGGACAGGTCATTGGAGCGAAAAACGCTATCCCCTGAGTATGGTCCCAATGGGTGTGGCTGATCAAGATGTGGAAATCAAGCGGACAAGTCTCCTGCAGAAGAGCACGCCCCAGTCCCCGCAACCCGGTTCCCCCGTCTAGAATCAACCGCTGCCCCGCGTCCGTGCGCAGCTCCACGCAGATGGTGTTGCCGCCGTAACGTAACGTGTGACGTCCCGGCGTTGGGATTGAGCCTCGCGTACCCCAGAACTTGACGCGCACAGCGCTCTTCCTTAGACGGTTCAGCGTTCAAAGCGACATCCTCTCAGCTTGAGAGGGTCTGCTGCAATTGCGCTTCGAGATCTCCGGCATCCACTACAGGTGGCCGACAGGAGAAACCGTGGCATATATATGCCGTGGCGCGGCCATCGCGCATCTCGCGCCCCTTTAATACTGGGATATGCTGCATGGCCTCGCCCCCCGGCGTGTTGAAGGCAATCTCCACATGGGGACGATAACGGCCGGAGAGCACGTCCAGCAAATCTAGCGTGTCCGAAGCCTCAGGCAAGCCCACCACGGCAACCAGAACCGGTGGTGCCAGATAGTATGCCGCAACACTGAGCCAATGTCCAAAACCGCTTGGGTATTGTTCTATAAGTGCCGACATGACATGCAGAATTTTCTCCGCAGCATCCCGGTAACGACGCTCGCCAGTATAGGCCGCCAAACGCAGTAGAACATCAGCCGCCAGCGCATTTCCAGATGGCGTGGCGCTATCCTGCAGCTGCCGGGGACGCACTAGCACATGTTCGTGATCGTCCCGCGTGTCGAAGAATCCCCCTTCGGAATCTATGAACCGCTCTAATATGACATCCGCCAGCGCACGCGCCTGAAGAAACCAACGCACCTCGAACGTGGCCTGATAGAGTGTCAGCAGCGCCGCGGCATAGGCGGCGTAGTCCTCCAGATAGGCCTGATGCCGCGCTCCTGTTCCCTGACACCATGCGCGCATCAGCTGATCCTCCAGCATCATCTCGCGCAGCACGAATTCGGCGTTGCGCCGGGCGACTTCCAGATAGTCCGGGCGCTTCAAAACGCGCCCAGCTTCGGCAAAAGTGCCCATCATCAGCCCATTCCACGCGGTGAGCACCTTTTCGTCCTTGGCCGGCGGGATGCGCTGCGCGCGCGCCTGAAACAGGGTTTGGCGCGCGCGTTCTAGCACTGCACGTACAGATGTCACATCGCGCTGCATGGAAACAGCAAGATCTTCTTCCTCCATAGCGATGTGCAAAATGTTCTTGCCATCGAAGTTGCCGCGTTCGGTGACGCCAAAATGTCGTGCTACCAACTCCACGTCGGGCTGGCTCACCAGCGCGGCAATCTCGTCGTAGCTCCAGATGTAAAACTTACCCTCCTCCCCTTCGCTGTCGGCATCTTGGGCGGAATAGAACCCTCCTTCGGGATGGGTCATCTCCCGCACAATATAATCGAGGGTCTGTTCGACGACGCGGCGATAAAGCGGAACGCCTTCCACCTGCCAGGCATGCAAATAAACTCGGGCCAATAGGGCATTGTCGTATAGCATCTTTTCGAAATGAGGCACCAACCAGCGCACATCGGTGGCATAACGGTGAAATCCCCCTCCCAACTGATCGTATATGCCGCCATGTGCCATACGGATAAGGGAGCGACGCACCATCTGCAAAGCGCGCTCTTCCTGCGTGCGAGTGTAATATCGCAACAGAAACTCCAACGGCATAGCAGGCGGAAACTTAGGTGCCTTTCCGAATCCACCATAGATCGCATCAAACGTGTTCGAGAGACCTGTATAAGCGCGATCCAGCGTTTGGACGGTTATCCCGTCCCCATGCTGGCGAGGCAATCGCATACTCTGCTGTAGATAGGCCAGCACTTGTGTCCCGCCTTCTATGAGCTTGTCGCGCTCCTCTCGATACGCCCGCGCCACTGTCCGCAACACGCGCTTGAACGAGGGTATGCCATACCGATCCTCAGGCGGAAAGTAGGTGCCACCGTAGATAGGCTTGCCATCAGGGGTCAGGAAGACCGACATCGGCCATCCGCCCTGACCGGACATAGCTATGACGGCAGTCATGTAGATAGTATCCAGGTCAGGCCGCTCCTCCCGGTCCACCTTGATGTTGATGAAGTGTTCGTTCATAATGGCAGCCGTCTCGAGATCCTCAAACGACTCGTGTGCCATGACATGGCACCAATGACAAGAGGCATAGCCGATGCTCAAGAAGATCGGCTTGTCCTCAGCTCGGGCGCGCGCAAGAGCTTCCTCGCTCCATGGATACCAATCCACTGGATTGTCGGCATGCTGCAGTAGATATGGGCTGCTCTCACCACTCAGACGATTAGGCATTTGATCACCTTCACTTTCTTCTTCATCAACCGAACCCGTTTCCGATCCAAATCAAAGGTATACCTTGGCTATGCCCGCAGCACTCAACCCAACGCGCACTCGATTGCTGCTGCCGGGTCGATTGCACTGGGTGGCGCAGCCCGACGCAGATGTATGAAAAACTCGACGTTCCCAGCCGGCCCGACGAGCGGCGAGCGCATCAACCCCCACACTGTCAAGCCACAGTCCATAGCGGCCCGGATCACCCGTTCCAGCACCTGGCGATGCACTCGCGGGTCACGCACCACGCCGCCGCGCTCCACGAATGCGCGCCCTGCCTCGAATTGCGGCTTCACCAGTGACAGCACGGGCGCTGAAGGGCTGCTCAGCCATTTCACAACCACCGGCAGCACCTTAGTCAACGAGATGAATGAGACGTCAATGGTTACTATATCTACTGCTTCGGGCAACTGTTCCAAATAGCGCACATTGGTACGTTCCATGACGATCACGCGCGCATCCTGGCGCAGTGACCACGCCAGCTGGCCATATCCGACGTCGATCGCATACACCCGCAACGCACCGCGCTGCAACAGGCAGTCGGTAAAACCACCTGTGGAAGCGCCCACATCGGCGCATACGGCACCCTGAACCGAGATGGCAAAAACATCCAGAGCGGCGGCCAGCTTCAACCCACCCCGCGATGCATAGGGCAGGTGGGCACGCACCTCCACTTGCGCATCGCTGCGCACCCGCATCCCCGGTTTTCTGGCCACTTCGCCTTCTACCAGGACCTCTCCAGCCAGGATCAGCGCCTGTGCCTGACTTCCGGAAGACACGAGCCCCCGCTCGACCAACAAATGGTCCAAACGCACCTTATTGGACATTTTGCATGTGTATCATAAACGAAGCCATGCCATGTGTCAATCAAGCCTGTAATGAGCCGATAGATCGTTACCAGCCTCTGGGTCACAGATGAGAAGCCGATCGGCCACAATGCCATCTAACAACACCGGCGGGAAAAGGGCGATCCCCTCATCCCTGCGATACCCCCTCCCACGCCCCGTACACCGGATAGACGCACGGGCGTGCGCGACGCGGCCTCCGCTGGTCACAGCGCCGCAGAATATGCCGGATGGTGTGAACTGAGCCGCGCGCGTGAGCAAACGGCGGAGATCTTACCGCCGAGCACGCCGGGAGCGCAGAGAATGAACAGGGGAAAAAAACCTCCACGTGCCTGGCGTTCTCGGCAGTGTGTTTTGTGCCGCTCCCTAACGGTCGCGGCTCGGATAGGTGGTCGCGGCGCGGATGGTATAACCGAGCCGCGCGCGTGAGCAAGCGGCCCAAACTATTCCCTCACGGTGCGGCGGCACGTACAACGTCAGACGCCCCCCCAGACCCGTCGCTTGATGGGCCGGCACCACCGGCTGTTCCCACCCCGCCGGTGTGCGACGTGGTGCAGTGTGCGGGCGGCGCGAGCGGTCCTGCAGTCCTGCCGCTCCCTCAGCCTGATCGCGCACCACCGGACGCGCGGTGCACCACGTTCGCGCCGTGGCGTGGATGCTGCCCAGCTTGTGGGACGGATGCACCCACAGCTCCCTTGCCTTCACCGAGTGCATCGCGTATCCTTCCCGATAGGCCCGTTCGGCCATATTGATGCTCCTCTTGGTGCAGGTGTTGCCACAACCCGTGGTTGTAAGGAGCGCCGCCTTTTGTCCAGATCGCCTCGAGCACCTGGTAATGCTCTCCTGGCGCAAGTACTCCCCTTTTTTGACAGCCCGATTCCCGGGCTCTATAATGCTTGCTATGTCTCAAGAAACGCTTTTCAGATCTCTGAGCGCTCTACAATTTAACGTAGCCCAGCTGCTCAAGCAGGCGACGGGAGCCAGTCGCAGCTACGAGATTGACATCCCGTTCCCCGAGTTGGATGAACATCTCGTCCTCCTGGCACCGCTACGTGGCCATGTACATTTTCTACGAATCGGTGTGGGGGTGCTGGCAAGCGGCACGTTCTCAACCACGGTGGAACTCACGTGCGTGCGCTGCCTGAGTGAGTTTCGCCTGCCGATAGAATTTGAGTTGGAGGAAGAATTTACTCCTACGATTGATATTGTCACCGGGATCAAAGTGCCTCTTCCACCTGATCAAGATACTGCAACGCTGATTGATGAGCACCATATTCTCGACCTGACCGAAGTGGTGCGCCAGGATCTCTGGCTTAGTCTGCCCACCTCGCCCATCTGTCACCCTGACTGCAAGGGCTTATGCCCCCGTTGTGGTCAGAACCGCAACCTGGGGGAGTGCAACTGTCATGCTGAAGAAATCGACGTGCGCTGGATAGCGCTGTCAAGAAAAGGTCATAACCTAGAGGAGTGAAAGGAGTCATCGCACGTGGGTGCTTTACCGAAGCGAAAGGTATCACCATTACGACGTGATCGTCGACGCGCACATTATCTGCGCTTGCAAGTGAACAACATGATAGCATGCCCGCAATGCCATACTATGAAATTGGCCTATCATGTGTGCCCCAATTGCGGCACTTACCGTGGCGTGGAGGTGGTGGAGAAGAAGGAGAAAAAGGCGCGTAAGAGTGACTGAGCGGGGTTAGAATGGGTTGTCTTGATTCCACTTCTCCCCTCAACTCATCCTGAACGTTGCCTTGCTTTTCCATCTTGTGATTGTGAGGGGAATTAATCGAGTGATGGACAAAACAGCGCTGGTGTTCCCTGGGCAGGGTTCCCAGGTGGTCGGCATGGGGCGTGATGTTGCCCAAGCCTATCCGGCGGCGCGCGAAACCTTTGCCGAAGCGGATGCGGTATTGGGCTTTGCCCTCTCGCGAATGTGCTTTGAGGGGCCTGAGGAGGCTCTCCAGGACACCTACAACACCCAGCCTGCCATCTTCACCACCAGTATTGCCATCTTGCGTGCGCTGCAGAGCGCCGGCTTTGCAGTGCAACCCGCTTTCCTCGCCGGACACAGCCTCGGCGAGTACAGCGCCCTGGTGGCAAGTGGCGCGCTCGCATTCACCGATGGATTGCGCCTGGTGCGGGAGCGCGGACGGTTGATGAAGCTGGCGGGCGAACGCAATCCGGGCGGCATGGCGGCCGTGCTGAAGCTGGAGGATCAGACTGTCGAGGAAATCTGCCGTCAGGCCAGTGCGGAAACAGGCCGTATCGTCCAGATTGCCAACTACAACGCCCCGGGGCAGGTGGTGATTTCAGGTCACAACGAAGCCCTGGAGCGAGCCATCCAGTTGGCCGAAGCGGCTGGCGCGCGGCGTGTGATACGCCTCGCTGTCAGTATCGCGTCCCATTCACCCCTAATGGCCAGTGTTACGGACGAGTTCCGTCAGGTGGTATGGGATACCCCCCTTCAGATGCCGCAAGTAGCGGTCGTGGGCAACGTTACTGCGCGCCCTCTGACAAGTGTCGAGGAAATTCGTGAAGAGATGGTACGTCAGCTCACCTCTTCCGTACGTTGGGTGGAGTCGATTGGCTATATGGCGTCTCAGGGCGTGGACCACTGTATTGAGATCGGCCCCAAGGATGTGCTGACGGGCCTGATCCCTCGCATCCATCCTGGGATGAAAGCCACCGCCTGTGGCACGCTGGCTGCCCTCCAGGCGCTGTTCTGAAAAGTCCTTTCATCTATGCTACGTTGAGACGTTCTTGTTTAGATGCCTCCGCTCAGGTGGCGGAGAAAGGGGAGGAAGACAACGTGCGCTTTGAGGGAAAAGTTGCCTTGATCACCGGCGCTGGACGAGGTATCGGCCGAGCCATTGCTTTGCGGCTGGCACAAGAGGGCGCCAATGTCGCGGTCGTGGATCTCAACGGCGATAACGCACGCGACACAGCCGACTTGGTGCGCAACCTGGGGCGCCAAGCCCTGGTCATTCAAGCGGATGTGTCAGATCCGGACGCGGTACAACATGCCGTGAACCAGACCATCGAACAACTAGGCGATTTGCACATCCTGGTTAATAATGCCGGGATCACGCGCGACATGTTGATCATTAAGATGAAAGATGAGGACTGGAGGAAAGTGATCGATGTGAACCTGACCAGCGCTTTCCTCTGCTCTCGTGCTGCGGTGAAGCATATGCTGCGCAAACGCTACGGGCGCATTGTGAACATCTCCTCGGTGGTGGGGTTGGCTGGCCAGGCAGGTCAGACTAATTATGCGGCGTCCAAGGCAGGGCTTATCGGGTTTACCAAATCGCTCGCCAAAGAGGTGGGGTCACGTGGCATCACCGTCAACGCCGTAGCGCCTGGTTTCATACCAACCGCGTTGACTGAAGTGCTCCCCGAAGAACAGCGTGCTGCTGCGATTGCGGCGACCCCGCTAGGGCGTTTGGGCACAGTGGAAGATGTGGCGAACGCGGTGGCTTTCCTCGCCTCGGACGAAGCCAGCTTCATCACCGGACAGGTGCTTTCGGTTGATGGCGGTCTGGTGATGCAATAAGCCAACTCGAGAGTGTTGGCACATCTCGCACAGATGGACCTGGGAGAACGCAAAGATTGGGGCTCTCGAGGGCTTGCAAATTGCATCAATATGTAGTATGATAGACATTGCAATATTATGTCGTGTCCCTGCCAAGACAGAGAGGCTCGTGCCGGTGAGCTCAAGGAGAGGTAAGGACAGATCATTAACAAGTGCAAATGCCGAGTGTCTTGAAAAAGATTCGGTTGTCTCAGTCTTTCTGTGTCAGAATCTCGCGTGCAAGATGAAACAATGGGTCTGGCTATCATGATAGCTCCAGGAGCATAGCACAGTGGAGCAAACGCTGGGAACGGTAACGATTCACCCATCTGTGGTTGCTACTGTGGCACGCCTGACCGCATTGGCTATACCGGGTGTGGTGCGCCTGGGCAGCAGTCAACGGCATACAGTGGGACGCATGCTGTCTCGATCGAGCCCCGGACGCGGTGTGGAAGTGAGCTTCTCTGATGGAGCTATCACGGTGGAACTGCATGTTGTAGCAGATGCGCAGGTCAACCTGATGGAGCTGGGACAGCGGGTGCAGAGTGAAGTGAGTCGAGTCATCCGTAACTTGATTGGCATGGAAGTGCAGGCGGTTCATGTCCGCATTCAGGATGTCGACACGCCGTTGGCCAGGGCTTCTTGAAAAATTCTTACTCCCTGTCGCAGAAATGGGGATCCGACGATGATAAAAGGACGGCATCATGCGCGTATAGTGGCGCTTCAGGCTCTGTATGAGTTGGATATGGCCCGGCACACCCCTGAATATGCGCTGGGATGCCGCCTTAAAGAACATCCCTTGCCTCGCGCTGGGGTGGCATTTGCCTTCTCTCTGGTCGAAGGGGTGCTAGATCACAAACAGCGCATTGACCATCTGATCCGTCAGCTGGCACCTGAGTGGCCGGTGGAACAAATCGCTGTGATCGATCGCAACATCTTGCGCATTGCGATCTTCGAGATCCTGTACACACCTGATACCCCTCCAAAAGTGGCGGTCAACGAGGCGGTCGAGCTGGCCAAGATGTTTGGCAGCGACAGCTCACCCCGTTTCGTGAATGGGGTGTTGGGCACACTGATCAACCGCTATGTGAAGCAGGTCGCTCCACCCAATCTGACGATGGACAAGAACTGGCAGAACTAGGTTATTACTAAAATGGATATCCTGGGCGTTGGCCCACTTGAGCTGCTCGTTATTTTGGTGTTTATTTTAATCTTTGTCGGGCCTGAGCGATTGCCGCATGTAGCGCGCCAGATAGGCAAGGTATATCGGCAGCTCCACGAGATGTCCCGTACGGTGGCGGCCCAATGGCAGGAAGAGTTGAGCGCCGCAGCGGAGCTGGAAGGTGACAAGAAGGATCTGCGCAAAGCATTGTCTGAACCCCTGCAGGCAGCCAAAGCGGATGCCGAGCGAATCTTAACCGCTTCATTGAGCACTGCTCCCCATGAGTCACCTGGCAACGCCAAGCCCTCTGCCGGTAGTGCAGTGGCCTCGTTGCCGGTAACGGTCACAGCACCGGATGGCCGGGCTGCGGATGCACTTCCGGCCTCCCGTACTTCCCCAGAAGTGGCCCAAGAGCAGGAAGAGCAAAAAGCAGACGCGAGCGTCTCGCTGCCCGAGATGGTCGCACCAGCCCCTGCAGCGACAGACGCAAGTTCTGCGGCTTCCCCCGAAGATATAACTGACCCAGTGCCGCCTGTACCCTCACCATCGGATGGTGACCCCGAGCATGGCGACCAGTGAGGAGCTGATCACTTCGGAGAAAACAGAAATCGCGGAAGCTGAGGATGAACTCGGCCCGCGTATGACGCTGCTGGAACATCTCAGGGAGCTGCGCGATCGACTGATCCGCATCGTCCTGTCCTTGGTCGTTGCAACTGCGATCGGGTTTATCTTCTCTGACTATCTCATCGACATCCTGGCCATTCCCATCGGTGGCCGCATGGCACTTGAGGCGATCGACGTCACCGAGAATATGGGGGTGTTCATGCGCGTCTCCCTGTTGGCGGGGGTGACCATAGCCATGCCCTTTGTGTTGTATCAGGTGCTCGCTTTCATCGTGCCTGGACTGACCAAGAGCGAGCGGCGGCTGTTATGGTATGTGCTCCCTGGCGCGACCGTGCTTTTCATCGGGGGGGTTTTGTTCTGCTACTTCCTGATGCTACCTGTCGCCGTGCCTTTCTTGATCAACTTTTTGGGCATCCCCACCAAACCGCGGCCCAGCACCTATTTCGGCTTCGTCACCCGTATGATGCTCTGGATCGGCGCTTCCTTCGAGATGCCGCTGATCATCGCGTTTTTGTCGCGCATTGGAATTATCACGCCTCAAGCGCTGAGCAAGTTTCGCCGCTACGCCATTGTATTAATTGCTGTCGTCGCCGCTGTGATCACACCCACCGTGGATCCAGTCAATATGGGCTTGGTGATGGCGCCGCTGTTGGTGCTGTATGAATTGGGTGTCTTCCTTTCCCGCATTATGTACCGCAAGCGCCAGCCACGGCCAATGACTGTATAGAGCCAGCGGCATGCGCTCCACTCCATCCCATCGTGCACACAGCAGATCTCCAACTCTGATCTCGCACAATCTTGGTAACGTGAGCGTTTCGTCTTGTCCATCGGAAGGAGGCCGGGCATGACACGACGCACGCGCGTCATCATTATGGGTGCAGCCGGACGCGACTTTCACAACTTCAATATGGTGTTCCGAAACAACAGCGATTATGAAGTGGTTGCGTTCACGGCCACTCAAATCCCCAACATCGAACATCGTGTTTATCCTTCTGAGCTGGCCGGGCCGTTGTATCCGCATGGCATTCCCATCTACCCAGAGGAACAGCTGGGCCAGCTGGTGACCGAGCTGCATGCTGATCAGGTGGTCTTTGCCTATTCGGACGTCTCACACGAGTATGTGATGCACAAGGCGTCGTGGGTGCTGGCGTTGGGCGCTGACTTCCGCCTGCTGGGCCCAAACGCCACCATGTTGCACAGCGCCCGTCCTGTGGTAGCAGTCGGAGCGGTGCGCACTGGAAGTGGCAAGAGCCAGACCACTCGCCGCGTATGTGAGATCTTGCGCCAGCTGGATTGGCGCATCGTGGTGGTACGTCACCCGATGCCTTACGGTGACCTGACACGTCAGGCGATACAGCGCTTTGCTGATTTCGCTGACCTGGATCGCCATCAGTGCACCATCGAAGAACGCGAGGAATACGAACCCCACCTGGAACGTGGCACGGTCGTATATGCCGGTGTGGACTACGCGGCGATTCTGCGCCAGGCGGAGCAGGAGGCGGATATTATCGTCTGGGATGGGGGGAACAACGACTGGCCGTTCTTCAAGCCGGACCTGAGCATCGTGGTCACTGACCCGCATCGTGCTGGCCATGAACGGAGCTACTATCCCGGCGAGACCAACCTGCGCATGGCAGACGTGGTGATCATCAACAAGATCGATACGGCTGACCTGGCACAGACTGCTCGAGTGCG
The DNA here is from genome assembly GCA_003130875.1 of Ardenticatenia bacterium. GTDB lineage: Bacteria > Chloroflexota > Anaerolineae > 4572-78 > NAK82 > NAK82. Next base: position 18,278 of record QEXY01000038.1, read on the forward strand.
GGCCAACATTGAGCTGTTGGCTCCTCAAGCGATTGTCATCGATGCTGCATCGCCCATCTATGTCGCCGACCCGACAGTCATACGGGGCAAACGGGCGCTGGTGGTCGAGGATGGTCCAACCCTGACCCATGGTGAGATGAGTTATGGCGCTGGAGTGGTGGCTGCCAGGCGTTTTGGCGCTGCCGAACTGGTCGATCCCCGGCCCTACGCGGTGGGCAGCATCGCTGAGACGTTTCGGAAATACCCCCACATGGGCCCCCTGTTGCCTGCCATGGGCTATGGAGAACAGCAGATCAAGGACTTGGAAGCGACGATCAACGCCACACCTTGTGACGTGGTGATCGCTGCCACACCGGTCAATCTATGCCGCGTGCTGCACCATGTGAGGCATCCGATGCAACGGGTGCGCTACGAGCTCCAGGAGATCGGACGCCCCACGTTACTGGACGTGTTGAGTGAACGCTTCGCGCCACCTCAAGGTTAACGCACCAGGTGTTGTGCTGCCAGTTCCGCGGCGTGATAGATCTCGCGCAAGGGAACGTTGTGCTGCTCAGCCAGACGGCGACAATCCTCGTACTCCGGCTTGACGCGTGTCCGGGTTTCATCCCAGCGGGTCACCTTTACCCGCACGATGCCATAGGGTGTTTCCACTTCCTCTATGGAGCGCGGCAGGCAATAGCGCGTGACATAATGCTGGCGCACACCTAACGTCGTGCTCTCGGCGAACAGGATTTGGGCCAGCTGGTTCGCATCGCCTGGATGGCATAGCACACTGATGGTGCTGGCAGGGCGTCCCTTTTTCATGTGGACAGGAGTGAGAAAGACATCGAGGGCACCTGCATCCAACAGACGTTCCATCACATGTTCGTAGAACTCCGGATTCATGTCATCGATGTTGGTCTCAAGCATCGCCAGCGTCTCCGTCGCGGCGTGTAACGCGTCCGGCGCGCTGCCGATGAGCACACGCAGCACATTGGGGATCGGCAGATCGTACGTGCCGGCGCCATAGCCGATCCGGTGCAGCGTCATCGCCGGGAGCGGTCCGAACGAGGTGGCCAGGGTAGCCAGAAGCGCCGCTGCAGTGGGCGTGACCAGCTCAGCTTCCACCGGGCTCCCTACAATTGGCACGTCAATGAGCAGTCCCAACGTGGCCGGCGCCGGCAGCGGTATTCTCCCGTGCGCACCTTGCACCCAGCCACGCCCGAGAGGCAACGGCGAGACTACCACCTGCTCGATATCCAGGGCATCCAGACCGATCAGCGTGCCGACGACATCCACAATGGTGTCGACTCCACCGAGCTCGTGCAGGTGCACCTGCTCGAGCGGTACACCGTGAATAGCTGCCTCGACGCTCCCAATGCGCCGAAAGATCTCCACTGATCGCTGCTTCACCGAGGGGGCTAAGGTGCTTTCCATCACGATCCTTTCGATGTCGGTCAGGTGACGCGAAGGGGGTTGTTTCGTCACCTGTACCTCCACCTTGGTGGCGCTGAGACCCATCTTGACCTCGCGCCGGTGGACGATCTCGAACTCGTCCATCGGTAGCTTGGCCAGCTCGGCGCGCAACACCTCTACCGAGAGACCAGCATCCACCAGGGCGCCCAGGATCATGTCGCCGCTGGCGCCAGCTATGCAATCAAAGTAAGCGATACGCATCGTGCATACTCCCTGTCCGATAGCCTGCTAAGTCGAGCGTCACATAAACGTAACCCAGCGCACGCAGTGCCTGGATGACCTCCGAGCGATGTTCTAAAACTATTGCAAAATCGGCTGGCGCCACCTCGATGCGTGCCAGGTCGCCGTGATGGCGCACCCGCAACTGGCGCACACCCAGCCGGCGCACAACTGCCTCGGCCTGTTCGATGCGCCGCAGCAGTTCAGCGGTGATGGGCGTTCCATAGGGCACGCGCGATGCCAGACATGCTGCTGCCGGCTTATCCCAATTGGGCAATCCCAGCATACGTGCCAGGTCGCGAATCTCATCTTTGGTGAGACCGGCTTCCTGCAAAGGGCTGCGCACCCCCCATTCGCGGGCAGCGCGGCTGCCAGGACGATGGTCATTCAGGTCATCTGCATTCGCACCATCCACCACGACGCTGAAGCCCTCGCGATGCGCATACCGTGTCAGCGCCTCCAAGATGACCCGCTTGCAAAAGTAGCAGCGTTCCAGCGTGTTTTCGACATAGCGCGCGTCGTCCAGCTCGTGCGTCTCAATCAGGGCGTGGCGTACCCCGATTTGCCGGGCGAGGACACATGCCTCTGCGCGCTCGCTCGCTGGCTGACTGGGCGAGACGGCGGTCAGGGCGATCACGTGTTCGCGTCCCAAGACATCACACGCCACTTTGAGCAGCAATGTGCTGTCTGTACCTCCCGAATAGGCTACCGCAACCCGCCCCATCGCGCGCAAAAAATCCTCCAACCGTTCCCGTTTAGTCGGCGCGGTGGTAGATATATCTTGCATTACTATTCCCCCTGCCTACAGAATATCCTCACAGTAAGCTATCCGGCATCCCCATACCAGTCCGACAGGCGATTATGCCTGAGAAGGTTGTCCCTGGCAATCCGGCTGGGAGGACGGGTGCATATTATTTTGGGAAGGGGTGGTGGTTCAAACCGAGCCACGTGCGTCGACGGTGTAAGGACGACCAGCCGCTCGTGGCTCGAATAACCCGCGTAACGCTGGATTGCCGCTTCAATCCGCCCCCAAATTTGAACACACCCTGGAAGGACTAGTTTTCTTTCCTAAATGTGGAGGGTGATGGCATCTGCCCTACTGCCAGACGCTGTGCCACCTGTGCGCGCTCACGCCAAAGCGCATAGATGCTGAGCACCAGCCCCAGCGCGACCCAGAAGACGACGAAGTCGATCGTCTCGCGCAGCGCCACAATCTGCACCGCGGAGGGTGCCATCGTGGCACCCCCTGGGATTGCGCCGCCAGCATGCACCATCACGCGCCCAGCCCACACCGTACTCAACACCGAAATGCCCACCGTCTGCCCCAGTGTGCGCGTCAACGCCAGGATGCTCGAGGCGACGCCCAGCCGGGCACGCGGCGCTGCCCCCATAATCGCGCTGTTGTTGGGCGATTGGAAGATGCCCACTCCCAACCCCACCGGCAGCAAGCGCAGCGCATAACCCAGCGGCGTGGTGCTGAGATCGAGCGAACTGACCGCGATATAGCCTCCCAACATGGCCAGCAACCCCACCACCGCAATGGGCCGCACCCCCACACGGTCGGAAAGCGCGCCGGACAGCGGTGCTACCAATCCCATCGCAATGGGATGCACAGCCAGCAGCACACCCACATGCAGCGAATCAAGTCCCAGGATGCCCTGCAGATAAAACGGCATCAGGATGAGCGTCCCGGAAATTGCCACGAAGGTCACGAAACCAGTGATCAGGTTGACGCTAAACAGGGGATTCCCAAACATGCCAAAATCCACGATCGGTTGCGCGCTGTTCCGTTCGATGAGGATGAAGGCGCACACGAAGACCAGGAAACCGGCCAGCAGGGCCAGGATGGGCAGCGCATCGAAGCCGATGCGCTGTGCGAACGTCAGCGCCAGCAACAGGCTCAGCAAGCTGAAAAACATGGTGGTCGCGCCCGCGAAATCGAAGCGCTGCCCACCGGTCGGCTTGCGCTGCGGCACAAAGCGCGTCACCAACAACACGCCGGCGATACCCACCGGCAGATTGACGAAGAAAATCCAATGCCATGACAGGTAATGCAACAAGATTCCGCCCAATGCGGGCCCCAGCACGATGCCCACTGACACGGTGGCCCCGCTGATGCCCAACGCGCGGCCACGCTCGGTGGGTGGAAAGGCCTCAGTGATGATTGCCGGCCCCAGCGCAACCACCATCGCAGCACCGACTGCCTGTAGTACCCGAAACACGATCAGCATGTAGATCGAAGCGGACAGCCCGCACGCCAACGAACCCAGCGTGAAGATGACCATCCCGCCGGCATAGATCTGTTTCTTGCCGAACATATCCGCCAGCCGTCCGACCGAGAGCATCAACGTGGCCACCGTCAGCAGATAGGCCAGCACGACCCATTGCACGATGGCCAGTTCACTATTAAAAGCACCTACCAACGTGGGCAAGGTGACATTGACGATGCTGCCGTCGATTGTGCCCAAGAAGGTGCCCATCGCCACCGCAGCCATCACGTACCATTTGCGTCGATAGTCCGGCGGAACGTCCCAGCTGCTCATCCGATCACTCCGATGCTTTCGATGTATTCCAACGACTGATGACGGAAATAGGTATTATACAATTCGGCGTAGTGCCCGCCGCGCGCCAGTAGCGCTTCGTGTGTGCCCTCTTCAATAATGCGCCCACGCTCCAGCACAATGATACGATCGGCGTGGCGGATAGTGGAGAGGCGGTGGGCGATGACGATGGCGGTGCGGTCGCGCATGATCGTCTCCAGACCGGCCTGGATCTGTGCCTCGGTGAAGGGGTCGACGCTGGCGGTCGCTTCATCCAGGATGAAGATGGCCGGATTTTTGAGCAGCACGCGCGCCAGTGCCACCAGCTGGCGTTGGCCCATGGAGAGATTGGCACCGCGCTCGCCAACATCGGTGTCCAACCCGTTGGGCAGGTCGTCCAGCCAATCGCCGTAACCGATCTGGCGGGCTGCCTGCAGTACCTGCTCATCACTTGCTTCCGGCAACGCGTAGCGGATGTTCTCGCGCACCGTGCCGGAGAAGAGGAAGGGCTCCTGTGGCACCAGACCGATGTGGCGCCGGTATTGCTGCAGGTCGAGGCGGCGGATGTCACGTCCATCCACCAGGATCTGTCCATCTTGGAACTCGTAAAAACGAGCGATCAGGCGCGCAATGCTGCTCTTGCCCGCGCCAGTGTGTCCCACCAGCGCCACCGTCTCCTTGGGCCAGATAATCAGATTAAAATCGCGCAGCACCGTCTCCTGATCGGTGTACTTGAAACAGACGTTGCGAAACTCAATCTTGCCTTCCAGATGCTCCACTGGCTCAGTGGCGATCTGGTGCACCTTGGGCGAGGCATCGATCAGCGCAAACACGCGCTCGGCCGCCGAGAGACCATCTTGAAACTGGCTCCAGAACGAGGCGATGCTGAGCATAGGCCACCAGAAGTAACCCGCCGCCATCATAAACAGATACCATTCCCCCGGACTGATGCCGCCCACTTGTACCACCAAGCCGCCGGCATAGACCAGCAGAGCAATTCCAAAGCCAGAAGTCATCTCCATCACCGGGAAGATGGTGTTGAGCACCAGCCCGCGCTGCAGCCCCACGCGGTATGCCAGCCGGTTGTTTTCCGCAAAGGTGGTGTATAGGGCGCTCTCCTGGCGGAATGCCTTGGCGACGTGGATGCCGGAGATCGACTCCTCGATCTGCGCATTGATGCTGGCTGTGGTACGTCGTGCGTTCTGCGTGACACGCCGCGCGATGTGACGGAAGCGCAATGCGATGAGCACGGCAAATGGCGCCATCGCCACCAGCAACAGCGTCAGCCAGACGTTGATGGCGAGCAGCCAGACGAGCAAGATCATCACCATGACAATCTGTCCCAACAGGCGTGCCACCAACGTGATCACATCGGAAAAGCTCTCTGTGTCCGAGGTGACGCGGCTGACGATCTTGCCCGAGGCGAACTCGTCGAAAAAGGACATATCGTGTCCGATGGTGGCGGCGAAGACGTCCTGGCGCAGGCGCAGCACGACGTCGCCCACCACGCGCGCGCTGAAATGCTGCTGAATGTAGTTGAAGAACCAGCCTGCCACGCCCAGTAATACCACTGCCCCACTCAGAAGCATCAGCCGCAAGACGGTAGGTTCCTGCGCGGCCAGGTCGATCACCCGCGCGACCAGGATGGTGCCGAAGCTGTCCGCCGCCGAGGAGAACACGATGCCGAGCACCACTGCGACCAGCTGCCAGGTGTGCGGCCGGAAGTAGGCGAGAATGCGCTGCAATAGCTCGCGATCTGAATATTGGCGGTCGTATGCCTCGGTGTCGAGTCCGTCGAGAATGAACCCCATGGTGTCCTGCTTTATCCAAGTGTTTTCGGCAAAGGTGCCGTGCCCGCGCGGCCGATATCGCCGGTTGCGTCGAGATCCACAGTTTGTGGAGCGCGTTCCCTGGTGTACTGGGCGAAAATCCGTCGGTAGTCCGGGCTGCGTTGTAGCAATTCTTCGTGGGTGCCCTGCGCCACCAGCTCGCCGCGCCGCAACACCAGGATGCGATCTGCCCAGCGAATCTGGCTCACGCGATGGGTGATGAGGAAGGTGGTCTGCTGGCGGCTGATGCGCCGGATGGCACGCTGAATCTGATCCTCCGTGGCGCTGTCGATGGCGCTGGTGCTGTCATCCAGGATGAGAATACGCGGACGGGTGAGGAATGCGCGCGCGATGGCAATGCGCTGACGCTGCCCTCCCGAAAGGGTCACACCGCGTTCGCCCACCTGGGTGGCATAGCCGTCCTTGAATGCCATAATGAAGTCATGCGCCTGGGCATCGCGTGCCGCGCGTTCGATCTCCTCCTGGGTGGCATTGGCACAACCGAAGGCGATGTTCTCCGCAATCGAACGCGAAAAGAGAAAGACATCCTGCTCGATGGTGGAGACTTGCGAGCGCAGCGCATCCAGGTTCCAATCGCGCACGTCAATCCCGTCCACCAGCACCCGCCCGCTCTGCACATCGAACGTGCGGTTGATCAGTTTGGTGAGCGTGGTCTTGCCCGAACCGGTCTGCCCAACGATGGCGACCGTCTCGCCCGGATGGACGGTGAAGCTGATGTTCTTCAGCACAGGTGCCCCGTTATAGCTGAATGTGACATTCTCAAAGGTGACCTCACCGCGCATCGGCTGTGCCACCCCGCCGACGTTTTCATCCAACTCGGTCTCAGTGTTGATCAGTTTCAGGATGCGCCTGGCGCCGGCGATGCCCATCTGCACCAGGTTGAAGGAGAAGAGGCTGATGTAGGTGGCGAAATGGAATGTCCCCAACAACCCCATAAACGCTACCACCTGTCCCAAGGTGATGGCACCGTTGCGCCAGATAAGCAAAGCATGGAAGAACCCAGCGCCCCAGGCAATGCTGAAGGCCAATAGAGGCCAATAGCGCGCCTGAATCTCGCCCTGTTCGACGAAGAGATCGCGATAGCGGCGCGTGTTGCGCGTAAACTTGTCCCATTCATAGCGCTCGCGCACGTTCGCCTTGACCACTTCGATGCCGCTGATCGCCTCGGCCAGGCCAGCGTTCAACGTGCCGAACTGTTCGCGCAGCGCCATGCTGACCGGCGCCAGCCGCCGCGTGTAGTCCCACACGGTGAAGCCGAGCATCACCAGAAAGATACACGGCACCAGCAGCAGCTCCACATGGATGCGGCTGATAAGCAATAGGGGCATCAAGATGGCCATGGACGAGTCGACAATGAGCATCAGCCCCGGACTGAACATCAGGTTGAGGGTGTGCACATCGTTGGTGGCACGCGCCATGATGTCCCCCACACGCTGACGGCTGTGGAATGTCTGGCTCTTGCCCAACAGACTGAGGTAGAGCTCATCGCGCGCATTGCGCTCGATGCGTTGCGCCAGAAACTCGACCGAGTAGTTGCGCGCCAGCGCTATGACACCCTGTCCCAATGCCACGGCCAGGATGCTCAGCGCCATGCCGCCCAATGCTGTCACGCTCCAGTTCGCACTGGTGATCAGGTCGAACGCCCTGCCGATCAACACCTGAATATAGCCGTAGCACAGGTTGTTCACGACAGCGGCTACGAGCAGGCCAGGCAGGAACAACGGATAGCGGCGCGCGTGCGAGATGATCCAGCGCAGCGGGCCGGAATGGTTATAAGCATATGCTGTTGCGACGCGAAACTCGCTCTTGCCCACGTTCACATCCTTGGTTGAAAAAAAGCAAAATGCAATTATACGCCCGCATAAAGGGGAAAACCAAAAAAACAATTACGGCAGATTGTATCCCCCGGAGCGTCATGGTACACTATCGCTGCTGAACGGTGTTTCCGACCCGCTTTCCCCTGCCGGGAAGGGGAACGACCTGCGCAGGCTGAGCGGGATCACGCCGCGTTGAAGGGAGGAGATGCAATGGCGCCCATCAGCGTCCTGGTGGCAGAGGATCAAAAGATCCTCAGGGATACCTATGTCAACATCCTGAACGGGATGCCCGACATCCGGGTGGTCGGGGCAGTGGCGGATGGGGAAGCGGCCGTGGAAGCGGCGCAGCGCTTGCGACCGGATGTGGTGTTGCTCGACATTCAGATGCCCAAGCTGAACGGCATCCAGGCGGCAGAACGCATCCGCGCGTTTGCGCCGCGCACCGGTCTGGTGCTTTTCTCCCATTATAGCGAACGCCAGTATGCCGAGGCATTTTTGCGCAGCGGCACTGCTGGTAAAGCGTATCTGCTCAAGACAAAGCTCAGCGAGCCAGAGGAGCTACATCGCGCGATCCAGGTGGTGGCCGAAGGCGGCGCCATCTTGGCGCCAGAGATTCAGGATGAGCTGATCCGCATTGCTTCCGCTTCGCCCGACTCGCACTTCAAAGAGCTCACCAGCCGTGAGATGGAAGTGCTCAGCCTGATGGCAGAAGGCTATACCAACATCAGCATTGCGCGCAAGCTGTGCATCAGCGAACGCACCGTGGAAAGCCACGTCAACAACATCTTCGGCAAGTTGGGGCTCACCGCCGAGGCAGAGCGCAATCCGCGGGTGATGGCTGTGCTTCTCTTCCTGCGGGTGGGTCAGCAGATCTCCTGAGCGCGCGACATAGCGGCGGCGGTGATGAAGCGCACACTGCTCGCATCGCTGGTGGACTATGATATTGTCATGCTCAACGCGTTGGCAAGCATGCGCGGTGCTACCCTGGGCAGCCAGAATCCACTCCATGCCGCGCGCGAGCTGGCTGAGCAGCTGCTTGCGCCTACATCGCTGGCTCTCACCCTCGCCGAACTCTCCGGCGACGCGCGCGAAGCGCTGAGTGCCCTGCAACGCGCCGGCGGCTGGATGGAAAGCCCTCGCTTCACCCGCCGCTTCGGCACAGTGCGTCCCATGGGACCCGGCCGCATGCAGCGTGAACGGCCATGGGAGACGCCGGCAAACGCCACCGAGGCGCTGTATTATCGTGGTTTGATCTTCCAGGGTTTCCACCGTGTGGACGAACACCTAGTGGAAGTCTTCTACATCCCACAGGATGTGTTGCCCTTGTTGCCCCCGCCGCCACCTCCACCTGCCCCGCCCACATTGCCCACGCTGAGCCCCCCGGCACAGCGCCTCAGCGCTGCCACCGCCCTGGTGGAGGATGTCTTCAATCTACTGGTATACGTATATCGCCATACCGTCCTCCTGGGAGGCGACGACCAGCCAAGCGCAGCACATCATAAGGCAATCCGTGCACGGCTGATGCCGTTGCTGCCTGCCGAATCGCCTTACGGCTCAGAGGATGACCGCCTCACGTTCCTGTTGCACCTGTGTCGTACGGCCGGTTTGGTGGCCCGCCACCAAAACCACCTGGTACTCCGGCGCGAAAATGTGCGCCGCTGGTTGCAGAGCCCTCCGGCCGAGCGCTTTGCGATGCTGCAGGCTGCCTGGCGCGATGACGTCACCTGGCATGACCTGCGCTATGTGCCCATCCTGAAGCTGCCCTCGCCGGACTGGCACAGCGATCCCTTGCCAGCACGCCGCATGGTGTTACGTGTGCTGGCACAATGTCTACCGGGAACATGGCACCGCATAGACGACCTGGTTGCCGCGATCAAAGCGTACGAACCGGACTTCCAGCGTCCGGATGGAGATTATTCCGTCTGGTATCTGCGCGATCGCGACAGTCGTCCACTATTGGGTTTCGAACATTGGGACGAGGTGGAAGGCGCGCTGATCCGCCATCTGGTCACACAACCGCTTTACTGGTTAGGTGTGGTCGATCTGGGATGGGAGGGGACAGACAGGCCGCCGACCACCTTTTGCGTGACACATTGGGCGGCGACGCTGTTGGGGCAGGCACAGCCGCCGGAGAAATCCACTCCTGACGTGTCCGCGTTTGTTATCATGGAGGACTTCACCGTGCGCGTTGCACCGCATGCCCGTTTGGATGAACGCTTCCACCTGGCGCGCTTTGCCGAGCTGGTCAGGCGGGAAGATGCCGTGGCAGTCTACCGCCTGTCTCCCGACGGAGTTCGGCAGCTGGTGCGGCAGGGGGTACGGGCAGAGCAGATTGCGAACTTCCTGAGGCGCATCAGCGGCGGCCATGTGCCAGACCACGTGCTGGAGTCTCTGAGGCACTGGTGCAGAGGCAACACGGTACACCTGGAACGGGCGGTCGTGTTACACCTGGCCGATGCGGCGCAGCTGGCGCAACTGCGTCGCGATCCGGTCGTCCGGGCGTGGCTGGGGAAACAGATCGGCCCGACCAGCATATTGGTGCCCGCGGTGTATGAGGCACAGTTGCGCCGCTGGCTGCGCGAGCATGGATATCTGTAGGGGGACAGATCACTCCGCCACGTTCATGACCTCAAAGTAGGGGAATGTCTCGAATGTGACCTCGCCTGGGCAGCCAATTTCGCCGCGGAATACCCGGATGTAGCCTTCAAAGGTTCTCAGGTTGTCAGGGTCGTACATCCGCGCGTTGGGTGGTGGCTGCCATTTGACATCGGCGACCATTTTGTCGCCCGCAGCATCGACAAAGTTTGTCCGGCGGTCCAGGCCTACATATCCCTGACACAGAGGAAGGGTTGCAGCGATCAGCCCATAACCGCGTATGTGCACCCGAAGATCGCGGAATGCCTCGGGATTCCCCACCACATCACCGATGGACACCAGTGTAAACGTTGGCGTGCCGCTCGGTCGCAATGCCGGCGCTGCGGAAGTCAATGATATGGTCACGGGCGATGGGATGGCAAGCGTTTCAGCAGAATGGGGTAGCGCCGATGCAGAGGTCACCGGTTCGGTCGATTGGGGGGTCGTCGGTACCGGAGGGCGAGCACATCCGATAAGGAGGAAACAGATAACCGTTAAGGTCGCCACAAAGCCGATCGGTATGTTCCTCATAGCTTTTTCACCCCACTATGGTCATCTCGCGTGACCATCCCAGGCTGGATGAAAATACGGAGTGCAATTGTCGCGATGGTCGTGGAGCGTCATGCATCGCTCCAGGGGATCATGCAGTGGGGCATAATCCCCTGGAGATGCCACGTCGATGCCCACGCTCACTTGTACATTTTAATCGTCAGCACGACCGGGTCTTCCTGCTGCTCGTCGATTATGAAGTCCTCTGCAACGATGATCTGATATCCCTTGGCGGCCACCACCACGGTATAGGTGACGTTGCGTTCCAGCTCCTTCGGACAGGTGAATTGCCCACGAGTGTCCGTCTTCGCACCTGTGTAGACGTCCTCCTCGGCGAAATCCTTATCGGCCCATTCTTGCATTCCCACGCCGGGATTGAGCACGACAAACAGCGCGTCGGCAATGGGTTTCTTGGTCTTGCCGTCGATGATTTTACCCTGCACCGTCACCGTCTCAGCGACGGGTTCTTCCTCTTCTTCGCCGAAGTCCCAGATGTCCTCAACGTCGCTGGGCTCCTCTTCGGTTACTTCTTCCTCCTCTGTGGCTTCTTCCTCTGTGGCTTCTTCGGTCTCGAGGGGCTCTATATCGTCCTTGGTGCCACCGCCGACAGTGATCTCACCTTTGCTGGCCAGCTTCTTGTTGATATACCATTCTACCTGCCAGTCTCCCTCCGGAAGCGGAGAGCCATCCTCGTAGCCGATGTACCACCAGAAGACACCGGACTTATTGTCGGGTGACTCCTTGTGGCTGTCGCTGAACACCGGCTCGGTGTCGAAACCACCATAGTAGTACACCACCCCGATGGTGGTGTTCTTGGGGATACAGTTGTACTCAAAACCGGAGGCGATCACCGTGGTGCCGGTGGGGTAACGCTTCACAATCTTATCTGGGTAGACATTGCCCTTCTTGTCGGTGGCGAACCAGAGGGCAGGATTGCTGATTTGCATCTTAGTGCATGCGGCTGCTTGTGGCAGCGCGTCGTTCCCGGCTGACTCGACATTGCCCGCCGCAGCGCGCCAGGCCGGCGTGCTGGCGAACGCGCCCAACACAGAGACCAGCACCAAGACGAGGGTGCTCAATATGGAGAGAAACACTTTCATTTGCGTTTTCATCTCGGTTTACGTCCTTTCCTCAAAACGTCAGCCGTTCCACAAACTGTTGGAACGACGGCTCCACATCGGGGAGGTTCTCCGGGGTGGTGAGCAAAGTGATGATGACGGCGCGATTGCCATCCACCACAATGTAATCCTCGCCCTCCACCACGCGCGGCAAAGTTTTCAGCAGGGTCATCGGATCGACGTAGGCGAAACGCTGCCACAGTGCCGGCTTGCCGTTCAGGGTGACCTCCTTCGATTCCAGCACCTTATAGGCAGCAAAATCGCTGCCGCGCTGCACTGCCAGCGCAGCCACCACTTGCTGAGCGCCTTCTCCCGCTTGCAGCTCTATTGTCTGGATGGCGAATTCAGCGCCACTGCCCAACACATCCGCCACACGGAATACATCCCCCTCACGCGTCGCTACCCCGTAATGGTCGGGATAGACCCCCTTGAATCCGGCCACCTCAAAGGAGGTGACACCACCGGTGACGGAAAGCCAGGTGATAATCCCCACAATGATAAGCACGACGAACAGGGCAATCGTGGCGAAGTTCGACCGACGATCACCCACTGCGGCGTCCACCGCGGCGCGCCGCCCCTGCGCCTGGGTGCGCGCGATGTCCCGTTGGATGAGTAGTGCCACCACGACCGCCACGATCAATGCCAGCGCGCCGGCCAGGAAGAGCCCGCTGACCGTCGGCAAGACGGCGCTCACCTGCCCCATAATGATGTCACCGGTCTCCAACCGGCTGCGCAGGATGGTGAACAAGCCGTTGAGCAGCGTAGCGAGGAGGAAACCGAGCGGCAACCACAGGACACGCTCGCGTTCCAGCTTGGCACGCCCCAGGAAGTAGCCCAGCACACCGGCGAAGGCGGCATGCGCCAGCGCCACCTCGGCGACGGTCACCTCGGCGCTACCCAGTGCTGCGCCCTCGCTTGCCAAGACGAACTGGATGTTCAAGGCGGTGGCGTATCCCAGGCCCGCTGCCGTACCGTAGACCATCCCATCGCTACGCTCATCAAACTCATCCGTGTCATAGATGAAAAGGCGCACGGCTACGTAAATCAGGAAGGTCTCGATCGCCCCCACCACAAAGATGGAGCCCAACACCAGGGACACCGAACTGCGATACAGCCAGTCCGAGACACGGAACAGCTGATCGGTCACTGGAATCCCGATTGCACCCGCCAGTGCCAATCCTACTAGAAAAATCTTGAACACTTCCTTCTTCGGTTCTGGCTCCAGCCGGTCCTGCACATAGAAGAAGATCAGCCACAACGCCGCCGGAACGAGCGCCAGCAGCACACCCACCACCAGCAAAGCCGTTCCGCTCAAGGTCGGCTGGAAGGCGCTCTCCAGCCCGATCACAATGCCCACAAACACCAGCACACCGACAACTGCCAGGATGGCCGATTGCCACCAGGCAGCTCGCTGCCTATCCACTACCTGTTGTGTGCTCATTCTGCATTTTTCCTCCTTCAGGGTGACTGAGAAACTGGATGTACCGTAAACGTAGCAAGGGTGTGCAGCTGGCAGATGGAAATCACCACTATTATAAATCACTTTTTGGAAGTTGACAATAGGGATTTTGAAATTTTCAGAAATCTCACGTTTTGCAATTTTTGATAATTTTTTCGGGTGCTCTTCGATTGACAAATTCAGCCTCCGAATGCTACACTTCGGTGTACAGGAAGGGAACGATAGTTCCCAACAGCCCCATGTTCCAACCCGAAAGGACACAGGACACCATGGCAACACCTGGTAGTCACACCTACGCTGAGATCACCTCGCAGCCGGTTGCCTGGGCTGAGGCGGTGCACCAGGTCAGGGCGCAATCCTCTCGCCTGGCTGCGCTGGCGCCCTCATCTTACGCTCAAACTCTGTTCACGGGTTGCGGCAGCACGTACTACCTTTCGCTGGCTGCCGCGGCGTTGACGCAGGCGCTTACCGGGGCTGTGTGTCGCGCGTTGCCCGCCTCGGAGCTGCTCCTCTACCCCGATTCTGCCTATCCCGCTCGCGGCGCGCGCACGCTGCTGATCGCGGTGTCACGCTCGGGCAGCACCACAGAGACACTGCGCGCAGTGGAACGCTTCCGCCAGGAAGGTCGGGGTGATGTGGTGGTGGTCTGCAACTACCCCGACGCGGCGCTGGTGGCCATGGGGGATGTGACCATCTTGCTCCCCGCCGGCCGTGAGGAGAGCGTCGCGCAGACGCGTTCGTTTGCTTCGATGTATGTCGCTTGCGTCGCCATGGCGGCCGTGTGGGGCAACGTGCCCGGCGCGCTGGACTCCCTCGAACGGCTGCCCCCCGTCGGTGAACGCCTGCTGGGCCAGTATGAGGCATTGGCCAGGCAATGGGGCGAGAACACGACGCTGAACCAAATCTTTTTCCTGGGCTCCGGGCCGCGCTACGGTCTGGCGTGTGAGGCAGCCCTGAAGATGAAAGAAATGTCCCTCACCGTGGTGGAACCGTTCCACTTCCTTGAGTTCCGCCACGGGCCGATGTCCATGGTCACACCTCAGACGCTGGTGGTGGGGTTGCTCTCCGACACGGCGCGGGCGCAGGAAGAGGCCGTGATGCAACAGATGGCCCATTTGGGTGCGCAGACGCTCACGCTGGGCGAGAATCGGACGGATGTCGCCTTCGACTCCGGCGTGCCGGAGCAGATGCGCGGTGTGCTCTACCTGCCGATATTGCAGCTGATGGCCTATTATCGCGCGCTCAGTAAGGGCTTGGATCCCGACCGGCCACACAACCTCTCCAAAGTGATCGAGCTGGATGTCCTCTAGCGTCGCCAAGGGGCCGGCGGTGGTGTGCTTCGTCGCCCGCAGCGGCACCGGCAAGACCACCCTCTTGGAGAAGCTGATCCCCCGTCTCAAGGCACGGGGGTTGCGCGTGGGCGTGCTCAAGCATCATGCCCATGCCACCGCCTTCGATGTCCCCGGCAAGGACAGTTACCGCATGGCACAGGCGGGCGCCGACATCGTGATGGGGGCATGTGCCGCTCAGGTGGCCATCTTCTATCCCGCGGAGGGACCGCCAGACCTCGAAGCGCTGATCGCGCGCCATCTCCAGCAGGTGGATCTGGTACTGGTAGAGGGCTACAAAGAAAGCTCTCACCCTAAGATCGAAGTGTGTCGAGCTGCCCACGCGCTGCGCGATGCCCACGGCGTACCCCAATTGATGGCCCGGCCTGAGGAGCTGCTCGCCGTCGTCAGCGACTGCGCGCTGGATGTGCCGGTGCCCCACTTCGATCTGAACGACGTCGATCGCCTGGCGGAATTTCTCCACCGCTGGATGCAACGGCGAGCCGATGCAGGTGAAATGGCGCGCGGGCGAGGGGTTTAACCACCCTGCCCGCGCACACGCTCAACGCGGCTGCCCGATGTAGAGCATGCGCCCTTCGCTGCGCCCGAAGACCTCGGGGAAGTAGAACTCCCAAGCCACCGTGGGAATGACGTGAAAGTCACCCGGCGTGGTGGCGCGCATCGTGTAACGATATTCATACGTCCCCTTGGGCAGGTAATCGGCGAACAAGACCATCTTCTCGTCGCGCAGCTCGCTGCGGCTGTACCAGTGCCACCAGTGCCATGGCATGGCACGGTCCGTCTCCTCTGCCGCGCGTCGCAGCCCGGGCCGCTGTGCCAGCAAGCTGGTGGTCGCCAGTCCGGTGTCGATCGCCTCGGCACCCGCCGGCAGCATATCCTCGACCACCAGGTAATGCAGGTCATGCGGCGCGATGATCGTCAGATCCACGCGAATCACGTCGCCCACCTTGGCCTCTTTCACGTCCGGGCAGCGCACTCCCTGATCGCACGTGGCGAGCGTATAACGCCGCTGTACAATGATGCCGCGGTTGACGGCGGGCAGCTGCTCCACCGGCAGGTAGACGTGCAGGTGGGCGGTGTAATACAGCGAACCCGGGCCGGCGCCGCGGGCAATGACGAGCTGGTTGGAGACCTGCTGTCGCAGCTGCGCGATGTCCACCCGGATGTCCTCGCTGCGCTCCACCGTCTGCGGAGAGACTTCCGTGTCGGCCAGCGTCTCCCCGTTGAGCTGCACCGTGTAATGATACGTCGCCTGCAGCTCACCCGTGTGGCGCATCCAGTCGGTCAGGGCAATGAGTGCCCAGGCGGTCTCCTGCGTAGTCGCCCAGACATCCGCCTTCCGCGCGACCATCAGCCAGCGCACCACGTTGGGAATCAGGGCATTGTTGGGATCGAGGCGCACGAGAGCGTCCAGCACGATGGCGGTCGTGCGCGTGTCCGAGTTCATCGCCCACCAGTCGGTTTCCTCTTCCTCCCAGTGCGCGCCTGTGGCACTCAGGATGGCTGCACTGTTGAGGTCGGAGAGCAGAGTGTCGATCCAGTCCCTGCCGTATCCCTGCCGCTCCAGTGCCATAGCGAGATACGCGCGCGCATACCAGCTAAGGCGAGCACGATATGTGTATAGCTCCTCAAGGTAGCCTGCGGGCGCCTGGCCAGCTTCGGCCAAAACGTAGAGCAACCACGCCTGTTGGTTCGCTGCGTACGCCGTCTCCAGCTCGCGCACCGAGGTCAAACGGCTGTGCAGGAAATCCAGCCCACGTTGCAGCACCGTCTCGTCCACGGCGAAATCCGCCTGGCGTGCCATCAACAGGCCGAAGACGACATAGGCGCTGACGTGCGGGTTGCTCTCCCGCTCTGGCCACCACCCCCAACCGCCATCGGGATTCTGCTGGACGTAGAGTTTGCCCAGTGCGTGCTCCACTAGCCGGGTCAGCTGGTCGGCCAGCTCGGGCCGGGCGATGCCCAACTGCTGCAACGCGCGATAGGTCAACACGTTGGGCAGGAAACGGCTGACAGTTTGTTCAGTGCACTCGTAGGGATAGTGTTCGAGGTAGCGCAATCCGTCGCGGATGCTGGCCGCCAGCGATGGGTCGATGCGCACCTGAAGCATACCGCGTCGGCTGTCGTAGCGCGGCGGCAGCGCGATCCGCTCGGTGACGCGCCCCTCGCCCGCAAGCGTGCCCGCCGTGCCCACGACCTCGGGTGCAGTGTAGCGATAGACCGCCAGCGTGCCCTCCGGCCCGGTGGTCAGTCGGGGCTTGCTGGCGTCACTGTAGCCGCGCTCCTGGGCAATCGCGACGAAAGCCAGGTCGGCGTAGGGGGCATCGGTCACCTGCGCATTCCAGGTGACGGTTGCCTCACGCCCCGCCTCGATGCGCACTGTCTGCGTCGCCACGTCCTGCAAGGTGACACCGGTCGCGATGAGACTCACCGCAACGTCCAATGTGTTCTCGGTATTATTGCTCACCGCCGCGCCCAGCACCACGCGATCTTCCACCACCAGGAAGCGCGGAGTGATAGGGCGGATGAGCAGCGGCTTGGCAGCGATCACCTCCGCCAAGCCCTCGCCGACCTGCGTGGCCGGGTTGATCGCCAGGCCGCGCACCACCCATGTCGTGATATTGTCCGGCAGCGGGATGCGCACCTGGGCCTCGCCGCGCGCATCGGTGGTCACGATGGGGTTCCAATAGGCGGTGTCGGCGAATTCCTGGCGCAGCGTCACGCCTGGCGGCAGGGCTGCCTCCACCCCTTTTGCTTCCCGTGTCAGCGAAGGGGACATAGCGGTGGGAACGGGCAATAGCATGCCCTCTTGCATCATCCGCTCTTCATCGGCGGTGGCCAGCCCCAGCTCCGTCTCCATCTCCTCTAGCTGGCGGTTGGCGGCGATGGCCAGGCTGGCTGCCGTCTGGATGCCGATGCCACGGCGGAAATAGAACCCCTCGCGCAGCACATGGGGCGCACGCGGCATCAAGCTCAACACCGCTTTGTCCACCACATCCAGGGAGAGCTCCGCCTGCAGCGGCTCCCCGCGCTGATCGGTGACCTTGACCGTGCAGTCCAGCGTCTCACCGGGCGCGACCCGGCTGCGCGCCGGCGTGATGGTCACCTGGAGCTCTTGTTCTTCTGTGGACACATCCAGCGGCAACAGCCCCACCTTGTATTCGGCAGGGCGACCGTCCGCGCGACTGCCCTTGATCAACACCACCGAGACATAGATGTTGGGCGCATCCGTTGGCTCGATGGGCAGGCGGTAGACATAGGTGTTCGTCTCGAGGTAGATGACTTCGTGACGTCGGATGCGGTTGCGCTCGACGGTGACCAGCGCGTAATGGGGTTGCTCATAGGGCGAAGGGATGAGGATCTCAGCCACCTCGCCGGGTTTATAGGATGTCTTGTCCGCGACCAGGTTGATGCGATCGTGGTTCTCGCGCCGCCAGGTGACCCGTTCCTTGCCGGTGACCCAGACGAAGAGGCTGGCGCGCACCTCACGTCCTGCGTCATCCCGACCCGAGACCACCAGGCGATAGGTGCCGGCTTGCGGGGGCGTGAAGGTGGCCACCGCCTCACCCCGTGCGTCGGTGCGCACGCTGATTGTCTCAACCGGGATGTCCTTTTCTTCATATTCCCAGCGGCCACTCCCTGGCGCGTCTTCCACGTAGCGGTTGTGCCATTCGCGCCGATAGACCTGCAGCTGCAGCGACTTGTCTGGCAGCCTGGTGCCCTGCCAATCCACCGCCACCAGGTCGACCGGGAAGGGCTCGCCTGCACGCCCCATATAACGGCCCGCGCGCAGGCCGGCATAGAAGTCGCCCTGGTGCATCACCCAGCTGGTGCGCCCGGCGATGACCTGGTTGTCCCGTCCGGTGGCCGTCGCTTCGAGGGTCAGGCGCGTGCTGCGCGCAAGCGGCTTGCCATCCTGGCCCACCAGCTGTGCCGGAATAGAGATTGTCAGGCGGCCAGCGTCGTCGGTGGTGCCGCTGCCGCTCAGGATGGGCACAGGCGGGCTGGGCGGGCGCCACCAGCAATCGAAGCACTGCCACGGGTCGTCCGTCTCGGTGAACGTGTAGCCACCACCCCAGGGCGGTTTGAAGACGTAGCGCTCAGCCAGCAGATTCCACTGCACCGGCGCCTGGGCCACGCTGCCGCCGAAGAAGTAACGCACTTCCACGGTCGCCTCGACCGGAGTGCCCTGGGCCACTTCGGAGACCTCCGGAGTCACCGTCACTTCGAACTCAGGTGGACGATATGCCGCCACCTGAAACGTGGTCTGGTAGCTGTATCGGGCAAATTCGACAGCGATGACATAGGGGCCAAGGGGAGCGCCCTCGCCGATGAGCCAGCTGCTCTCGAAGGTGCCGTTGTCATTCAGCAGCAGTTCCGTGTCATAGACCGTCTCATAGTTGGGGTCGGTAATGGTAACCCGTACCCGATCAGCATCGGAGAGGGCATAGACGGCATCGTCCTCAGCGCGCAAGGCTCCTTTTAGATAGACCGTCTGGCCGGGTCGGTAGATGGGGCGGTCGGTGTAGAGCACCACACGCGCCTTGGTCCACTCATAGGCGGCCGGCAGGCCGAAGTCCCACGCGCTGGTGCCGCGTGCCCAGCGGCTGGAGACGGCGGCGAAAGGCGCCGGGGAATAAACGATCAGGTTGCGATGGCGTTGCTCGTCCAGTGCGAACCCCGCCACTCCCTGGCCATCGGTCGTCTGGACGTCCACCACCTGCTCGGTATCCACATCATAGAGTTGCACGGGGAGCGCTGCGACCGGCGCGCCGTCGGCCAGATCGGTCGCCCACACCAGCGCATCGCGCGGGCCATATTTGAACGTCAGGTTGAGTGCAGAGACGACCAATACGTGGGTGCGATTCCAACGCTCCCGGCGCTCTGCAGGCAGCTGCGGGGAGTCGACGCGCAGCAGGTACAGGCCCGGCTCCAGAGGCCCACCTCCTTCGACCAGCTCGATGCGCGCATAGCTGGGTTTATTGAGCGGCGCCTCGAGCGTCTCGCGCCAGCGTCGCACCAGGCTCGCGCGCGACGGACGATATTCATCCCATTGCCACTCCGGATAGGTGATCATGTCCGGGGAAAGGCGATAGAGCGCCAGGTCGAGTTCGGTGAGGTTAACAAAGGTGACGAGGACGCGCGCCGGCGCCGCCGCGTCGTAGGTGCCCACCAGGCCGGGCGTGAGCAGACGGAAGTCGGGCGAGAGCGCTGCGGTGCGAAAGTGCACGCTCAGCTCTTCAGCCGTCGCATTACCGTAGGGATCGCGGATGCCCGGCGCGATGGCAATCCAATACTCCGTAGAAGGCTGCGCGCCAAACTGGATGCTGAAAGTGTGATCCCATTCACGGTAATAGGTGATCACCTGCGAGGCGGTGATGTTCGGGCTGAAGGTCAGATGGGGCAGCACGGTGGCGGGGTCGATGGGGACGTTGAAGCGGATGGTGAAACCCGTGTAGGGATGCGCCGCCTGTTCACCGTCTTGCGGATCGGTGGCCACCACTTTGGGCAGCGGCACCGTGCGGAAGGCGAAGGTGTAGTCCTGGGGCATGCCGCGTGGTCCGCCCGCCGCGGCGCGCACACCCTGGGTGACCTCAACCCGATAGAGGGTATCGAACTCCAGCTGCTGGGTGGGGGTGAAATGCAATGTGTTGCCCACCACCTGCAGCGTGCCGGGTATCTCTTCCCCATCGCGCCTCAGGTGGAAGGCTTCCCTGGCCGATTCGGGGTCGATCGCCATGTTGAACTGCACCTGGATCTCAGGGCGGACACTGATCATCTCGGCGCCGTCACCTGGCTGGGTGGCGACGACCATAGGGGGCGCCGTGCTGAACGACCAGGTATAATCTGCTGCCAGCAAACCACCGGTCGTGTCGGTGAGACCACGCGGGATGATAGCCGTATAGGTGCTGCCACCCGCCAGCGGTTCCGCCGGACGGAAGACGTACACCGAGGTGTTGACCCATTCGCCCGTGCCCGCCACGGGGGGTTGGAGCTGGAGCGGCTGGGGGAAGCTCGCCTGTTCAGCCAGTGCAGCCAGCGGCACCACCGGACGGTTGAACATCACCGTGATAGCCGTGCCCGTCGGGTCAACGTCCTGGGTGCCATCTGCCGGGATGACCTGGGCGACCTCGAGGAACCCGACCGCGGCAAAGCGCAGGCGGAAGGGCTCGCGTAGCGGCAGCTGGTCTTGGGAGCGCGCCACCTGGGAGATACGCAATTCGTACGACTGGCCGCGCTCCCACGGGGCATTGGGCCAGAAGCGCAACGTCTGCGCGTCCGCCCATTCAAAGCGCCCGGCGACGGGCGGTGAGATCTGGAAGGCGCCCTCCACCGATGGCGCGTCCATCGGTTGGTCGAAGATGATTTCAAGGGCGGCGTCCAGGGGCAGCTCCTCGCCGGGGGCGGGGGTGCTCTGGATCACGC